>JAGCYV010000077.1 GCA_017960605.1 Bacteroidales bacterium | reverse complement strand
GCATGTTACCATCATGCCAGGCGTTCACATAGGTGACGGAGCAATTATCGGAGCCAACTCTGTTGTTGCCTCAGACATTCCTCCATACGCTGTTGCCGTGGGAAATCCCTGCCGAGTGGTCAGGATGCGTTTTGACGACGAGTTCATCGCCTATCTGTTGAAGTTGAAATGGTGGGATTGGGACATAGAGAAGATTGAGGCCAATTTCGAGGCCCTGTCAAGTAATGATTTGTCATTAATCAAAAAGATAAAAATATGAAGAGAGTAATCGTTATATCTACCAGCCTTCGGCCGGGCTCGAACAGCCACGCTTTGGCGGAGCAGTTTGCCGAGGGTGCGAAAGCCGCTGGGCATCAGGTAGAACTCATCTCGCTGCGCGGCAGGGACATCCGGTTCTGTGTGGGCTGCCTCTCGTGCCAGCAGACGGGTGCCTGCATCTTCAAGGACGACGTGCCTGCCATTATGGAGAGCGTGCTGAACGCCGACGTTGTCTGCTGGGCCACGCCCATCTACTACTACGAGATGAGTGGCCAGATGAAGACCCTCATAGACCGTATGAACGCTATGTTCCCCAAGGACTACCGCTTCCGCGAAGTCTACCTGCTGACAACCGCTTTTGAGGATGAGGCACACGTCCCCGCGCGCGCCGAGAGCGGCTTGCAAGGCTGGATTGACTGCTTCGGCAAGTCGGCACTCAAAGGCCACGTGTTCTGCGGCGGCGTGGGCTCACCAAACGAAATCGAAGGCAACCCCAAACTAAGGGAGGCCTACGAAAAAGGGAAGCAAGCATAAAACGCTTGCTTCCTTTTTTATATATTGCTGGAGTGAAGTCTATCCTCTAGGAAAAGTGTCCTCTATAAGGGCAAGGTATTCTTGGTAGGGGTCGGTATCGGCCAGGACGGCGAGGGACGAGGCGAGGCTGCGGTAGTACCACTCGATATCTTTCTTGCCTTCAGGGGCGCGGAAACGGCTCCAGAGGGCGTCACCGAGCTTGCGGTAGTCGAGGGCGATAGCCCTGAGGTTGGAAAGTTTGTCGCCCAAGGCCACACTCTTGCTGTCGCGGTCGGCCTTACGGAACCGTTCGATCTGGACTTCCCGACGGGCGCGCCACGAGGTTCCTTTCTGAGCTGTCTCCACATTCACAAGATGCGCCACCCGCGGGCCGAAAAGTTCTTCAATCTGTTCTATGGTAACATCGGTATCCTCCACGGTGTCGTGGAGGATAGCGGCGGCTAGCATCTCGGGGTCGTTGGTGACGGTGGCCACGATGGAGGCGGCCTCCATGGGATGGATGATATAAGGGAATCCTTTCCCGCGCCGTTCGGCTCCTCGATGGGCCTCGATGGCGAACTGTGCAGCCTTGTCGAATAGGGAAGTGTCCATTACAGTTATGAGTTAAGAGTTATGAGTTAAGGGTTTGCTGATTCCAATTTTTCAATTTCTAACTTTATATCAAGTTGCTTCGTATGGCCTGCTGGAAGATGCGGTCGGCGCGCTGGGCGTTGTAGGCGCTTTCGCCATAGATGGCGTTGAACATGCTGGTGAGACCTGCAACGCCAAATCCCAATTTGAGTATCTTGACGATGCAGAGGTTTTGCAACGCTACAGAGTAGGCTACAATATCGAGTCCGGTGCCGGCCAACTGTATCAGTGCCAACTGGTAAGCCCCTTCGCTGCATTCCGAGCGCATGCGTTCTACGTCGCCGATTGTTTTCATTTCGAGGCGGAGCAAAACCTGATAGTAGGGCATTGGACTGTCTTCATAGAGTTCGGCTTGGTTGATGGTGGCGATTTTGACAGCGAGACGCTGGAATGGTTTCAACTGGCAGTAGCTGCGGAAGGTGTCGCCGTTGAGTGGCACATCGTCGAAGTTACCGCTGGCCACGAGCGACTGCACGTTGCGTCGGTAGTCGTTGATTTCCTTGCGGATGCGGCTGAACTGTTCGTCGGCGAGTTCGAGGATGCCCGCTAGGCGGTTGAGGCTGCGCTGATGCTCAGTGGGTATCTCCACCTCGCTCTTGTAGCCGGTGTCGTGCTGCATGTTGGCCCACACGTGCTGCAAGGCTGTGCGCATCTGCAACTCGAAACGGATCTCGTTTATCAGTGGCTGCTGGGGGTCTTCATAGAGCGACTTGGGGATGCGGCAGATGTAGTGGAGCGACATATAGCCGAAACGGTCTATCTCCAGCATCTTGCGTTTATCGACCGAGTTGTCCCAGTCAATCTCAAACATGCGTTCCACGAGGGCGGCAATCTGGTCCACCTCGTCGCTGAAGAAGGTGATAATGCGGACTCCCACGATATCGGTGATGTCGTCGATAGTGTGGTATTTATTTCCTTTCAGCTCCAGCTTGCCAGCGAGGCTTTTCTCGGTTTTTACACGGCCTTCAATGGCGGTGACTACCATGTTGTTCTCTTTCATCGTCCGCTGCAGTATGTCGAGCACCACCTCCCGTATCTTGTTGAGGATGGGGATCCGCTCACGGTACTCGTCGAGAATCATTTCGCAGTGCATGTCGAGCTTCATGGCGCGTACTATCTATCGGATGGCTATGATATTGGAGAATCCGGTGATGTCGAAGACCTCTTTCACCTGCGGGTTCATGTTGAGCATCACCATCTTGCCTCCACGGGCGAGGACGCTCTTCTGGAGCGAGAGGAAGATGCGGAGACCCTGTGACGATGTGTAGGTCATACCCGAGCAGTCGATGTCGATGTCGGGCTTGGGTGAGGTCATCAGCGGCTGGATATCGGCCTGAAATTGGTCGGCATTGGTGGTGTCGAGGCGTCCGTTGAGGGTCACCAGGGTTTTCTCTCCTTCGTTTTTTATCGTTATGTCCATTGTAATATTGTTTAGTTGCTTGATTGCTCGAGTATTGTTGCTTCATCGACTCAAGCATCCATACATTAACACATTAAATCATTATTTGTTGATTTTCTTTGTCATGGTGAGGATGTTGTTGCCGTCCTCATAGCGGTAGTTCAGACTGTCCATCATCTGCTTGCAAAGGAAGATGCCTAGGCCGCCCACCTCACGCTCCTCGGCCGAGAGAGTGATGTCGGGGTCTTCGCGGTCCAGCGGGTTGAAGGGGACGCCGGCGTCGCGCAGCTCGATGGTGAGTATCAGCGTGTCCTTGTCGAGCGAGGTGCCTGCTTCGAGCCACCCGATGCCGCCCTCGTAGGCGTAGCGCACCACGTTTTCGACGGCTTCCTCGACGGAGAGGCGTATCTTGAAGCAAAGGGTTTCGTCTGTAGGCATATCGGGCGAAGCCATGAGAAACTCGATGATTTCGCTGCTTTTATCCTTTATGGGGTTGAATCTTTTTTTCATCTAGTTGAATGTTTGAATATTCAATCAATAAAAATGCTCATGATAGTGATGTCGTCGTTTTGCGGGTTGCCTTCGGTGTATTGTAGCACTTCATTGTACAAGCTGTCGACCACATCCTTGTCGCTGGTGGCGGTGTCGCGCACCAAGGCGCTTCCTGCCCATGCCAGCAATCGGTCGTTGCCGAAGAGACTCTTGTCGGCACGCTCGGCCTCGTTGACGCCGTCGGTGTAGAGCACCAGGCGTGTGCCGGCAGCCAGGTCGAGACTTTCAGCTTCATACACAAAGTCCTCGAAGAGACCTATTGCCAAGTTGGGTTTGGCCTTGAGGAAGTAGGGATCGCCGTCGGGAGGCGCCACGATGATGGGGTTGTGCCCGGCGTTGCAGTATTCCATGTGGCGGGTCTTGAGGTTGACGCGGGCCATGAAGAGTGTGACGAACATGTCGTTGGAGTTTGTGTCGGTGACGCTGACGTTGATGCGTTCCAGCAACTTGTCCATCGTCTGGTCGATGCCCGACACAAAACGGAGTCCGGCCCGAGTGATGGCCATCATCAGCGAGGCAGGAACGCCTTTGCCCGAGACGTCGCCGATGGTGAAGTAGAGGTAGTCACCCTTCTGGACAAAGTCGTAGAGGTCGCCGCCCACTTCCTTGGCGGGAACCAGCAGCGCTGCGACATTCTCGGGGAAGTCGGTGCGTAGCATGCCCATCTGTATGTTGCGTGCTACGTTGAGTTCCGACTCCATGCGCTCGTTGGCTGCCGTGGTGGTTTTCAGTTCGTCGATATAGTCGGTGATGGAGTTCTGCATGTAAACGAACGAGTCGTGCAGGTGCATCATTTCGTCGCCGCTCTTGATTTCAGGCAGCTGGGTGTTCAAGTCACCCTTGGCCATGCGCAGTGCGGCATCGGAGAGTTGTGTGATGGGTGTTGTCAAACGATGGATGACAAGGCGACAGATGATATAGAGTAGAGCAATGACGATAAGCCCAATGATAAGCAGATTGGTATGCATCAAAGAGGAGCGGCGTAGCACTTCCTTGTATTGGCATACCACTGACGCCATCCATCCGTTGTGCAGTGGACCATAAACGACGTAGCCCAATTTAGTGCCGGACCCTATGCGGCGCATACTGTCCACCCCTTGCTTCATGTCTTCTTGCAGTTCCTGCAACTCTTTGTCCTCGGCAAATGCTGTTTGAATCTGGGCAATGAGCACGCTGTCGTGTAGCCCGATGACAGTGTTGCCGCACACGATTGTGGTCAGCGAGTGGGGGTAGGGGCGCAGCGACTCGCACTTGTGCTCTATCCAGTCAACAGGCAGCTCGGATGACACCACGGCATAGAGCACGCTGTCGTCGCCTGTCACACGGTAGATGGGATAGCAATAGGCAATCACACGCAAGTCGCGTTTCCCCTCGGCCTGATAGGGTTCGACCCAGAATGGAGCGCGTACTTGGTCGACATAGGCAAGGGCGCGGCACACCCACGAGTCGTCTTTCCATCCACCCGTCAGAGGGTAGCTGTGGACCGTACCTGTCGAGTCTTGGTAACTCATAAGTGCCTGGGGACCTTGGGCGGTGGGGAATATCACCGAGCCGCCGCAGATGAGCGAGTCGACCTCCACGGTGCGGCTCATCACCATCCCTGCATAGTTCACATCTGACATCGACGATATGAGGGCAGCCACAGTTCCTGTGGCTATCTCAATCTTGCCCAGCGGGAGTTCTATCTCGCTGATGGTCCCGTGGAGCATGTGGCGTGTGGAGACAGCCGCTTCGTCGGCGATAATCTTGTTGGAAGTCAGCCCGACGACAACCAGTTGCGCAACAAATATGATGGCAACAAATATAGTTACCCGCCGGCTAAGCCGACGCGAAAACGATTTGGGCTTTTTCATTTCTTAGATGGTTTTTTCTTTCGGGCTTTTGCCATCGAAAGGAAGGTGACAAGGAATACGACAAGATAAACACATGCGTGTATCACCTCAAGGAAGAGGGCCATTGATGCGGCGGTACCCAGCAGGAACACCAAGCCGATGAGTAGTGCCCACAGGAAATTGTGGCAGTAGATAGTGTCGCGCACAATTTTGAAGATTACAAAAGCCACGGTAGCAAGTGCTGTTACTAGCAAAGCCCAGCTTCCTATGTTCTGGTTTATTTCGAAGGCTATTCCGGTTACTGCCATGCCGAAAAGTACAATGCCCAGTCCCCATTTCCACTCTTTCCAGCGCTTCTCTTCCAACGACATGCCGGCTTCTACCGACAACTGGGCGACAATCTGCATCGTGGCGATAAACAGGCCAAACGACACTAGAGAGGTCAGGACTATGCCTACAACGGCCCATGCAACACCACCGACCAGCGATGAGCGGCAGTGCCAGCCGATGCAGGCTGTGTCTTCGATTTTCGGCAGGTCGGCCTGGAACACGTAATAGAACACCGCTACCAGCGACACTCCGAAAAGGGTGTATAGCACAGGGTAGTAACTGCCTCCGTCACGGTAGCGTATCTGGTGGTTGAAATAGGTCATGACTCCTACCACCACAAAAATAATAATCAGCATCGCCAGCGGCGTCAGGCCGAGCGGGTTGCCGAAATGTAGACCTAACAGGTCGGGAAGGTTTGTTAGAGTGCTCATATTCTCGAATTATTGATTGTTTGTCTTTGCCATGTCTTATTGAATAATAGCCGTGTTTGCTATAGTTTCAAAGCGGTTATTTCAAACTGCAAAGATACTAACTTTTTCTTATTCGGCCAAATCTTTTTTCTGTATGTCAGGAATTTATTGTATCTTTGCACTTTCTTTTTGCCGGTCGTTAGATGTCCGCCGAAGGAGATAGTAATTTGAATATTAACACTTTTATGGGTCTCGGGGACGGTCCCTGAGGCTGCGGTAAAGTAATAGAAAACAATAAAAAACAATGAACATTATCACTAAAAAGTTCGATCTCGGCGACGGCCGCATGATCGAAATCGAGACCGGCAAGCTGGCCAAACAGGCCGACGGCGCTGCCGTTGTCCGCATGAACGACACGATGCTTCTGGCCACCGTCTGTTCGAAGAAAGAGGTGGGTGAGAACGTCGATTTCATGCCCCTCACCGTTGACTATCAGGAAAAATATGCTGCTATGGGTCGCTTCCCTGGCGGTTTCTTCAAGCGCGAGGCCCGTCCCTCGGAGCATGAAATCCTCATCGCCCGACTGGTCGACCGTGCCCTGCGTCCCCTTTTCCCCGACAATTTCCACGCCGAGGTTCAGGTGAACATCACCCTCATCAGCGGCGATAAAGACACTATGCCCGACCAACTGGCCGCTCTGGCCGCTGCTTCGGCCCTCGCCGTGAGCGACATCCCCTTCAATGGTCCCGTCAGCGAGGTACGCGTGAGCTACCTCGACGGTCATTACGTAATCAACACTCCCATGGCCGACATTGACCGCGCCGACCTAGACCTTATCGTGGCGGCCACTGCCGACAACATCATGATGGTAGAAGGCGAGATGAAGGAGGTCAGCGAGGATGTGATGCTCAACGCCCTCAAGGCTGCCCACGAGGCTATTAAGATTCAGTGCCGCGTGCTCGACGAGCTGACCGTGGAGGCTGGCAAGACCGAGAAACGCGAATACTGCCACGAGGTGAACGACGAGGAGCTGCGCCAGCGCGTACGCGACGCCGTCTACCAGAAGTGCTACGACTTCAGCAAGCAGGGCATCGCCAACAAGGACCAGCGTGAGGACGGCTTTGCTGCCATCAAGCAGGAGTGTATC
>JAGCYV010000008.1 GCA_017960605.1 Bacteroidales bacterium | reverse complement strand
CCCTTCGGAAGTTCATATACATATGATGTGACTTTTGCTGATGGATGTGCGGTGTCTGACACCACGTTTGAGATCATGATGACGACGTCGAAAAACAAATTCTTCGGTCAGTTCGGTCTCAAATATGAATACTTCACCCTTGAGGGCACATCGGTATACGTGGAGAAAACGGGTTACACCGAAAGCAAAGACCGTGTGGAATTGCATCCACCACGCATGGGAATGATGGCCTTCTCCGAGGTAGTGCCTTTCCCGACATTCTCACTTCCCGTGGGATGTTATGTTTCGTCCAAGGGCAGTATAACTGTCACGAAATCTACTTTCTCTGTTGCCAATGGAAAAACCATAGAATATGCATACAATCAAGGTGGTGTTGATACACTTAACTACAGGGGTGAGAATATAGAATGCTTTATTGTTACTGGAGAGAACACCAATCATCACAAAGACATTGGGCACTATCACGTCACCTACTGGTTTCATCCGCAGTATGGTTTCGTGCTGTGGAAATACGAATTGCCTGAAGGCAAAAGTGTATGGATGACATTGAAGTAATAGAAAATATATGAGCAGACAGATACATATAGGCCATCTGACGCTGGGCGGGGGGGCGCCCGTCCGCGTGCAGAGCATGACGAACACCGACACAATGGACACCCGTGCCACCGTGGAGCAGGCGCTCCGCATGGTGGAGGCGGGCTGCGAGCTGGTGCGCATCACGGCACCCGACGTGAAGGCGGCGGAGAACCTCGGCCGTATCAAGGAGGAACTCCTCAAGCGCGGCTGCGAGGTGCCGCTGGTGGCCGACATCCACTTCAACCCCAAGGCCGCCGAAGTTGCCGCCACGCTGGTGGAGAAGGTACGCGTCAACCCGGGCAACTACACCGACCGCAACACCGGCAAGCTGGAGTTCACCGAGCAGGAATACAATGACGAGCTGAAGAGGATAGGGGAGCGTATGGCCACGCTCATCGACATCTGCAAGGCACACCACACCGCCATGCGCATCGGCACCAACCACGGCTCGCTCTCGGAGCGCATCATGAGTCGCTACGGCAACACGCCCGAGGGAATGGCGCAGTCGGCCATCGAGTTTGCCCGCGTCTGCGAGGAACAGGACTACCACGACCTCGTCTTCTCCATGAAGGCCAGCAACGTGAAGGTGATGGTCGATAGCACGCGCCTATTCGTGCAGAAGATGCACGCCCTCGGCATGGACTACTCGATACACCTGGGTGTTACCGAAGCTGGCGACGGCATGCAGGGGCGCCTCAAGAGTGCCGCCGGCATCGGGGCGCTGCTGCTGGATGGCATCGGCGACACGGTGCGCGTCAGTCTCACCGAAGACCCCGAGCACGAGATGCCCATCGCATACGACATCCTGCAGGCCGTCGGCGCCCGCATCACGCAGCCCGAATACATTGCCTGCCCCTCGTGCGGACGTACGCAGTACGACATCCAAACTGCCTTGCGTGAGATAAAAGAAAAGACGAAACATCTCGTTGGCGTCAAGATTGGCGTGATGGGCTGCATCGTAAACGGCCCGGGCGAGATGGCCGACGCCGACTACGGATACGTCGGTTCCGGCCACGGGAAGATCACCCTCTACAAAGGCAAAGAAATCGTCAAGCGCGACATCGACCAGAAGGATGCCGTCGATGAATTAGTAAAGTTTATAGAAAAAGATAGACAATAATTTCAATTTTCAATTCAAAATGAGGTGGAGTTACATTTTGTATGTGCCGGCGTTTGTTTCGGCAATTTGGGCGCTGGTAATTGTGATGGGGCGTCGCCGTCCCACAAGGTCGCAGGTGGTCTTGAGCCTGATGCTCTTGATTGAGGCCGTCGCAATGACAGTCTTCGGTGTCTTTTTCCGAGGACAGGAAGAGCATATTTTCATCTATACCTATACGTTTGAGGTGTTGGCTGTGGTATGTGGCCCGATGTATTATCTTGCCATCTGTTCGCATACCGAGGCCCGTGGGGCCACCCTCGAGCAGAGGCGTGTCTTTGTGATTCCGCTGCTGTTTATCATTGGCCTCACCGTCGCAGTCTTCTGGCTGGGTCCCCGTCGCTACGAGGAGATGTGCCGTTATTACCGTGAGTATGGTATCTCTTGGAATAAAGAAGATGCGGCATGGAACTTCATGACTATATGGAAATATGGAGTCTTCCCGACAGTGCTCATCGTCTATTCGTTCATACTAGTCATCATCGCTACGTTGAAGATACGCCGCTTCCAACGCCGCTACAACAGCTATTATGCCGAGGATATGAACCTACCGTTCTTCAACGTGCGCGAATACAACATTATCGTTTGGATCTTTGTCCCGCTGGCCGCAATCATATACTATGCTGCCTATATGAGGCCTCCCTACTATAAGTACTGGCTCATCGTGGGCTGCACGCTGCTGGCGGGTGTGCAGTTTATGTCTGGCCTTTTGGCATACCGCATGAAATACGACGCCCGTTATCTGGCAGAATATATACGTACTAAAAACCTCGAATCATGACACCGATAGCATTGATCTATTTCCTCCTGGGCCTCTCGGCTCTCTATTGGCCCTTTGTGACACTCTTTTTCAAACGCCATGTGCTTGTGGCTCAGTGGCTCATCATGGCGGCTTTGATGTCGATGGGTCTGGCGGTCATCCTCTACAGCACCTTCTTCAACAGCTTCCTCAAAGGCGAGTATCTCCTTGTCATCATGTTCATGGTGCTCTCCTTGTTCACACCCCCGCTCATCCTGTCTGCAGTCACCAACCTGACCGACACTGAACAGAATCGCCCGAAGCTGACCAGGCTCCACATGCTCGGCATACCGGCGGTCGTACTCGTGGCCCTCATGTCCGCATCGGTAATCATCGGCGGCGACGACATGTACCGCCTCTGGATTCAGCGCGGCAGCGAAAGCATTGCACACCACTTCTTTGCGGGCAGCTGGCGCTACAACCTGATCGTTGTCGTGCACTTCTACCTCTACTGGTTCCTTATCGTCGCCGAGACAACCTTCGTTGGCATCTACAGCATCATCCGCATCAACCGTTTTAGCCGCCTGCTCGACGATTACTACTCTGTCAACCGCGTCAACCGCGCCGACCTTCTGGGCACCTACCTCTTCGTGGCCCTCAACTGCTTCTTCGTGGTGTTCAGTTATGTCATGTATCCTTTCAACACACCGCGACCGGTCGTGGGTACTGCCTTTGGCGCCGCCCTGCAGGCTGTGGATATGTTCTTCATCGGCTACTGCGCCTTCCGGACCCCTGTAAGCGTCGAAGTACTCAATGAAAGTCGGCAGCGTTTAATCCCTCATTCCCGGCGCGATTTGAGGCACCTCGGCCGCAATCTGGTTGAATACATGGAGAGGGAGAAAGCGTTTTTGAACCCCGATCTTTCGGTGTTCCTCTTGGCCGATTACTTCCGTGTTTCGGAGGACGATATCATCGACGCCGTCCACCGGCAGTGCGGCACCTCCTTCTCCGACTATGTCGAGTCGCAGCGCATAGAGTACGCGTTGCGGCTCCTGAACGAGCAACAGCAATCCTACCACACCGACAATCCTGACGACATGACTCGTTTGGCCCACCAGTGTGGCTACCTTGAGCGCTCAAAATTCGAGAACTCGTTCCAGCGTATCATGCAAACGTCTTTGAAAGACTACTGTCAGTAGCCGTACTTCCCTCCCCAGCGCTGGCGCAGGCTGTTGCGGGTCTCCTGCTCGCGCGGCGTGTTGCCGGGTTCGTAGAACCTCGTGCCCTCCAGGCCCTGCGGCAGGTACTCCTGCTCCGTGAAGCCCCCCAAGGCGTTCTTCGCGAAATCATGGGCGTACTTGTAGCCCTCGTGGTAGCCCAGCTGCTTCATCAGCTTGGTGGGGGCGTTGCGTATGTGCAGCGGCACCGGCAGGTCGCCCGTGCGGCGTATCATGCTTGTGGCGTTCTCCAGCGCCATATACGTCGCGTTGCTCTTCGCCGAGCAGGCCAGATAGCAGGCACACTGCGACAGGTTGATGCGGCACTCGGGGTAGCCTATCTTGCTCACCGCGTCGAACGTGGCGTTCGCCAGCAGCAGCGCGTTGGGGTTCGCGTTGCCTATGTCCTCGCTGGCGAATATCAGCATGCGGCGGGCGATGAACAGCGGATCCTCGCCGCCTTCAATCATCCTCGCCAGCCAATAGACAGCCCCGTTGGGATCGCTGCCGCGCATGCTCTTGATGAAGGCCGAGATGATATCGTAGTGCATCTCGCCCTGCTTGTCGTAGAAAGCCAGGTTCTGCTGCACCACTTCGGTGGCCCTCTTGTTGTCGATGATGATATGATTGCTGCCGATGCGGTTTACCACCAGCTCGATGGCACTTAAAAGTTTGCGGGCGTCGCCGCCGCTGATGCGCATCAGGGCCTCGTCTTCCTTCACCTCGACTTTGATGCCTTGCAAAGCGTAGTACCTCACAGCCGACGCTGTCAGCTGCCGCATCTCCTCCTCGCCGAACTCCTTTAGCACATACACTTGGCAGCGGGAGAGTAGGGCGGAGATAACCTCGAACGAGGGATTCTCAGTAGTGGCGCCAATCAGCGTGATGGTGCCGCGCTCCACAGCGCCGAGCAGCGAGTCCTGCTGGGCTTTGTTGAAGCGGTGGATTTCGTCGATGAAGAGTATGGAGCCCTCTTCCTCCTGGGCTGCATTGATGACCTCGCGCACCTCCTTCACGCCGCTGCTGATGGCGCTGAGCGTATGGAACGGGCGGTGCAGCGTGTTGCTGATAATCATGGCCAGCGTCGTTTTGCCGATGCCCGGGGGACCCCAGAAAATCATTGAGGGGATATTGCCGCTCTCTATCAACGTGCGAAGAACAGCACCCTGTCCCACAAGGTGCTGTTGTCCGATATAATCATCTAATGACTTGGGACGAAGGATTTCGGCTAGGGGAGTCATGTCTTTATTTTTGGGGTAGTTAAAGAAGTTAAAGAAGTTATCGCTCGCGTTGCTTACTAGGAGTTAAAGACAATAGTGTCGTCTTCGTTGTTGACAGAAACATTTGTCTTTAACTTCTTTTACTTCTAGCGCGAAGCGCGATAACTTCTTTCTCTCCTTATAGAATCAGCATCGCGTCGCCGTAGGTCGAGAAGCGGTACTTCTCCTTGATGGCTGTCTGATAGGTCTGCATCAGCAGGTCGGGACCGGCAAAAGCACTTACCATGATGAACTGGCTGCTCATCGGGTGGTGGAAATTGGTCACCATCATGTCGGCCGTCGTGAACTCGTGGGGAGGGAAGATGAACTTGTTCGTCCAGCCGTCGAATGGGCACACCTTTCCGGGAATCGTCACCGCGCTCTCCAGGGCTCGCATCGTCGTGGTGCCTACGCAGCACACATGGTGGCCGCTCCCTTTCGCCGCCATGATGGCGTTGCAGGTCTCCTGCCCCAAATGCATCTCCTCGGCATCCATGCGGTGTTTCGATAGGTCTTCCACCTCAATGGCCTTGAATTCGCCCATGCCCGTGTGCAGGGTCAGCTCGGCCCACTTCACGTCTTTAATCTCCAGTCTTTTCAACAGCTCACGACTGAAGTGGAGACCTGCGATGGGCGCCGCCACCGAGCCTTCGTTCTTCGCATAGATCGTCTGGTAGTTCTCGGCGTCGCTCTTCTCGATGTCGCGCAGACGGCGCAGCTCCTCGGGCAGCGGCGTCCGGCCCATGCCGCGTATGATGCTAATGAATTCCTCGTGGCTTCCATCGAACAGGAAGCGGATGGTGCGTCCGCGGCTCGTCGTGTTATCCACCACCTCCGCCACCAGGGCGTCGTTGGTGCCGAAATACAGTTTGTTGCCTATCCTTATCTTGCGGGCGGGATCCACGATCACATCCCACAGGCGCGTCTCGCTGTTCAACTCGCGAAGAAGCAGCACCTCGATGCGGGCGCCGGTCTTCTCCTTCTCGCCCTCGAGCAGGGAGGGGAAGACGCGCGTGTTGTTAGCCACCACCACATCGTCCTTATCCACATATTCAATGAAGTCTTTGAACAGGCGGTGTTCCACCTCGCCGGTGTCGCGGTGCAGCACCAGCATGCGGGCCTCGTCGCGGTTGCGGACGGGCTTTTCGGCAATCAGCTCCTTCGGCAGGTTGAATCGGAATTGCGAAAGTTTCATCTCTTTATCTCTAATTTTCCCCCATAACGAAAACACAAAATGAATTATTGTATCTTATTAAAAAAAATATCCTTTAAATGTCGGAACCCTCTATTGATACCATTTCGCCTGCGTTTCATCTGCGTTTCTTCTCCATACCACCTCCGTTGTCCAACGGAGGTGAGACGGAGGTGAGACGGAGGTGAGACGGAGTTGAGACGGAGGTAAGACGGAGTTGATGCAGAGGTGAAGGAAAGGATGTCAGGCGGCTTACGCCGCCGCCTATTGGTCTCAAAGCAAGAATGCAAAACGCAATCTGACGGCACAAATGTGCCTCAAAGGAATTCTTGATTTTTTTTTGCGTTTTGCATTCTTGCATCTTTATTAAGGTGCTACATTTTTATTCGCCCAGAGCGGCTACGCCGCCCAAGCGGCCGCAGGCGCTGATAGACGATGCGGCCGGACACCAGGGTGAGTCTGACGCAGTCGCCGTGGGAGGCATAGACGAGGTCGGAGAGGCTTCCCACGTCGGCCAGGAAGAGGCTGGCGGGCTGCCCGGGGGCTATTGTATGCCCGAGGGTGGCGACAGAGAGAATCTGCCTTGCTGGCACCACGGTGGGGTCGCCTCGCCATCCCTTCTGGAGCAGGGCCGCGGTCTTCATCACCTCGATCATGTCCAGGTTGTTGCTTGAGGCGCTTCCGTCGGTGCCAAGTGCCACTTGGGCACCGGCCTCAAGGAGTTCGAGCATGGGAAAACGGTAGCCTGAGCCAAGTTTGAGGTTTGAGTTGGGGCAGTGGACGCAGGTGATCCCATGCTCTCCGATGAGACGTATCTCGTTGTCGGACAGATGAAGACAATGGGCTGCTATGATGTTGGACCCCAATTGGTCGAGGATGCCGAGACGGTCGAGCCATTCCCAGGGGCGGCAGCCGTGCTCACGTAGGCAGTCATCCACTTCCTTCTGTGTCTCGCTCATGTGGATGTGCATAGGGCGTCCCAATTCTCTGCAGGCATCGGCGGAGCGGCGCAGGCCTTTCTCGCTGACGGCGTAAATCGAATGGGGTGCGATGGAGAGATGGACGCCGGCATCGCTGCACCGGTGCATCACTTCGTCCAGCGTGTCCAGTTCGTGGCCGTCGCCGAAGATGTTCAGTCCCAGCATGGCACGTATGCCGCTCTCTGCGACGGCTTGTGCCATCGCGGGCAAGTGGAAGTACATGTCGTTGAAGGCGGTGGTGCCTGAGGCCAGCATCTCGCGGCAGGCCTGCAGGGTGCCATGATATACCAGTTCGTCGGTGAGCCGCCGTTCGGCGGGCCAGATATAGTCGTTGAGCCAGCGGTCGAGCGGCTGGTCGTCGCCGAGTCCGCGGAAGAGGGTCATCGGTGCATGGGAGTGCATATTGCAAAGCCCCGGGAAAACAGAAAGCCCATGCGCATCAATGTCTGCTGCACACGGGCTATGGGGTTCGACGCTTGTAATAGTGTCACCGTCGGTCATGATATCAACGTGCTGACCGTCAAGCAAAGCGTCGGCGATGGTCATTGCACGAGAATGAGGATGTCGTTCTGCTGCCCCTTGATTACGCCGCCGCGGATGTCGAAGGACTGTTCGCCGCCGTCGGTGACGAGGCGGATGGTCCCTTTGGAGAGCGACGAGATGATGGGGGCGTGGTTGTTGAGTATCTCGAACAGACCGCCTGTGCCGGGCAGTTGCACCAGCGAGGCGTCACCGTCGAAGAGGGTGCTGTCGGGTTTGGTGATTTTTACTTTCATTTGGTCTCCGCTAAGATTTTCTCGCCCTTCTCAATGGCTTCCTCGATGGTGCCGACCATGAGGAATGCCTGCTCGGGCAGGTAATCGACTTCGCCGTCGAGAATCATCTTGAATCCCTTGATGGTGTCTTCAATATTGACGAACTTGCCTTCCAAACCAGTGAATGCTTCGGCCACGAAGAAAGGCTGCGAGAGGAAGCGCTGCACGCGACGGGCGCGTGAGACGACTAGTTTGTCCTGTTCGCCGAGTTCCTCCATGCCGAGGATGGCGATGATGTCCTGCAACTCGTTGTAGCGCTGTAGCATCTGCTTGACCTTCTGGGCGGTGTCGTAGTGCTCGTCGCCGACAATGTCGGGACTGAGGATACGTGAGGTGGAAGCCAGAGGATCGACGGCGGGATAGATGCCGAGCTCGGAGATTTTGCGGCTAAGCACCGTCTGTGCGTCGAGGTGGGCAAAGGTGGTGGCGGGGGCGGGGTCGGTCAAGTCGTCGGCAGGCACATAGACGGCCTGCACCGAGGTGATGGAACCGCGTTTGGTGGAGGTGATGCGTTCCTGCATCAGACCCATCTCGGTGGCCAGGGTGGGCTGGTAACCCACAGCCGAAGGCATACGTCCCAGCAGTGCCGATACTTCGGAACCGGCCTGGGTGAAACGGAAGATATTGTCGATGAAGAGCAGGATGTCGCGTCCGCCGGTCTTCTCGTCACCGTCGCGGTAGTACTCGGCCAAGGTCAATCCGGCCAACGCCACACGTGCACGGGCGCCGGGGGTCTCGTTCATCTGGCCGAACACCATAGTGCATTTCGAGTCCTTGAGAGCCTCCTTGTCAATCTTGCTGAGGTCCCAGTTGCCTTCTTCCATGCTCTTCTGGAACGCCTCGCCGTATTTGATAACGCCTGCTTCGATCATCTCGCGAAGCAGGTCGTTACCCTCGCGGGTACGTTCGCCGACACCGGTAAAGACCGACATGCCGCTGTATTTCTTGGCGATGTTGTTGATGAGTTCCTGGATAAGCACGGTCTTGCCCACACCGGCACCGCCGAAGAGACCGATTTTGCCGCCCTTGAGGAAGGGTTGGATGAGGTCGATGACCTTGATGCCGGTATATAGAATCTCCTGACTGGTGCTGAGGTTCTCGAACTTGGGAGGATCGCGGTGGATGCTGTAGCGCTTCTCGTGCTCGGGAGTGGGCATTCCGTCGATGGCCTCGCCAATGACGTTGAAAAGGCGTCCGTTGATGTTTTCGCCTACAGGCATCGAGATGGGACCGCCGAGGGATTCGACTTCCATGCCGCGCTCCAGACCGTCGGTCGAGTCCATGGCGATGCAGCGCATGGTGTTCTCTCCGATGTCCTGCTGACATTCGAGGATGACGGCGTGGCCGTCGGCACGTTTCACACTGAGAGCGGTGTAGATGTCGGGCAGGTTCTCGCCTTCAGGGAACATGACATCGACCACGGCACCGATGATTTGCGATATTTTTCCTTTCAATTCCATAAGAGATTACGAGTTCTTAAAAACGATGCAAAATTACGTTTTTTTTTTCATAGAATGGTAAAAAATTACAGCAAGTCCTCATTTTTAACATTTTCGCCGCAGAGGTAACTGCTTATTTCTTCCAGTTTGATTGCTTCATCGACAGAATAATCCCCCACCTGTTCGCGGCGCAGCGATGCCAGGAAAGCACCGCTTCCAAGGGCTTCCCCAAGGTCGCGGGCTAGGCTGCGGATATAGGTTCCTTTGCCGCAATGGATGCGGAAATCGATGGCCGGCAACCCCTCGGGGATGACGCATTGCGGATGGTCGTAGAGGTGTCTTTCGGGGTTGGGGAGTTCGGTCATGAGGTCGGTCTGTGGCGGGACGAAGGACTGAATGAATCGGATAACATCAAACCTATAGACATTGACGGGTTTGGCGGTAGGTTTCTGTTGTGCCTCCGACTCCTCGCGAGCCAGCTCATAGGCGCGCTTGCCGTCAATCTTCACCGCGCTGAACATGGGTGGCGTCTGCATGATGGTGCCGACGAATTGGCGGACGGCCTCTTCCACCTTCTCCTTGGTGATGTGCTCGTAGGGGTGGCGACGGTCGATGGCCCGCTCCATATCGTAGCACGGGGTGGTGGCGCCGAACACCATGGTGCCGGTATATACTTTGTCGCCGTCCTGCAACTGGGGAATGCTTTTGGTGGCCTTTCCGAGACAGACCAACAGGAGGCCTGTGGCCAGAGGGTCCAAGGTGCCGGCATGGCCGATCTTGAACTTTTTAAGGCCGTAGTTGTTACGTACTACGGCCTTAATTTTGTTGACGGCTTGGAAAGAGGTCCACTGACGCGGTTTGTCAATGGACAATACGATACCTGCCTGAAGCTGCTCGAGGGTAATCACAGCACGTAGGGCAGTACGATGGTGAGGATGCCAACGACAGCGCAATAGACGGCAAACCAAATGAGTTTGCCTTTCTTCACAATGTTGATCATCCATTTGCACGCCAGACATCCGCAGACGAAAGCGGCAAGGAATCCCACTATTAGCGAGAGTGTGGGGAGGCCTGCCATTGCCTGGCTGACCCCCATCTCGGCCATGTCTTTCACATCGAGCAGTGCCTCACCGAGGATGGGAGGAATGACCATCAGGAAGGAGAACTGGGCCAAACGCTCTTTCTTGTTGCCGAGCAACAAGCCAGTGGCGATGGTGCTTCCCGAGCGGGAAAGGCCGGGCAGCACGGCCAACGCCTGCGCTATGCCTATGACAAAAGCATGCCAGGGGGAGATGTGCTCACGCTGACGGGGTTTGGCAAAGTAGCTGAATGCCAGCAAGGATGCTGTGACCAGCAGGCAGATACCCACCACCAGCAATCCGCTACCGAATATCTCTTCCACTTTGTCTTTGAAGAAAAAGCCCACGATAGCCACGGGAATCATGGAAATGAGGATATTGACGATATATTTCGTGCCCTCGTTCCATTTCCATTTAAACAGGTCGGTGAAGAGCCACACAATCTCCTTCCACAGGATGACACAGGTGCTGAGCACGGTGGCTACATGCACCGCTACGGTGAAGGTGAGGTTCTCCTCGCCCGAAAGGCCGAAGAGGTGGGCTCCGATGGCAAGATGGCCGCTGCTGCTGACGGGCAGGTATTCGGTAAGTCCTTGAATGATTCCGAGTATCAGTGCTTCAAACCATTCCATGGCTTATTTCTTTTTGTACATGATGGCCACAATCTCGACGACGAATCCCAACACGATGAGGATGGGCGACAACACCAGTCGGCGGCTGTCGAACATGGCGGGATTGAACACATTGGGGTCGTCTGAGCCGCCTCCGCTGAGAAGTATGTATCCAACGGCGAGCAACACGAGCCCCGCTGCCATAAGGATGTAGTTGACCTTGCCGAAGGCCAGTTCGAATCCTTTGTTCTCGTTTTCTTTCATGACAGGTTTATCCATTTTGTATCAGTTTTTTGCGATGTACATTCTCACAGTGGCCGCGGTGGATATCCACGCAATCACAATGCCTACAATTATCAGTGTGACGGCGATGATTCCGTACCACATCCAGTGTTCCGATGCCGTCAAATTCAGGCTGAACTCATGGTTGGCCACAGCGATGGTGACAGCGGTCAGCAACGAAGCAATCAATCCGCCTAGGGCACCATAAAGCACGCTGCGCCATAGGAATGGACGACTGATGAAGTTCACGGTGGCACCCACCATCCGCATGGTGCCGATGGCCTCTCTGCGGGCATAGATAGCGATGCGGATAAGGCTGGCAATGAGCACGATGGTGATAATCAGCAGCAGCACGACAAAGACAATGAGGAACCATGACAGTTTGTAAAACACTTCGCGCAGTTCGCTGACCACATTCTCTTGGTAGGCCACTCCCGTCACACCCTCCAGTTGGCTCACCTCTTCGCAGAAGTGATCCAGCACCTCGCTGCCGTTGTCGGGAAGCAAATCCACGCGGAAGTTCACCATCAGTGAAGGGTAGAGCGGATTGTAGCCGATGAAGCCCACGAAGTCCTCTCCCAGGTCTTCGGTGAAGATTTCGGCGGCTTTCTGCCGCGAGATGTAATCCACATGTTTGACATACGGCATCTGCTCCACCACCGCCATATTGGCGAGGGCCAGCGAGTCGCTGACCTCGGGCGAGAGATCCACCTTATAGGTGATGCGCTCCTGTGCGTCGTGCGTCAGGCGGTAGGAGTGGTACTCTATCACCAGCAACAACCCCAGCATGAACAGCACCAGCGTGATGCCCAGCACCGTCGCCCCGTGGGTCCCCCAGAGATTAACCTTGTTTTTCAAAATTCAACAACCTTTAACCAATAACCATTAATTCGCCAGCATCACCGGCATCACCAGCATCAGGATGTCATCGGCTTTGCCTTCGGGCGCTTCGGTATAGTAGGGGAAGATGATTCCCGCGCGCGAAGGATGCGACAACTCGATGAGCACCTGCTCGCTGTCGAGGTTACCAATCATCTCGGTGAGGAACTTGGCGTTGAATCCGATATCCATCGGGTCGCCCTCATACTGGCATGGGATGGTCTCGTTGGCCTTGTTTGAGAACTCGATGTCCTCGGCCGAGATTTCCATCTTCTCAGTACCGATGGAGAGACGCACCTGACGGGTGGCCTCGCTGGCGAAGATGCTCACGCGGCGCAGGGTGTTCAGGAACGACTGGCGGTCGATAATCAGCTTGTTGGGATTGTCCTTCGGAATGGCTGCCTCATAGTTGGGGTAGCGGCCATCTACCAGACGGCAGACAATATAGAAGTTGTCGAAGGTGATGAAAAGGTTGGTGTTGTTGTATTCAACCGTCACCTCACTGTCCTCCTTGCGGGCCGACAGAATGTTCTTCACGATGATGATGGGCTTCTTGGGCAGGATGAAGTTGGTGCTCTCGTTGCTGTGGACGTCGTTGCGGCGGTAGCGGACCAGCTTGTGGGCGTCGGTGGCCACAAAGGTGATGCCGTCGGGCGTCATCTCGCAAAAGATGCCGTTCATCTGCTGATGCATCTCGTCGCTGCTCGTTGCAAAGACGGTCTTGTTGATGGCTTCCACCAGCGCGTTGCCTCCCAGCACCACCGTGTTCGTGCCTTCTGCCGTCGGCATGGTGGGGTAGGTGGCGGCATCCATGCCCGCCAGATGGTATTGACCCTGTCCCGAGGCAATCTCGATGGAGTAGTTGCTCTGATCTACATCGAAGGTCAGAGGCACGTCGTCGAAGGTCTTCAGGATGTCAAGAAGCATCTTCGATGGAATGGCCACCTCTTCAGGCTGGTCCATCCGAGAAGTCTCCACATTCATCCGCGCCACGAGGGTCGTCGAGAGGTCTGTCGTTTTCATGGTAAGCTTACCCTCTTCCAGATGGAAGTGGAAGCAGTTGATGATGGGCATCGTGTTGTTGCTCGAAAGTACGCCGCTGAGCGACTGCAACTGTTTGAGAAGCTGCTGACTGTTGACGATAAATTTCATATTCTTACTTCTTTTTTATGTTTCGTTTGAGAATGCAAAATTACAACTTAATTCTTAATCTCTCGTCTTTTATCCTTTTTTCTTTTCAACTTTTAATCAACATTGACTTCCGTGAACACTCCTTCAGGCAGGTTGCTCACGTTCTGATCGTTCCAGTTCACGCATCCGTTGGCTTTCGAGTAGTTGTTGTCTATGTAGAACTTCCCGTGCATGTGGGTGCCTACCTGCATGATTCTGGGCGGTTCGTACAGCACCACCAGGTTCTGCATCGTGTCTTTCTTGTCGGTGGAAATCACCGTGCCGCCCACGCACGCCGGAGTCTCCAGTTGGACGATATATCCTGCGTTCTGGTCGGTGTAGGTGGCCGAACAACTGCGTATCCCTACCACTTTACCGCTGAAACTCATCTCGTCGTGTTTCACGCATCCGGTCGCCACCAGCCCCAAGGCTAAAAAAAGAATCGCTTTTTTCATCATAACTAAACACTTAACACTTGACATTAAACACTCTCAATGCGTCGTTGAGCGACGTCTTCTTGTCCGTACTCTCTTTGCGTTGCCCGATAATCAGGGCGCAGGGCACCTGATATTCACCCGCGGGGAAGTGCTTCGTTCTGCTCCCGGGAATGACTACGCTGCGAGGGGGCACCATCCCGTGATACTCCACCGGCTCGTTTCCGCTCACATCAATGATGGGCGTGCTGCCGGTAATCACCGTGCCAGCCCCCAGTACTGCCTCTTCGCCTATCAGGGCACCTTCCACCACAATGCAGCGGCTCCCGATGAAGCAATGGTCTTCGATGATGACGGGATTCGCCTGTAAGGGTTCCAGTACGCCGCCGATGCCCACTCCGCCGCTTAGGTGCACGTTTTTGCCTATCTGGGCGCAACTGCCCACCGTCGCCCATGTATCTACCATCGTGCCGCTATCCACGTAGGCGCCGATGTTCACATAGCTGGGCATCAAGATGCTGCCCGGAGCCAGATAGGCTCCGTAACGGGCCACCGCCGGCGGCACCACCCGAACGCCGTTCTTCGCGAAGTTGTGCTTCAGCGGTATTTTGTCGTGGTATTCCATCGGGCCGGCTTCCAGCGTCTGCATCCCTTGCACCCTGAAGTAGAGCAGGATGGCTTTCTTTACCCATTCGTTCACCCTCCAGTGTCCGCCGTCCGCTTTCTCTGCCACGCGGAGTTTACCTTCGTCCAGCAGCACAATCGCTTCCTTCACCGCCTCCCGCGTCTCTTTCTGCTCCATCAGCGTGGCATCCTCCCACGCTTTCTCTATCAGTTCTTTCATATTGTTAATCCCTGACTTTTATTTTTAACTTTAAATTCATCTTATCATCATAATGTTTCCCGACTTTGTCAATACCCGTTCGGGACGCAGCGTCGAGCGGTACCGCATCTGATAGACGTAGTTCCCTTGCGGACAGGGGGTTCCGTCCAAGTTCCGTCCGTCCCAGTAGGCCTCCGTCCCTTCCAGGTGTGCCACCAGGTTCCCTTGACGGCTGTATATCCACACCTCCATCTCGCTCACGTCCAGCAGTGCCGGCCGCCACACCTTGTTTCTTTCCAGGTTAGGGGTGAACACATTTGGCACCGTCACCATCGTTCGGTCAATTCTCGCCGTCACCGATGCCGTATCCGAGCAGCCTTCATAACTGTAAGCTACCAGCACAATCACCGCCGAGTCTTTCTCCGTCGGGTAGCGGTAGGTGAGGTGCGTCGCCCGCTGCTCTTCGCCGCCCATCTGCCATTCGCTCCAGTCGTGGTGTCGGCTGGCGTCGTAGAGCTCTATGTAGGGCGACTCCGAGGTCACTATCAGCGGGATGGCCTTGATGCCCGCACGCATCTCCTCCGACAGTACATGCAGGTGCAGTATCAGTAGTGAGTCGCATCCGTGGATGGTTGGTAGCCGATGGGTATAGGTCCCGTGCCCGTAGTAGGTCTCGCCTTCAAACAAGCAGGGTTCGTTCACGCACACCGTATCGTAGAAATGCTGCTTGTAGCTCGGATACACCGTCAGGTTCATTGTCCCGATACTGTCGCAACCCCATTGCGATACAGCGTTGAACGAGAACATCGTGTCGCGGTCGAAGATCCGCGAACCCCACCGCAGCGACTCGCAGACGGCCGTATCGATGGTGTCCCCTTGCAGATTGGGGTGATACACGATAGCCGCCGTCGTGTCGATGGTGTCGCCGCACGAGGAAACCACGATAAACCGATAGTTCACAGTCGAGTCGTGCAACACATGGTCGGGCGCTATCAGCCTGAAGGTCGAGTCGTTCACCTGTTCCGTCGGGCCTCCCATCACTAGGTAGCTCTCCGCTCGGCAGGTGTCTATCAAAGAGGCGTCCAGCGACAGCGACCACTCGAAGATGTAGCCGTTGTCAATCGAATAGCCATCCACCACCTCGATATACCAGGTACCGTTCAGCGGGCAACCCACAAGCCTCGTGAAATTCTGGTCGGGATGGTAGAAGTGGGTTTTGGCGGCCACATTCGACGAATCTATGATGTTGCTGTTGACGTTTCCGTTCGGGGCCCGATACACGATGCCGTCGCCAGCCGCATAGCCGTAGCCGCTCGTCGTGTTGCTGCTCCAGCAGTAATTCCAGCCCACTCCCGGCTCGTTGCCCGAGGCGTTGGCGTCGCAAGGCTGGTTCTCGTTCTCTCTGTCGTTGGCCTCGCCGAAATAGAAGCCCTCGCTCAGATTGTCCCCATACAGCCAACCCACCGACTCGCTCGGTATCGCGTCGTCGCAGGCCGATGTGCCCGTGCCTGCATACCGCATGATATCCGCCTTCCGGCCGTTGGGACAGGTGATGTTGATATAGATGTCGCCGATATACGAATGCTCCATCTTTATCCTCACATACTTGATATCCTCCGCCGAGGTAATGCAGGCCGACGGGTCGAATTCTGAGAAGGTCACCGGTGAACGGTACGAGCAGCTCCCGTTGCACTCCACGCCGTCGGGCAGGAATATCTGTTCGCTGTGTCCTAGCGTCGCGTTCTGGTTACTCACCACCACTGTGTTTGTCCGCCGCAGGCCGAATGTCACCGTCTGCTCGCTCCCGGCGCATTGGTTACGCTCCAGATGCAATTCTATAATACGCTGACCCTTCATGGCCAGCGGCAACAGGCACAGTATCAGACAAAAGATAATATGTCGGCGGTCCCTTTTCATGACTTTTTAAAGTGCAAATATACGAATAAAAAACAAACCCTGCAATCTTATTTTTCACCCCTTATATTCCCCTCATATTCAGGTTAAATACCCCTTTAATTCCCCTGTAACTCTAAATCAACCCTATATCAACTCTATATTAACTCTATACTAACCATTGTTATTCCTAAGTAATCCCTATGTTATCCTCAACTACACCCAAAGGGTGGGGAAGGAGTGGTTGGGGAACGAAAAGCGTAAAATTATATTATATTTGAAAAAATATGTATATTTGCATTTTGAACAAAAACCTTACAACATGAAACAACTCATTGAATGCGTGCCTAATATCAGTGAAGGCCGCAACATGGATATCATCAATCAGGTCACTGCCGAGATTGAAAAGGTCGATGGTGTGAAACTCCTCGATGTCGATCCCGGTCAAACCACCAACCGCACCGTGATTACCTTTGTCGGTGAGCCCGAACCCGTCCTCGAGGCAGCCTACCAGGTGGTCAAGAAGGCCGCCGAACTCATCGACATGACCCAGCACCACGGCGCCCACCCGCGTCAGGGTGCCACCGACGTCTGCCCCCTCATCCCTGTATCCAACATCACGATGGACGAGGTCGTCGAGTATGCCCACAAGCTCGGCAAACGTCTCGGCGAGGAGTTGCAGATTCCCATCTACTGCTATGAGAACGCCGCCTTCATCCCCGAGCGCCGCAACCTGGCCTACTGCCGTACCGGCGAATACGAGAGCCTCAGTTCACGTCTCGGTACCGAGCAGTGGAAGCCCGACTTCGGCCCCAACGCATGGAACGACCACACCGCCCATACTGGCGCCACCCAGGTCGGTGCCCGCGACTTCCTCGTGGCCATCAACTACAACCTCAAT
>JAGCYV010000076.1 GCA_017960605.1 Bacteroidales bacterium | reverse complement strand
GGCTCTTGTCAAACGAGCTGTAGGGGATGCGGAAGGTAGGAATCTTGATCTGTGCGTAGGAGCCAGGCACGAAGTCCATGTGCTCGCCGGCGGGCAGCTGCACCTTGAATTCCTTGATGAAGGTGGCCACGTTGCTGTTGCTCACCACGGTGCATTCGTATTCCTTGATGCTGAGGATGCTCTCGGGAAGTTTCAGGCTAAGGTCCTCTTTCACCTTCACCTGGCAGCCGAGGCGCCAGCCTTCTTGTATCTGCTTGCGGCTGAAGTGGGGCGTCTCGGTGGGGAGGATGCTGCCGCCGCCTTTGACGACGCGGCACTTGCACTGGCCGCAGCTGCCTTTGCCTCCGCAGGCCGAGGGCAGGTGGACGCCGGCCTCGCCGAGGGTGGAGATGAGGGTACCGCCGGTGGGGACGGTGAGTTCTTTGTCGTCATTTATCGTTATCTTGACGTTGCCCTGCGGTATCAGCTTGGCGCGAAGCACTAGCAGCAGTGCCACCAACAGCAGGATGACGACGAGGATGATTGCTATGGCTGATATAAGTGTTGTAGGCATGGGTCTTTGAATTTCAATTTTAATATGGCAATGGTGTTATTTCGACAGTTTCAGTATCCGTATCGCGCCGCGGATGACGATGGCGAACACGATGGTGCCGATGATGAGGTCGGGCAGGCGGCTCTCGAAATACCATACGGCCACGCCCGAAAGTATCACGCCGAGGTTTATTATCACGTCGTTTGCCGAGAAGATGACGCTTGCCCGCATGTGGGCGTCGTTGCTCTTGCTGCGTTCCAGCTGCCAGAGGCAGTAGGCGTTGGCCAGCAGCGCGAGGGCCGACATCCAAATCATGGCCGAGAATTCCGGCGGCAGTTCGGGCGAGAGGAAGCGGCGCACCACCTCGACTAGGCCCACCACGGCCAGCAGCGTCTGCAGGATGCCGCTCCACAGCGCCACCCGCTTCTTGCTGGCGACGGCGGCACCGACCACCATCAGGCTCATGCCGTACACCGACGCGTCGGCCAGCATGTCGAGGCTGTCGGCCACCAAGCCCATCGAGCGGCTCACAAGTCCCACGGCCATCTCGAACACGAAGAACGCCGCGTTCACCGACAGCACTCTCACCAGCACCTTGCGCTGACGCTCGTCGCCGTCGGCAGCCGGGGCATCGGCGGCATCGCCTGTCGAGGTCATCTTGGCACCCATGCCGAGGCCGCCCATCGTGGCCTTGATGGCGTCGAGTGCGTCAGCCTCGTGAGTAATGGCAAGTGTGCGGCGGCGCAAGTCGAAATCGAGCGCGACCACAGCCCTCCCCAGTTCGCCGAGTTTCATCCGGATGATATTCTCCTCGCTCGGGCAGTCCATTTCCCTCACCTTGAAGGTTGTCTTGCAGAGTTTCTGTTCGGTAGTGTTCTCCATGTTTATTGTTTCCGTGTTCATTATTTCGCCGGTTCCCTTCTCAATTTTCAATTATAACTTGAAGCCCATAAATGACATGAATGCCAGGCCCATGAGGCCGGTGATGATGAAGGTGATGCCCACGCCGCGGAGGGCAGGGGGGATGTGGCTGTAGCGCAGCTTCTCGCGGATGGCGGCGATGGCCACGATAGCCAAGAACCAGCCGATGCCGCTGCCGAGGGCGAAGACGGTGGCCTCGCCGATGTTGGCGTAGCCACGCTCCTGCATGAAGAGCGAACCCGACATGACGGCACAGTTGACGGCGATGAGCGGCAGGAAGATGCCCAGCGAGTTGTAGAGTGCCGGAGAGAATTTCTCCACCACCATCTCGACCATCTGCACGATGGCGGCGATGACGGCGATGAACATGATGAGGCTCAGGAAGCTGAGGTCTACCTCGGCCAGCGAGGGCGAAATCCATGCCAGCGCGCCTTCTTGCAAGAAGTATTTGTTCAGCAGGAAGTTGATAGGTACGGTGATAAGCAGCACAAAGGTGACCGCGATGCCGAGGCCCGCCGAGGTCTTCACTGTCTTGCTCACGGCCAGGTAGGAGCACATGCCGAGGAAGAAGGCGAAGATCATATTGTCGACGAAAATCGACTTGATGAATATGTTAATGTAGTCCATAATCTATAATGCGTGAATGTGTTAATGCGTTAGTGTGTTATAATTGATTCTTTTGATGATTATTCTGCGTTTCAAAATCTGCCCGAGGGTGTAATGGCCCATTTCAGCCCCTTCCAAAACCGCCCGGCGTTATAATGGTCCATTTCAGCCGTTGCAAAACTTGCTTGGCGTTGTAATGGCCCATTTCGGCCATTGCAAAATTTATATGGTTCATTTCGGTCATTTCCAAAATTGCTTGGCGGTGTAATGGGTCATTTCGGCCATTTTCAAAATCTATTGGAAAATAAATGTCAATTTTGAATTGCAGTTAATATATTATTGTCGAAATACAGGTAGTTATGCCATCCATATACCCATTGTTCGTGGACTAAACCTTTGACGATAGTTGAATTTACATATAAAGGTTCCCCCCAAGCCTCTATGCACATTTCCTTTGTCATATTAAGGCACACTTTCCCTTCACAAATCAGTTTACCATATTTATTGCCATATTTTTGCATAATCTGTTTGTTGTGCTCTTGTTGGGCCAACTCTTCTTGACGTTGTCTCTCTTCCTCTAACCGTTGTCTTTCTTCTGCTGTACGTTGCCTTATGGCGATAATCTCATTGTAATCTTGTTCCAGCATAAACATCGGATAATTTGTATAACCATTTTCGGCTCTTGTAAGTATTCCCTCACATTTCTTTGTAAAATCATTGAATGAAATCATCACTTTGACTCCATCGTTTTCTAGGAGAAAATAGGGTTGGACATATTTCTTATCCTTTAGGTTTATGAAAGTGACGTCATAACAGTACCACACATCCCCTGGCTGGATGTTTGCTGGCTCGCCAGTACTGATGTCGGCAATTTTTTCTATCTTTTTTGTAGGCACCACATTTTTATTTTTATACGTCTTTTGCATCTTTTCAAAATATGGTACAAGGAACATCATTGCATCACTTAAGTATCGTCCGCTCTGAGGAATCCAGTATATTTCTTCTCCTGATGTTTCGTTCTTAAGAGTGAAACGCAAAAAGGGATTATTATCATGTTCGCTATCCCATTCCTCCAATTTGAGATATGGGCCATCTCGAAAAGTACTTATTTCTATATTTAAAACCGTATAATATGTGTTTTGGATTGATTCGTATGAATTATATATATGATGCTGGGGGTTGTTCGGTTTTGTGTCATAGACTGTACCATCGTCAGTAGCGTTGTAAATGTCTGTTGTGATAACGAAAGTCTTTTCATATTCTTCTTTATCCTTCTGATATAGATCGCGTGGATAGCCGACCATATTATTGTGCGCCATTCCTACACTAGATTGCTCATACGGTACATGTGGTAAGATATAATCTTGAGGTGATTGGTATTTAAACTCTTTCATGTGAACCGAGCAATTTGAGCCTGGGCATTTATATTTGGAAGAAAATGGAAGACTGTATAATTTGTAGCCAATATATTGCTTGTATTGGATAGGGTCCTTCTGATAGGTAATATTTGAAAGACTGTCAAAAGCTCGTGGTTTTGACACAATCTTCTCTTGAACATCCTCATCCAAAATGGTGATTTGTGCAAAAAGCACATTGGCACAAAGGAGAAGGGTGGAGAGTAAAAACATTTTCTTCATATTGTTTATGAATTAGAAGTTAGAAAAACCATACCATCTTGCTGCAGCATTGTCGAAGGATCATAGAAGGCACATAGAAGGATCGTAGAAGGGAGGAAGAAGGGAATACCGTCGAAGGGTCACCGAAGGATCGCCGAAGGATCACCGAGGGATTAGGGGTATTGTTCATGGGGTTAGTGGGGCTAATGGGGTTAATGGGAGTTGATGGGATTAATGTTATTGTTCTGTCAGGTCTTTGTTGCGGCTGCGGTGCCACCAGATGATGAGGCCGACGAGGATGAGGGCCATGGGCGGCATGATCATCAGGCCGTTGTTCTCGTAGCCTATCTCGTAGAGTCCGAGCTTCTCCGCCACGGGGTAGCCCCAGAGGGTGCCGCTGCCGAAGAGCTCGCGGACGAAGCCGAGGGCGATGAGGATGACGCTGTAGCCGAGGCCGTTGCCGAGACCGTCGAGGACGCTCGGCCACGGCTTCTGCACCATGGCGAAGGCCTCGAGGCGGCCCATGACGATGCAGTTGGTAATGATGAGGCCCACGAAGACCGAGAGCTGCTTGCTGACGTCGTAGACGTAGGCTTTCAGCACCTGGTCGACCAGCACCACGAGGGTGGAGACGACGACGAGCTGCACGATGATGCGGATGCGCGGCGGGATGGTGTTGCGGAGCAGCGAGACGATGACGTTGGCCAGCACCACCACCACGGTGACGCTGAGTGCCATCACCACGGCGGGCTTGAGTTGTGCCGTCACCGCGAGGCAGGAGCAGACGCCCAGCACCTGCACCAGGATGGGGTTGTTCTTGCTGAAAGGCAGTTTGATAAGGTCAAAATTCTTCATTCGGTAGCCTCCTTTCTAAGATTGCTGTAGTCGTCATAGGCTTTGGCCAGCATGGCGGTGACGCCGTTGCTGGTCATGGTGCCGCCGCTGATGGCGTCCACCTCGTAGGGGTTGCTGTGGTCGGCGTTCTTGGCCAGGTGTATGGCTTGTGAGTCCATCTTCTTGCCGATGAAGCGTTGTGCGAACTTGTCGGTGGCAATCTCGCCGCCGAGGCCGGGAGTCTCGCCCTTATGGTCGAAGACGGCGCCCACGACGGTGCTGGTGCTGTCGAGCGCCAGGTAGCCCCAGATGGGTCCCCAAAGGCCGGTGCCCTTCAGCGGCAGGACGATACCACCGTCGAAGCGATAGTAGCCGTCGTCCTCGGTGATGTGTTTGGCGTAGAGCTCCGCGGCATTGTCGCGTGTGGCTTCCACGCCGATGGTCTTCAGGATCATCTGCTTGGTCTCGGCCTGCTGGTTCTTGGTCTGCAGCGGCTTGAGGCTGACACTCACCACCGTGAGTATCAAGGCTGCCACCACGACGAGCACGGCGGAGTAGATGAAGATATAGGTGTTAGAGAATGTCTTTTTCATCGGGCAATCCTCCTTTCTCTACGCTTGATGTTGTGGCTGACGACGCAATGGTCAATCAGCGGGGCCATGCAGTTCATGAAGAGGATGCTGAGCATCATGCCCTCGGGGTAGGCGGGGTTGCAGACGCGCAGCAGCACGGCGAAAGCGCCGATGAGCAGACCGTAGATCCACTTGCCGGTGTTGGTCTGAGCGGCGGTGACGGGGTCGGTGGCCATGAAGACAGCGCCGAAGGCGAAGCCGCCCATCAGGAAGTGGTAGTAGAACGGCAGCTGCATATAGTCGTTGTATCCTATAGCGTTGAACAGCAGTCCCATCGCGCCACCGCCAAGGAAGACGCTGAGCATGATGCGCCAGCTGGCGATGCCGGTGAAGAGCAGCAGTATGGCACCCAGCGCAATGGCAATTACGGATGTCTCGCAGGTGGAGCCGGGGATGGTGCCGATAAACATGTCGAGCGCCGAAGCCGAGGGGTGCATGCCTGCCGCCAGCTCGCCCATGGGCGTGGCACCGGCGATGGCGTCGCTGCCCCAGAGGTCGTTGGCAATCCACACCTTGTCGCCGCTCATGTGCGTCGGGTAGGCGAAGAAGAGGAAGGCGCGCGCTACGAGGGCGGGGTTGAGGAAGTTCATGCCGCTGCCGCCGAAAACCTCCTTGCCGATGATGACGGCAAAGGCTACGGCTAGCGCCAGTTGCCACAGCGGTGTGGTGACGGGCACAATCATAGGGATCAGAAGGCCTGTGGCCAGGTAGCCCTCGTTCACCTCATGGTGACGTACCTGGGCGAAGGCAAACTCGATGAACAGGCCCACGGCATAACTCACCACGATGAGCGGCAGCATGCGCAGGAAGCCGAACCACCAGCACTGTAGGATTGTTTGATTGCTTGATTGTATGATTGTTTGAGTGGCTGGCGCGTCAGCACTCAAGCATTCAAGCAATGAAGCATTCAAGCAATGGTAGTGCTGGTAGCCGATGTTCCACATGCCGAAGAGCAGGGCGGGCATCAGCGCGATGACCACGATGATGATGGAACGCTTCATATCGACAGCGTCGCGGATATGTGAGCCGCTCTTAGTGACAGTCTTGGGAGTGAAGGCGAAGGTGTGGAATGCCTCGTAGGTACTCCCTAACCAACTCCACTTGCCCTTCGGCTCGATCTTCTCAAACCAATCTTCTAACCATTTTATTCTCATGCGATAGCCTCCTTTCTGAGGACTTCGAGAGCCTCGCGGATAATGGTTTGTATCTCGGTCTTCGAGGGGTCGATAAATTCGCACAGCGCGAAGTCCTCGGGCTCCACCTCGTAGATGCCGAGTTTCTCCTGCAGCTCCACGTCGCCCACGATACAGGCCTTGATGAGTTGCAGAGGGTATATGTCGAAGGGGAACACGCGCTCGAAGCTGCCCGTGAAGAGGAATGGGCGCACCGAGCCGTGAACGTTGGTGTTGAAGTTATATGAGGGCTTTATGGGTATCAAAGGTTCTAACGCCTTAAAAGGTCTTAGGATTCCTGACAGGAAAGTGTTGCTGAAGCTGTATTTCTTAAAGCTGGGCATGAGCCAGCCCATGAAGTCGTACTGGTCGCCCTCCTCGATGAAGCAGACCTGTTGGTCGTACATCCCTAGAAACCCGTCGGGGGCAATCTGAGTGCCGGAAAGGACGCTGCCGGAGATGATGCGAGTGTTAAGTGTTAAGTGTTCAGTGTTTAGTTGAGGGTAGCAGGAATCTATCAATTGGGCATCGCTGATGCGCTGGAGACATGCGCCGCAGAGCACGCGGTAGTAGTGGGGTGTCTTGGCGGTGGGACCGCCCACGCTGATAAGGCGTTCAGGGCGATATTCGCCGGTCATCACCCAGCGGCCGATATTGGCCACGTCCTGTGCGTTCACTGTCCATACGCATTCCCCTTTGTTGATGGGGTCGAGGGCGGCCACGATGGTGCCGATGTTGCCGGCAGGGTGGGGGCCTTCGGCCTTCACGCAATGCACAGGGGCAAAAGCCTCAAGGGCCTTCACACCGGCCTCGAAGTCGTGTTCACGGCCTTTCAGGGCAAACTCCAGGTCGGGGGCCAGCGGGTTGGTGTCGCGCATGCTGACGAAGATGCCCTTGGGCTTGTGGTCAGGATTGGCTATCGTGCCGAAGGGACGTTCCCGGATCATCCACCAGACGGGGGAATTGAGACTTCAGAAGTGAGACTTGAGAGTGTTGGGCGCGTCAGCCGAATTTTCAATTTTCAATTTTGAATTTTCAATTTTCACTACCACCTCGAGCAGTTTGCGCTTTTCTCCTCTTACGATGGCTTCCACCACACCGCTTGCCGGCGAGGGCAGGAAAAGCCGCGGGTCGTTCTTGTCCTCCACCAGCGGCTGTCCGGCAACGACGGTGTCGCCCTCGGCCACCAGCAGGCGCGGTGTGAAGCCCACCACATCCGGCGGTTTCACAGCGTAGCGCTCTATGCTGCGGGCATCGACGAAGTGCCGCTCAGGCACGCCGCCCAGCGGTATGTCGAGCCCTTTCTTAATCTTTATTGTCTCCACAATATGTCTTATTTGTTGACAGCCGTCAGGTCAACGGGCTGCAGCATGTTCTCCGGCTTCAGTATCTCGTCCAGTTGCTCCTTGGTCAGCAGGCCGTGTTCCAGCACCAGCTCATACACGCCGCGGCCTGTCTCGCTGGCCTCTTTGGCAATCTTGGTGCTCTGTTTGTAGCCGATGATGGGGTTGAGCATAGTGACGATGCCGATGGAGTGTTCCACCAGCTGGCGGCAGCGCTCCTCGTTGGCACGTATGCCGTCGATGCAGAAGTGGCGCAGCGTGTCCAATCCGTTCTCCAGCAGGTGGATGCTCTCGAAGAGGGTGTAGGCAATCACGGGCTCCATCACGTTGAGTTCCAGCTGGCCGTTGTCGCTGGCCAAGCTGATGGTCATGTCGTTGCCAATCACCTTGTAGCACACCTGATTCATCACCTCGGGAATGACGGGGTTCACCTTGCCGGGCATGATGCTCGAACCGGGTTGGCGTTCCGGCAGGTGTATCTCGTTCAATCCGCAACGCGGACCGCTCGAGAGCAGCCTCAAGTCGTTGCACATCTTGTTGATTTTGATGGCCAGGCGCTTCATGGCGGCGCTGTAGGCAATCATGCAGGTGGTGGCGCTGGTGGCCTCGATGAGGTTGTCGGCCAGCGTGATGTTCCAACCCGTAATCTTGCGGAGGGCCTTGATGCAGGCCTCGCTGTATCCCGGCTTCGAGCAGATGCCCGTGCCGATGGCGGTGGCACCCATATTGACAATCAGGAACTCGTCGGCCGTGAGCCTCAGGTTCTTGTATTCGCCCCGCAGCGAGTCGGCAAAGGCGCCGAAGGTCTGTCCCAGTGTCATTGGGACGGCGTCCTGGAGCTGTGTGCGGCCCATCTTGATGACGTGGGCAAACTCCTTGCGCTTGTAGTCAAGGGCGGCAATCATCTGCTCCAGGTAGGGCATGAAAATCAGGTGCTCGAGGGCCAGAGCCATGTGGATGGCGCAGGGATAGGCGTCGTTGGTGCTCTGGCTGGCGTTCACCACGTCGTTTGGCGAGCAGTACTGGTATTCGCCGCGGTGGTGGCCCATGCGTTCGAGGGCCAGGTTGGCAATCACCTCGTTGGCGCACATGTTGGTCGAGGTGCCGGCGCCGCCCTGTATCATGTCGATGGGGAACTGGTCGTGGTATTTGCCGTCGATCAGCTGGTCGCAGGCCCACATGATGGCGTCGCCCTGTTCCTGGGTAATCATGCCCACCTCCACGTTGGCCATAGCGGCGGCCTTCTTGGTGAACGCCATGCCGCGGATGAAGCTGGGGTAGGAGCTCATCTTGCGGCCGCTGATTTTGAAGTTCTCGATGGCGCGCATGGTTTGCACGCCGTAGAGGGCCTCTTCGGGGACCTCTTTCGAGCCGAGAAGGTCGCTCTCGGTGCGGAATTTATGGTCGGTCATTTTGATGTTTTTGTTTGATTGTAATGTGTTTCAATGCAATTGGAAAATTTCCCCTACGGGGAAACGGTGCAAAGATACGCATTTTTTTCCGTCTGTGCAAATTTATCATAAATCCATCTTATAGTCATACTATAGTCATCCTTTAGTTTTACACTTAGGTTAGACTTATGTTGACCTTATGTTGACTTTATGTTGACCTTATGTTGACCTTATGTTGACCTTATGTTGACCTTATGTTGACCTTATGTTGACCTTATGTTAGACCTTATGGCATGTTTTTGGGTTGAAAATGAGAGGGTAAGATGGTGAAAAGGCTGTTGATAACTTCGCTGTGGAGGCGGGCAATAATATGTCCGCAGGTGCGTTTTTAATAATGATGAAAAAATGGTTCACCCTCATGCTGTCGTTGTTGCTCTGTGCGGCTGTCTCCGCGCAGGGGAATGTGTCGGTGACGGGCACGTCGGCCAATGCCGCGGGCAAACGTATCGAACTCCGCTGCTACAGTGACATGCTGACACAGAGCGAGGTGCTGCTGGACGAGGCGGTGATCGACGCTTCGGGGGCGTTCCGGCTGGAGACCTATCTGCGCTATCCGCGTCTGGTGTTCCTGCAGGTGGAGAACTACAGCCAGTCGTTCTATGCCGAGCCGGGTCGCCGGTACGAGGTGTGGCTGCCGCAGTTCGACTGGGAGCAGGACGAGCGGGTGAATGTGTTCCTACAGCCGGTGGCTTTGGAGGTGGAGTTCCTGAACCTGCCGGCCGACGAGTTGAACTTGAAAATCAAACGCTTTGACGAGTCGGTGGAGGCCTTCCTGGACTCGAACCGCGTGCATCTGGACTTCCGCTTCAAGCCCGACCGGCGGTGGATGGACTCGCTGGAGAGAGCGGTCGGTGCCCAGTGGCCAGCGGTCGGTGAGGGGTCGGATTTCTTTTCGCGTTATGCGCGGTTCTCGCTGGCGGAGATGCGGATGGCGATGTTCCCCGGCAGCCGTAAGCAGCTGGTGGAACGCTATATAAAGGGGCAGCCGGTGCTGTATCACGACGAGAATTACATGCGGCTGTTCCTGTCGCTGTACGGCGACTGGGTGCGGATGGGCACGAAGCGCCTGCCGTTGTCGCGGCTGACGGCATGGGTGGCCGCGGGCGACCTGGATCGCTACCTGGACTCGCTGGGTGTGGAGCCGCTGCTGGTGGATGAGCAGGTGAGGGAGCTGGCGGCACTGGAGGCGCTGAAGGAGAGCTACTATGACGCCCGCTACGACCGTGCAGGGGTGGTGAAGATGGTGAGGCTGCTGGGCGAACGGACGAAGTTTAAAGAGCACGGGGAGTTGGCGGGCCGCGTGCTCGCAGAGATTGACCGCGTGTTCGCGGAGAGCAACCGCGACAGCCAACGGAACACTGAATACTTGGCACTGAACGCTATAGAACTGCCGGATGTGGATGGCCGCCGTGTGAGTTTGGACTCGCTGGCGGGCAAGTGGGTGTATCTGAGCTTTGTGAGAGTGGATGACCCGAATTCGCTGCGCGAGATAGAGACGATGGCGCATTTCCGCGACAGCGTGTATGGGAAATACCCCGAGGTGGAGTTCGTGAGCATCGTCTGCGACCGCGAGTTCCAGAAGATGTACCACTTCCTGCGCAACAGCAAGCGTGGGGGACGCTATAAATGGCTGTGGCTGCATTTCGACGGCGACTACCGTCTGCTGGAGCGTTTCGGCGTGGTGAGCTATCCGACCTTCGTGCTCATCAATCCCGAGGGACGACAGCAGTATGAGCTGACGCCGGCACCGGCGACGGGATTCCTGCTGAACGCCCCCTGGCAGCGGAAGGAGGAGCGGGAGAAGGACTCGTGGGGAGAGGGCATGCATGGGTTTGGAAATTGAAAATTGAAAGTTGAAAATTAGGATATGAAGAAATCTTTGATGATGGGGTTGCTGGTGGCTGTCACGTTGGGAGTGGCGGCTCAGCGTGAGACTCCGGAGGAACGGCAGAGGGATCTCTACCGTCAGGCGACAGACCTGTACCAGAAGCAGAAGTATGCCGCCGCGCAGCAGATTTACGACCAGATTGCGGCCGGAAGCGCGAGCCGGGCCGACCTGACGACGGCGGAGGCGTGCTACTATGCGGGAGTGTGCTCGGAGAAGCTGGACAACAACGACGCCTACTACCGTCTGGAGGAGTTCCTGCGGCTTTATCCGCAGAGTTCGCGCTGCAACATGGCGCGGTTCTATCTGGGCAATTTCTATTACACCCGCGGCGACTACGAGCGGGCGCTGGAGTACTACCGCCAGGTGGATGCGAAGGAGGTGGAGTACGACCACCGGAGCGAGTACAACTTCAAGATGGGCTACTGCTACTTCGTGAAGGGCGACGTGCAGCGGGCCTCGAAGCTTTTCTCGCAGCAGGTGGAGGGACAGTCGAAATACCGCTCGTCGAGCCTCTACTACTACGCCCACATCCAATACACCCAGGGACAGTATGACCTGGCCCTGAGGAACTTCCAGGAGTTGCAGAAAGACCGCAAGTTTGCGAAGATAGCTCCGAGCTATATTGCCCGTATTTACTACTATCTGGGCCGTGAGGACGAGTTGTTGGAGATGGCCCCGAGGCTGATGGAGGACCCGAACGCCTTCAAGCGCGAGGAGATTGGCCAGATGGTGGGCGAGGTGTATTTCAACCGCGGCGAGTATGCCCGTGCGCTGGAGTACCTGGCCGCCGGCGACAAGGGAGATGCGGCGGCCTGCACCCCGCAGGACAACGACTACCAGGTGGGCTATTGCTACTACATGCTGGGCCGCTACGAGGATGCCGCCAGTCACCTGGTGAAGAAGACAGCCTGCAGCGACAGCGTGGCCCAGAACGCGCTCTATGTGCTGGGCGACTGCTACGTGAAACTGAACCGCAAGATGGATGCCCGCAGCATGTTCCTCCAGGCTAGCAAGATGGATTTCAACAAGAAAATCAAGGAGGATGCCCTGTTCAACTATGCCAAGCTGAGCTGCGAGTTGAATCAGAACGCCATGGGCGAGAGCATCAAGTCGTTTGAGAGCTACATGAAGAAATACCCCAAGAGCCGTCACCGCACGGAGGCCGAGGAGATACTGACCGAGCTCTACTGCTCGACGAACAACTACAAGGAGGCTATCCGGCTGCTGGAGAAAATCAACCCGCGCAATGCCAAGCTGGAGCAGGCCTACCAGCGTGCGTTGCTGAACCGCGGCATCGAGCTGTGCAACAGCGGCAACCGAGAGGAGGGCGTGGCCTTGTATGTGAAGGCGGCGAAGGTGAATGCGGTGCCGCGAATCACGGCCGACGCCAACTACCTATTAGGAGACGAATACTACCGTGCGGGACGGATAGAAGCCGCCGAACGCTGCCTGAACAAGTTCCTGCTGTCGAGCTACGCGCGGAGTTCGTCCTATGCCGACGACGCCCGCTACGACTACGCCTACCTGCTGATGAAGAAGGAACAGTATGACGATGCCCGCGAGGCTTTCGCCGAGCTGGACAAGAGCTCCACACAGGCTGTGATGCTGGCCGATGTGCGCAACCGGTTGGGCGACTGCTACTATGTGCAGAGCCGATTCCCGGAGGCCATCGTGCAGTATGACAAGGTGATCAACATGGGAGGCCGCGATGCCGACTACGCCACCTACCAAAAGGCGCTGTCCTACGGTGCTCAGGGCAAGAACAATGAGAAGCTGACCTACCTGAACCATATCTTCGAACGTTTCGGTAACTCGCCGCTGAAGTCGAAGGCCATGCTGGAGATTGCCAACACCTACATGATGTGCGACAACAACGAGATGGCGATGACCTACTACAACAACTTCATCAAGCAGTATCCGCAGAGCGTGTATGTGAAGACCGCCTTGCTGAACCAAGGCCTGATATACTACAACACCGACCGCAATTCGCAGGCACTCCGCACCTTCGACCGGCTGCTGACGGAATATCCAGGCACCGATGAGGCACGCGACGCGCTGAGTACGGTGAAGAACATCTACATTGCGGAAAACCGTGTGGACGACTATTTCGCCTATGTGAAGCGCACCACGAAGGTGGCCATCTCGACGGTGGAGCAGGACAGCACCACGTTCCTCGCGGTCGAGGGACGTTACCAAGAGGGCGAATACGACAAGGCGATTGCCGGATTTGAGAACTACCTGACGAAGTTCCCCAACGGCCTCTTTGCCGTAAAGGCCCACTATCTGCTGGCCGACTGCTACTTCCGTCAGGGACGGAACGACAAGGCGCTGCCGCACTACGAGGCGGTGGCGAAGGCCGCCAAGAACCAGTACAGCGAGCGGTCGCTGGTGAATGCCGCTAACATCGCCTACGGGCTGGGCGACTATGCCAAAGCCGCCACGCTCTACCAGCAGCTGGCCGCCAATGCCGAGAGCGACAACAGCCTGATTCAGGGCGAGATCGGAGCCTTGCGGTGTGCCGTCGCGCTGAAGCGTCACGATGACATTGTGGCTGCCGGCCAACGGCTGATAGAAGAGAAGAAGGCCGACGCCCAGTTGAAGGAGGAGGCCATGCTGGCGATGGCCCGCAGCTACTTCGACCGTAACGAACCCGATATGGCTTTCAACTACTACGCCGACCTCGAGCATTCGGCCAACGGCGAGTATAACGGCGAGGCCCGCTGCCGTATGGCGGAGATGAGAATGCGGACCCAGCACTACGACATGGCCGAGAAGATTATCGAGAGCATCGTGGCCGACGCTTCGAGCGACTACTGGCTGGCCTACAGCTTCATCCTCTGGGCCGATATCTATTATGCCCGTGGCAACAGCCTGCAAGCCAAGCAGACGCTCCAGAGCATCATCGACAACTACGACGGCGAGGAACTGGTCAGCGTGGCCCGCCAGAAGCTGGCCGCCATCGTGGCCGCCGAGCAGCCGGCACAGCCGACACAGGAAGATGAAATAGTAATCGATATCAACGACTGAATACTATGAAAAAGATATTTTTGGCATTGACCTTTGTTTTACCTTTCGCCTTGCACCACTCGTCTTGTTATGCGCAGGATGACGGTACCTATAACGAGAGCGTGGTGGTGAAAGGCTCATACCGCCCTGTCATCGAGCCGCAGGAGAAGTTATATTTCCCGGCCACCATCACCGACACGTTGGGCCGTATGGAGCGCGACTTTCAGTACAGCATCACGCCCACGCGCCTGAAGGCCCTCTACGAGCCCTCACGCATCAAGGCGGCACGCATCGTTGGCGAGCCCACCACCAAGCTTTACAACAACTACCTGCGTCTCGGTTTCGGTAACTACTGGAGCCCGTTGGCCGACCTCTACTGGAGTTCGACGCGTGACCGGCTGAAGACCTACGGCATACGGCTCAACCACCTCTCGTCGTGGGACAAGCTGCCCGACTACGGCCCCAATCATTTTGGCAATACAGGGCTGACCATCTTCGGCAAATACATCGTCGGCGAGGTGTTGCAGCTCTCCTCCGACCTCAGCTATGAGCACGACCACAATCTCTACTACGGCTTCACCGACAGCACCTTGCTGGCCCGGATGAACAGGACACGCGACAGCATCCGTACCGACGACTACCACGCCTCCTACAACGTGGCCACTTGGAACATCGGTGTGAAGAACATGGAACTCGACCCCAACAAGCTGGGCTACAACGCCAACCTGCGCCTCACCGACCTCTGGTCGCAATGGGGGCTGAATGAGTTGAACATCAACTTCAACGGCGACGTGCACTACGGCTTTGATGTGATAAGAAAGTACAAAGGGGTGGCCTACCTGCATCTTGAATGGGACGGCTACGGCAACCACTTCACCCCCAAGGGCGCCATGCCGCTCGGCTTTGTGCCCGACAGCGCACAGGCCGCCCGCTCCACCCGCAACATCGTGAAGGTGAATCCCTATGCCGACTTCATGTTCAACGGCCTCCAGTTCCATGCCGGCTTTACCGCCGGATGGGATGCCTACACCACCGACACGGCCACCACCTTCCGCTTCTTCCCCGATATCGTGGTGAGCAAGAGCCTCCTCAAGGACAACCTGGTGGTGAGTCTCGGTGCCACCGGCGGATTCGACGCCAACAGTTGGAACTCCATCCGCCTCATCAACCCCTATGTGGCCCCCGGCAGCGAGCAGCGCGCTACACGTCACTACGACATTGTGGGCCACATCCGCTGGACCCTCAGCAAGAAGATTGAGGCCAATGCCGAAGTGAGCTACCAGATGCTTCGCGACGACCTCACTTTCCTGCTCGACACCGCCAATTACTGCCTCCAGAATGTCTATCGTCCGCACTACTTCGCCGACAACCGTCTTACGATGGGTGGCACGGTGGCTTTCGTCAACGACGAGATGCTCACCCTCCGTGCCGGTGGCCATTACTACGCCTACACCCTCGGTCCCGACGACTCGGTGCTCTACTACCGTCCCAAGTGGGATGCCCTCCTCTCGGCCGATGTGAACTACCGCAACAAGTGGTTCTTCCACCTCGAAGGTCAGCTGCTTGGCGGCATGACGGCCGACTTCGGCGAGCAGATCCCCATGCGCTACGGTGTCAATGCCGAGGTGGAGTACCGCCACAACCGCGCCCTCAGCTTCTTCCTCAAGATGGACAACCTCGCCTTCCAGCGTTATTACTATTGGGCCCACTATCCCTCGCAGCGCGGCCTCTTCCTCCTTGGGCTCACCTATACCATTCCCCACCAATGACCTATCAGGAGACATTAGATTTCATGTTTGCGCAGCTGCCGATGTATCACCGCATCGGCGCTGCCGCCTATAAGGCCGACATACAGCCCACTCTCGACATGATGGAGGTTCTCGGCCATCCCGAGCGCAAGTTCCGCAGCATCCATGTGGCCGGCACCAACGGCAAAGGCTCCGTATCCCACTTCCTGGCTTCCATCCTACAGGAGGCAGGCCTCAAGGCGGGCCTTTACACCTCGCCCCACCTCGTCGATTTCCGCGAACGTATCCGCATCAATGGAGAGATGATTCCGCAGCAGTCGGTGGTTGATTTTGTGGGCAAGAACCGAGATTTGTTCGATAAACTGAAACTCTCTTTCTTCGAGATGACCGTCGGCATGGCTTTCGACTACTTCGCCCGTGAGCAGGTCGATATCGCTGTCATCGAGGTGGGTATGGGGGGACGACTTGACAGTACCAATGTTATCATGTCCAAGCTCAGCATCATCACCAATATCGGACTCGACCACACCCAGTTTCTTGGCGACACGTTGGAGAAGATTGCCGGTGAGAAGGCAGGCATCATCAAGGAGGGTGTGCCGGTGGTGATAGGGGAGACCCAGCCCGAGACAGCCCCCGTTTTCCTACGCACCGCCGCCGAGCATCACGCCCCCATCACCTTCGCCGACCAGCACTATGTGGTCGATGACGTCAGTCGCTACACCGAGGAACTCACCGGCGAGTATCAGAAGAAGAACATCGCCACTGTCCTCGAAGCCGTAGAGGTGCTACGCAAGTGTGACCAGT
>JAGCYV010000075.1 GCA_017960605.1 Bacteroidales bacterium | reverse complement strand
CGACGGGTTATCTCTATACCCACGAGGAACTGTTGAAGGTGGCCGGCCTGGTGAAGAAGTATGATCTCTTCCTCTTTGCCGACGAGGTGTATCGCGAGTTCTGCTACGACGGCCACAAGCACTTCAGCGTCATGCAGCTGGAAGGTTTGGAGCGCAACACCATCCTGTTCGACTCGGTGTCGAAACGCTACAGTGCCTGCGGTGCCCGTGTGGGTTGCATGGTGACCCGCAACAGCGATGTGTATGGCTATGCCATGCGTCTGGCTCAGGCCCGCCTGTCTCCCCCGTCGTTTGGCCAGATTTTCGGTGAAGCCGCCGTCAATACCCCACAGGAGTATTTCGACAAGGTGCAGGCCGAGTATGTAGCCCGTCGCAACGTGGTGGTGGAGGGTATCAACAAGATTCCCGGCTGCTTCTGCCCGATGCCGAAGGGTGCCTTCTACACGGTGATTGACCTGCCGGTGGATGACAGCGACAAGTTCTGCCAGTGGCTGCTGACGGACTTTCAGTACGAGGGTGCCACGGTGATGCTGGCTCCTGCCACGGGCTTCTATGTGGATCCCGAACGCGGTCGTCATCAGGCTCGTATCACCTACTGCATCTGCATCGAAGACCTCAAGAAGGCCATCAAATGCCTGGAGGAAGCCCTGAAGGTGTATCCCGGCAGAATGAAATAATGACACGCGAAGAAAAACGCCAACAAGTGATATGCTCCTGCATTGAACAGCAGGAGCATATTGCTTCTGTTGCCAAGCAGGAGATGGACTCGGCACAGCAGCAGAGCAACGACTACGGTGCCAATGTGGATCGCTATGACAGCTACCGCACCAAGATGCTGCGCAGCCGTGACATGTATGCCCGTCAGTACAGCAATGCCCAGACGGGAGTGCGCTATTTGCAAGATTTATTGAAACTTCCCCCTTTCGACACCGTGGAACACGGTGCATGCGTGGAGACCGACCGGCAGGCATTTCTGCTTTCCATCGGTGCCGGAAAGTTTATGGTGGGAAACAAGGTGTTCTTCGCCATCAGTGCCCAGACTCCCATTTATGCCGCCCTGAAGGGTAAGAAGGTGGGCGACACCATTGTCTTTAACGGACAGAGCCAGACAATCAGGGAGATTTATTAGCCGATGGTTTTCAGCAGCCATATCTTCCTTCTCTACTTTCTGCCGGCGTTCCTGCTGGTTTATTTCCTTGTTCCGTCGCGCTGGCGCAATCTGGTGCTGCTGGTAGCCTCGGTGTTGTTCTATGCCTGGGGTGCCCCCGACTTTGTTCTGGTGCTGCTGGCATCGACGGTGGGCGGCTTCTACTTGGTCAAGGTCATGGCCTCGGCTCGGAGCCAGGGTACGCGCAAACTGCTGTTAGGGGTCGCTGTGGCACTGCCGATAGGACTGCTGGCGTGGTTCAAGTACGCCAACTTCTTTGTCGATAACATCAATGCTGTGCTGGCTTCGCTGGGGTTGGGAGTGATGACGTGGACCAAGGTGTTGCTGCCGATAGGTATCAGTTTCTTCTCGTTCCAGTCGGTTACTTATGCAGTGGATGTCTATCGCGGCGAATGTACCCCGATGCGGAAACTGACGGATTACATGCTATATATCACGATGTTCCCGCAGTTGATTGCTGGTCCCATCGTGCGTTACAACGAGATTGCCGACCAGATTACCAACCGTCGGCGACTGCGGTGGGACGAATGCCTGCAAGGGTTTTACCGCTTCACCGTTGGCTTGGCCAAGAAGGTGCTGGTTGCCGATGTGCTTGGACGCACGGTCGATACAGCGCTGGCTGGTGACTTGTCGGTCATGGACATGCCGACGGCCTGGATTACCATTGCTGCCTACACCATGCAACTCTATTTTGATTTCTCGGGCTACAGCGACATGGCCATCGGTCTAGGCCGCATCATGGGCTTCCGCTTTCCCGAGAACTTCGACAAGCCCTACAATTCTGGAAGCGTCAGCGAGTTTTGGCGCCGGTGGCACATCACACTGGGAAACTTTATGCGCAACTACCTTTACATTCCGCTTGGGGGCAATCGTCGTGGGGTTGTACGCACCTACTTCAACCTATGGATTGTGTTTCTGCTCAGCGGTTTGTGGCATGGGGCAGGGTGGAACTTCGTCATTTGGGGTGCATGGCACGGGCTTTTTCTGGTGCTGGAACGGCTGACAGGATATGCCCAATGGCAGAAACTTAAGCCATTTCGGGTTGTTCTGACTACCATTGTAGTGATGGTGGGTTGGTCCATCTTCCGCATCGAGGACATGTCGCAGTGCCTGCAATTTGTAGGACGGATGTTTTCGTTCAGATTCGACACTTTGCCGACATGGCAGCCGCAGTTCTATGTCACTGTGGCGGTGGCTCTTCTCTTGGCTTTTATACCTTGGAAACCGCGGTTTGAGCGACAGCCTCGCATGTGGATGTGGGTGCTGATGTGCCTGTTGTTCTTCTTCTGCGTGGGTGCGTTGACTGCCACCGATTTCAGTCCATTCATCTATTTCCGATTCTGACAACATGCGGCAACACAAGATTTTATCCATCGTCACCATGGCACTCTTCCTGTTGGTCTTCCTCCAGCAGTGCTGGCATTTCATCCCAGTGAAGCCGTTGAAGGGAGCCTGGGTTGTTGATAGTTGTCCGCGGTTTGTTTTCAAGGACTTTATGTCGGGCGAGTGGCAGAAAGGGATTGACCGCTATGTGAAGGATCATCACGGTTTCCGCGAGCCGGCCATCCGCCTCTATAACCAGTATGTGTGGGGACTTTTCGGCCAATCGACCAACGGAGATGTGGTGAAGGGTCGCGAGGGATGGCTCTATGAGCGCTATTTCGTTGAGGACCACTACCAGAGCCGCATGTATGAATTTACGGACACCCCGGAGGAGCTGCTGGCAGGTTTTGATGCCGAAGCCCGTCGTCTGGCTTTGTTGCAACGGGTGCTCGACAGTCTTGGAACCACTCTTTTTGTGCAGATCTCTCCAGGCAAGGATATTGTCTATCCAGAATATTTGCCCCCACAGGGCGAGATGAACCGCCCCATGGGTCCACAGGCCTACAAGGTCTATCCTGCACTATTCGACCGTTATGGGGTGCGCTATACCGACATCTGTGCATGGTTTCTCTCCATCAAGGACTCGGTGCCCTATCGCCTGATGCCTCAGACGGGAACCCATTGGTCCAACATCGCCTCGGTATATGCCTTCGACTCGGTGATGCGCTACATGCAACACCTTGGAGGGCCGTCGATTCCGTCGGTGAGCATTGGCACGCCGTACGCTGCCCGTGCCCGCGGCACCGACTACGACATGGGAGACCTGCTCAATGTGGTGTTTACCCCGAGAGGCAAGGGCAATATGTACGTGGAAGTGAAGGCCGTGCCGTCCGATATGCCGAAACCCAAACTGATTGTGATAGGCGATTCCTTCTTCTGGAACATCCTCTACAACTTCCCGCTCGACCAACTATTTGCCTACACGCATTATTGGTTCTACAACAATACGATATACTATGACCCCGACCACGACAATGTGAGTCAGGTGGATTTGGCCGAAGCTTTGCGCGAGGCCGACTATGTGATGCTTTCCTACTGCACCGCACAGCTCTACTCTTTAAGCAACAACTTTTCAGTGAAGGCTTTGGAGGCTCTCGGTATCCCTATTGATTGAAGAAATCGTCGGCACAAGTGTTTATGGTGCTGTCGGCCAGAGTGCACAGCGACAGCCGCTGGTTGCCACCTATTCGTTGGGCGCGTTCCAACAGGTAGCGGTACTGGTCGAAGAAACTGCGGACCAGATAGTCCTCAACCACGATGTAGTCAAAGTCGAACTGTGCCGCTTTCCACAAGATGACATCGACATAGGCATCAGTCCCCTGCCACATGATGCTGTACCCTTTGCGCCCCATCTGGATGAAGGGTGAGTTTTGTGGATAGGAGAGGAAGGAGAGTATGCGGGCATCGCGGCTCACGCCTTCCTCGTCGAGCCAACGGTCGCTGCCGAGATAGTTTTGGTAGCAGTCGGTAGCCATATCGTATCCTGCATAGCTCTGTTGTAAGGTGTGCTTGGCTTCATTGTACATGGGTATGCTTGCCAGAATCAGTACCGCCAGCATTATCCATTGTTTCGGTCCAGGGATGGTCTTCATGCACAAGGTCATCCAGAAGAGTACCGGCAGCCACAGACTATCGAGAAAGTAGTAGTCGTGGTGGCTGAATTGCCGCCACATGGCCGCCACAAAAAGCAGCTCGCCGAAGGTCCAAATGGCGGCCAGCCAGCCTATCGGAAGACTTCTCTCGTGTCGCTTCTTATTACGCTGGATGAGGCTGAACGCCAAGGCTCCTATTGCTACGGCCACCATAAACCATTGTTGCACCTGTCCAAAATAGCAATATTCATAGTCTTTCACTATCATGGCCCACACCGTCTGCAACTCCTCCCAGTTGCGAGGGGGCATCAGTTGGTTGAGGAACAGTGAGCCGTGTTCGGCCCGTAGATGGCTGTTCCACAGCAGATAGCCGACGATGGCCAGTGCTCCGAGGACTACCGCCGGTATTTTGTTCAGGAATGTGGTCTCTCTCCGCAGGATACGCAACAGCTCAAAGCTGCATACCGCCACCAAAGCCACCGCCTGCGAGGTGCGTGTCATCGCTCCTAGGGTCAGCAGGACGATGGCGAGGTGCCAATAGGGCATCCGATTCTCCTGCCAGTATTTCACATAGGCCCAGAGACCTGCCATGACCAGTGCCAAGGCCGGAGCCGAGGGCAGGAAGTTGGCGAAGTAATAGGTGTAGAGCGGTGAGGTGAGGGCTACCACTGTTACGGCCAGCGACTTGGCCCATGAGCCTGTCAGCCGTCGGCAGAGCAGGAAGAGGAACCACAGCCCGGCGAGGCTGCACAGCAGTGTCCATCCGCGGAATACCCACGGTGCCGTGCTCCCGAGAAGGCCCATCAGCAACGCCACGATGTACTCATGCAGAGGGAAGTCGGCCGAGGTGACGGTGTCGCCGAAATCTACGCACCATTTGCCTGGGAACTGCTTGTTGTAAATCATTGTCTGGGGATGGAAAAGGTCGTAGCCGTTGTCATGGAATCCCAAGGCAATGGCGTACCAATCCGACTGTGCCCAGGCATGGGCGTAGGCTGGGAAATCGTTCAGGTGTTTGGTGCCTAGTTGTAATCCCAAAACAATAATGGCAAGGGCGGCGAGTAGGCTGCCCTTGCCATTGTGCAGAATGGATTTAATATCCAAAGATTTCATCCAGCGAGAGCTTCTTCACCTTGCCAAACTTGGCCAACTTGTTGAAGTCCATCTCGCTCTCCTTGCCGAGGATGAGGTAGGTCTTCTTCTGCCCTTTGATGTGCTGCTTCTGGAAGTTCACGAGGTCCTGCATCGACATCTTCTGGTAGGCTGCATAGTTCTGCTTGCTGAGGGGTTCCTTCCAACCCATCTTCTCGCAGTTGAGATAGCTGTTGATTATGCCCATCTTGGTGGTGCGGGCGGTGCGGCTGCCGGCCAGCAGGGCGTCCTTGGCCAGTTTGAAGTTGGCCTCGGCCTGCGGCATGTCGTCGAAGAGTTCCTCGTAGGCGTTGAGGGCGTCGAGCAGCTTGTCGTTCTGGGTGATGACGTTGGCGCTGTTATAGAAGTAACCGTCCTTGTCGCTGCCGTAGGTGTAGTGGCTGCTGGCGCTGTAGGCCAGGCTGCGCTTCTCACGCATCTCCTGGAAGACGATGGCGTTCATCGAGCCGCCGAAGTATTCGTTGAAGAGGTTCATGCCCGGCACCTGGGCGGTGGCAAAGTGCTCGCCGCGGAAGTATTCGGTGACGTAGGTGTTCTTGGCATTGTAGTCCACGAAGAGGACGGTGTTCTCGTTGGTGGCCTGGGGCTGGAAGACCTTGTTGGCGGGCACCTCCTTGGTGGGCTTCACGGTGTGGATCTTGTTGACGGCGGCGGTGGCCTCCTTGAGGGTCATCGGGCCGTAGTAGAGCACGCGGTGCTTGTAGGTGAAGAGGTTGTGCAGGGCGTCGGTGAGCTGTTTGGCGGTATAGCTACGCAGCTGGGCGTCGCTCTCGGTGGTCTCCTTGATGTACTGCTCGCCGTAGATGCCGTAGGTGTTGAGGGCACGGAAGGCGGCACGCTGGTTGGTCTTGCCGTCGGTGCGGCTCTTGATGGCGCGCTCCACAAGCATCTGCAGTGCCTCGTCGTTGGGCTGGGCGCCAGCCATGATTTCCTCCACGAGGGTCATGGCTTTCTCCATGTTCTCGGCCAGACCGCTGATGCTGACGGTCACCGTGCGGCCACCGACGCTGATGTTCCATGAACATGCAAGTTTGAAGAACTCTTCCTGTAACTGCTCAGCAGTGTGTTTGTCGGTATTGAGATATTCCACTAGGTCGGAGGCCAAGTCGATGGTCTTGTCGGCGGTGCTGCCGAACTCGAATCGGTACTGCAGGTTGAAGGTGCCGTTCTCCACGTTCTTCACATACAGCACCTCGCTGCCGTTGGCGGTCTTGCCCTTCTGCAGGTCCTTCTTGAAGTTGACGAACTGAGGCTGGATGGGTTTGGCCTTGGCGGCATCAGCCTTGATGCTGGCCAGGAAAGGACTCTCGGTGTCGCGGCTCACATGGATGGGGGTGATGGCGGGTTTCTGCACCTTGGCCACCGGGTCGGGAGTGTCCTGGTGCTTATAGACGATGACGTAGTTGTTGTCCTTGCAGATGCGGTTGGCGAAGTCAACGATGTCCTGCTTGGTAATCTTGGCGAGCTCATTGATTTCGTTGCACACCTGGTCCCAGCTCTGGTGCTGTACAAAGGCGTAGGCCATCTGACGTGCGCGGCTGTCGTTGCTCTCGGCATCCTCCATGATTTCGAGCTTCAGCTGGTTGATGCTGGCCTCGATAAGGCTCTCGTCGAATTTGCCCTGCTTCACCAGGTCAAGCTGACCAAGCAGCAGGTCGCGCAGCTGGCCGAGGGTCTGGCCCTGGGTGGGACGTCCAACGAGCATGAAGGCAGCGTAGTCATTTAGGGTGTAGGGGCCGGCATAGGCGCCGAGGCAGAGCTGCTTTTGGTTGAGGTTGAGGTCGATGAGACCGCATCTGCCGTTGTAGAGCACTATCTTCATAGCCCGGGCCAGGAGGGCGTCGCGGCTGCCGTGACCCTCTTCGATGCGGAAAGCGATAGTGAGGCTGGCGGGGTCCTGTCCGTTCACCAAGCGGATGATGGGCGTGGTGATGGGTTCCTCTTTCACCTTGGTGAACGAGGGCACGGTGCCGGGCACCCAGCTGCCGAAGTACTTGTCGATAATCTTGATGGCCTCGTCTGGGTTGAAGTCGCCCGCCATGGCGATGCACATGTTGTTGGGCACATAGTAGGCGGCGTGGTACTCGCGGATGTTCTTCATTGAGGGGTTCTTCAGGTGTTCGATGGTGCCGATGGTGGTCTGCTGGCCGTAGGGGTGGTGGGGGAAGAGGGCCGCCATCATCGTCTCGTTCACACGGCGGTTGTCCTGGGCCATGCCGATGTTCTTCTCCTCATAGACGGCCTCCAGCTCGGTGTGGAACAGGCGCAGCACCAGGTTGGGGAAGCGGTCGCCCTCCACCTTGGCCCAGGCCTCCAGCTGGTTGGCCGGGATATTCTCCACATACATGGTGTAGTCGTTCGAGGTGAAGGCGTTGGTGCCCTCGCTGCCGATGGCGGTCATGCTCTTGTCGTACTCGTTGGCGATGGCAATGGTGGAGGCCACGTAGCTGATGGAGTCGATCTGGTGATAAATCTCGGCGCGGCGGCGTTCGTCGGTGGTGCGGCGATAAACCTCATAGAGGTTCTCAATCTTCTGCAATTCCACCTTCTCGCGATTCCAGTCGGTGGTGCCCAGCTGATGGCTGCCCTTGAAGAGCATGTGCTCCAGATAGTGGGCCAAGCCGGTGGTCTCGTGGGGGTCGTTCTTTGAACCGGCACGCACAGCAATGTAGGTCTGGATGCGCGGAGCGTCCTTATAGACGCTCATGAACACTTTCAGCCCGTTGCCGAGGGTGTATTCACGCACTCCGAGCGGGTCGTTGTCGAAGGTCTTGTACTCGTACTTCTGTGCCATGGCGCTGCCGCCCACAAGGAGCATGGCTGCTGCGAAGCATAGGATTTTGAAACTCTTTTTCATTGTAATATATTTTGTTTCGATATTCATTTATCAATAATAACGTCATACCAGGTGAATTATTGCCCCTGTGTCCTTTTTTTACTTTTATCCTGGTCAGTTCCTCCCTTCCTCCTCCGTTTTTCCCCCGTTGCCTCACCGTCTCAACTCCGTTCGCCAACGGAGGTGAGACGGAGTTGAGACGGAGGGGCAACGGAGTTGATACGGAGTTGATGGGGTGTCAAGGAATGGTTTTCAGGTGAAAATAAATTTGCAAATATCAATAATTCTTTATATGTTTGCATTGTGGAATTTTATGTTATGGTTTGCGTGGGTGTTGATTGTCAGTGAATTGCATTAATAATTAAAATAATAGATTATGAAAAAGTTCTTTTTTTGGTTTATGGTAGCCGCGACCATGATGATGGCCGGTTGCGAAAAGTTGAACAATGTCCTTGAGAACGAGGATGATAACGGAGGTGGTGCCAACGGACGTTCCGGCAAGAAGCTGTCCAAGGTGACGTGGGTGTATAACGAGGGCAGCAGCCAGACCCATACCATGGAACAGCGGTTTGTCTGGGACGGCGCCAACCTGAGCAGGGTGGAGATGTGGGATGACGGCAGCCATGAGGAGGATGTCAATTTCACCTACGGTAGCATGGGTCTCACGGAGATTCGGAGTACGGCTTATCGCTACGTTCTCAGTTATGCCGGTGGCCGTGTGACGGAGATTGATCACTACTATGACGGTACGTATAAATGGACTGCTGATGTGAGCTACACTGTGACGGGTAAAATCAGCAAGGTGGAGTTGAGCAACGGGTATGTTATGAATTTCACCTGGAGTAACGGCAATGTGTTGGAGCGCGAGGTGGTCTCGGAAGGACGCAACACTTATACGTATGACAGCAAGAGCAATCCTTTCAATATGGCATACGCCTATTTTATGGCGCTGATGGATGAGGATTTCTCCCTCTTCTCTGATAACAATGTGATGGAGTATCGGTGGATTCCGCTTAGTGGCAGTTCGAGCAACCGCACCTACACCTATACCTATGATGAGAGCAATACGTGGCCTGTCACTTGTAGCTACACTTCCTCTGGAGGATCGGGCACCTACTACTATCTCTATGCCGACGGCACGGGCTCGGCCGGTCCCGGCGGTGGTGGGCAAACGAGCTATACGGTCAGCGTTGTGGCGAACAACAGCAGCTACGGTTATGTGACTGGTGGCGGTACCTATGTCGCCGGCAGCACGGCCACCCTCACAGCCTACCCTTATAGCGGCTACCAATTCTCGCACTGGAACGACGGGAACACCTCGAATCCGCGCACCGTCACCGTCACCGGCAATGCCACCTATACGGCCTATTTCACCGCCTCGGGCGGTGGCGGCAGTTCTACCACCTCGGTCACCTTCGGCTCATCGACATGGAGCAATGTCTATCCCAACACTCAGTATGGTATAAAGTATTACACTGCCTATGATGTACTGGCCGGATATCTCTTTGAGAATACGAATTACAATTATCCATACATCTATATGCAGATTGGCGATCCTTCGGTGGGAACTACTTCTATGCCGGTGGGTGACGATGGATATATCAGTGGTAATTATAATGTGTTGGAGTACTATGAGAACACGAGTCTGATGTCGGTCAGCAATGGGGACACCTCCTACTATGGCGACTGGTGGGGCAAGAGCGCCACGGTGACTTTTGCTTCGCTCGACTTCAACGCCCACACGGCCAACCTGACCGTCAACGCCACTATGTTCGACGCCTATGGGGCCTTTATCGATCAGGAGGGCATTGACGGGGCCGAGACGCGCAGTCTTGTCATCTCGCTGCCTAGCCTCAACTTCATGCAGGCATCGAAGGCGGTGCATGCTGTCCAGGGCATGCGACAGCGCCAGATTGCCCCCGGCACACTGCGAGTGGTTCGATAGACGGGAAATCCCCGTAGAGACAGGCGGAAGGAGAGTTATCAACGGATGAGTTTGATAACTTTTCTTCCGCTTGCGCGTATGGGTGGAAAATAAAGTGTATTTTTACATTCGGAATCACCCCGTGTGGGGTGTACTTAGTATATTGTGTGTCAAAAAAATAAAGCAAGCATAAGATGAAAAGGAATTCGATGAAAGAGCTCACCGAGGGGATGCAGCGGCTGTGTGCGGTGGCCAACCGCATCGTGGCACAGAACGGCAAGGCAAGCCGTATCGAGATTGACCTGCTGCTGGAGGATTTGCGCAACCTGTATGACGTGGCGTTGCAGATGGGCGGCGACCGTATGCCCGTCGAGAACGACGCACTGCCGGAATCGCACCTGGAGCCTAGCCCCGTGGAGGAGCATGAAGCCGAACCCCGGGAGGACGAGAAGATGATGGCTATGATGACAACCATGGCCGCCATGACACCAGAGCCTGAACCTGTGGTTGTCCCCGAACCTGAAACAGTGGTTGTCCCCGAACCGGAGTCTGTGGTGATTCCTGAACCTGAACCGCTGGTTGTCCCTGAGCCAGAGCCTGTGGTGGTCCCTAAGCCGGATCCTGAACCTAAGCCGGATCCTGAACCTGTGCCGGTGGAGCAGCCTCGCATGGAGGACTTGGAGCAGAACGACAACGGACTGCTTTTCGACGAGATAGTGATTGAGCCGGAAGTCCCGGTAAAGCAGGAACCGGAGGAGGCTCCGAAAGCCAGCGGACAGGCATCTCTTTTGGACTACCTGAAACAACCTGCCACCCGTACGCTGGGCGAGACGCTGGCTACGGCGCAGCCTATGCAGACTTTGGAGAAGAAGGTGGATGACCTGCGCACGGTAATCAACATCAACGATAAGTTCAGCTTCATGAGTGAGTTGTTCAAAGGCAACATGAAGGCCTACAACGACTTTATCATGCGCCTGAACGTCACGTCGCAGCGCGACGAGGCGCTGGCCCATGTGCACGACATCGCCGCCCAGTACAAGTGGGACGAGGAGTCGGCGACGGTGAGGGCGTTCTACAAGATATTCGACAAGAAGTTTTGACATGGGCAAAGCGATATTGTTTTCGGCACCGTCGGGCTGCGGCAAGACGACCATCATCAAGGAATTGATGGCATCCAGTGGCCAATGGCCAGTGGCTGCTAAACTGACGTTCAGCATCTCGGCCACTTCGCGGGCACCTCGCGGCGAGGAGCGTGACGGGGTGGAATACTATTTCCTGAGCTACGACGAGTTCAAGGCACGTGTGGCCAAGGGCGACTTCCTGGAGTGGGAAGAGGTCTATCAGGGCACCTGTTACGGCACGTTGAAGAGCGAGGTGGAACGTATCTGGAAGGAGAGCAAGGTGGCGGTGTTCGACGTGGATGTGAACGGCGGCCGCAACATTAAGCGCTACTTCGGCGACGACGCGTTGAGTGTCTTCGTGATGCCGCCCAGTGTGGAGGTGCTCGAACAGCGCCTGCGCAGTCGCGGTACCGACAGCGAGGAGAGTATCCGAAAGCGTCTGGCCCGCAGTGCCAAGGAACTGGAACAGGCGCCGCAGTTCGACGTGACCATTGTGAACGACGACCTGCAACGTGCTGTGCGGGAAACCCGTGAAGTGATTGAAAAGTTTATGGGGAAGTGAGCAAGCTGTTCGACATACTGAAGAAATACGACTACATCGTGGTCTTTATCCTGCTGGTGGTGGTGTCGGTGGTGATGATATCGAGTACGTCCTACTATCAGCGGTCGCGCATGGTGTCGTGGGCCGGTAGTGTGGCGGGCACATGGTATGAAGGGGTGAATAGTGTGGGTGGCTATTTCGGCCTGAAGGCCGAGAACAACCGTCTGGCAGCCGAGAACGCACGCCTCAGGGCTCAGATGGAGGAGAGTTACATCAGCTACACCGACAGTCTGTTCACAGTGAACGACACCGTCTATCGTCAGCGTTATGAATACACCGAGGCACAGGTCATCAAGAACTCGTGGAGTGGGCAGAACAACTATATCATGATTGGCAAAGGGTCGTCGCATGGTATTGAACCCGATATGGCGGTCATCTCGCCCGACGGCATTGTGGGCGTGGTGGTGGCCACGACGAAGAACTTTGCCACCGTGATGCCGGTGCTGCACTCGGACAGCCGTAACAGCGTGAAGGTGAAGCGCACAGGCATTAGCGGATCTCTGGTGTGGGACGGCAAGGACTTCCGTTATGCGCAGGTGCTCGATGTCCCGACCACGCACCAGTTCGAAGAGAACGACACCATTGTCACCTCCGGCCTGGCCAACGACTTCCCCGAAGGAATTCCGGTGGGCTACGTGGTCGAGGCCGAGACTCTGAAGGGCAGCGGATTCTACAAGGTGAAGATACGCCTGGCCACCGACTTCAACAAACTGGATCATGTGTATGTGATTGACAACAAGTTTCGTAGGGAACAACAGGAATTGATGGAGGGCATGAAATGAAGAACATCGTTTGGCGGAATGTGGGACGCTTTGTGCTGCTGATGTTGATACAGCTGCTGATACTCAACAATGTGTATCTTGGAGGTTATGTGATGCCGATGCTGTACGTGCTGTTCATCCTGATGCTCCCCACGTCGATAAAGCGCATCCCGCTGCTGTTGATTGCATTCGGCACAGGCCTGTTGATGGATATCATGTCCGGCTCTCTGGGCTTTCATGCACTCTCTTGTACGGTGGTGGCCATGATGCGCATCTGGTTTGCCGACCGCATATTGACCCGCGGTGAGAACACGGTGGTGGCCACGCCGGGTATTTATAGCGTCACACCGCAGTATTTCATCAGCTACACTTTGTTGCTGCTGTCGTTGTTCTATCTGGTGTTCTACACCCTGGAGATATTCAGTTTCCGTGGCTTCGGTGGAGTATTGCTGGCCACAATCTGTAGTACTTTGGCTACCGCCGTTTTGATTGTGATTTATCAAGCGCTGTTCATCAGACGGAAGGAGGAGTCATGAGCAAAAAGTGCATACTCTGTGTTTTCATCTTTCATTTTTCACTCGTCCTTTCGGCCGAGGCTCAGACTGCCATAGGCCATTGGCGCGATTGTCTTGACTACAGCAAGGTGTTCCATGTGGAGCCTGCCACCGACGGAGTCTATGCTGCCAGTAGGGGCGGTCTGTTCCACTTCGATCCCGACGACCGTACTCTTACAATGATGAGCAAGGCCACGGGTCTCAGCGATGTGGGGGTGGCGACCATGGCCTACGACCGGCAGACTCGCTATCTGGTGGTGGCCTACAACAACTCCAATATCGACCTGATTCAGGACGGCCGGGTGTTCAACATCTCCGACATCAAGCGCAGCGACATCGGCGGCGACAAGAGTGTCTATCGTATCCGTTTCCGTGGGGGTAACGCCTATCTGGCCACTGGCTTCGGTATCGTGGTGGTCGATCTGGCCCGCCATGAAATCAAGGAGACCTGTTATATCGGTACTGGCGGTGCCTACACGACTGTGCACGACATCGCCTTCACCTCCGACAGTATTTATGCGGCTACGGGCGAAGGTGTCAAACACATTGCACTCAGTGAGCGTCACCTCACCATCAGTGACCGTTGGCAGCTGGAGCCCCGCCTCGGCGGCATTACGGCTACTATGTTGGAAGTCTTTGGCGGCAGACTCTATGTCGCCGGCTACACCTCCGACCCCGAAGACCTGACGCTCTATAGGAAGACGGATACCGGCTACCATGCCTGGAACCAGGGCGCCATAATCTCAATGCGGGCCGGCGGAGGACGCCTCACCCTGACTCGCGATTCAAGTGTGGTACGCTATGACACCGCCCTCCAGAGGACGGACAGCCTCACCACCTTTGCATGGGGATCCCTGACCTGTTACGATGCAGTCTCTGCCTCTGACGGCTCATTATGGGCCGGACACGGTTGGAGCGGCCTGATTCATTTCACTGCTTCTGGCGAAGAGGTGTGTCTTCCCGAGGGACCTTTCTCCGGCGACTATGTCTATAGCCTCACGCCTTTCAATTACCGCATGCTTGTCTGTCCGGGAGGTCATAACTCTTTCTTTGGTAACTCCTATCTCCCTTCCAACCTGCTCACCACCAATGGTCGCAGCTGGAAGAGTCTCGACCTCAGTAACGGACTTCTTTCTTCCACCTCCGATCTGCTCTCCGCAGAAGTCAACCCCAACGACACCAATGAGATTGTCGCTGCCCTTTGGGGTTATGGCGTCGCCTCCATCCGTGACAACAAGGTGCAGACTCTTTATGACCATGACAACACGGGCGGAGCCTTGGTCCCCTTTGTCAGCGGGGGCATCAGCACCTTGCGCACCGGTGCCGTGACCTTCGATGGCAATGGTAACCTCTGGGTGCTCAATTCTCATAGTAGTTACGCATTGGCCAGCCGCAGTGCTTCGGGTGGTTGGAAGGGCTATTCTACCAGTCGTCTAGCAGATATGCCGTCACTCGACAAGCTTGTCTGGGACAGCATCAACAACTACCTCTGGTTCTGTGGTCGCAGCAATATCATCTATGTGCACGACGGTGTCAGCCGTATGGCCAAGGTGAACCCCAACAACGGCAGCAAGCTATCCACCGACAATGTCACCGCCTTGGTGCAGGACCGCACGGGCAACCTTTGGGTGGGTACCAACAAGGGCATCAAGGTTATCTATGATGCCTCCAAGGCCTTCCAGTATGGAGGGGCAGGGGAGATGTCGCCAGTCACCTGTAGCAACATCACCATCACCAATGGTGAGTTCTACGAGTACCTGATGGCCTATGAGAGCATCACCGCCATTGCTGTCGATGGAGCCAACCGCAAGTGGGTGGGTACTGCGGCTGGCGGTCTCTACCTCATCTCCGCCAACGGCATGGAGCAACTGGAGCATTTCACCGCTGAAAACAGCCCGTTGTTCTCCAACAAGATTGTCACCCTGGCCATCCAGCCGCGTACCGGCGAGGTCTATATTGGCACCGAGCAGGGACTCCAGGTCTATCGCTCCACGGCCACCTATGCCATCGGAACACCTTTGGAAAACATCTATGCCTTCCCCAATCCCGTGCGTCCGGGCTATGACGGTCCTATCGCCATCAAGGGATTTGTGCGTGACGCCATGGTGCACATTACCGACGCTTCCGGTCATACGGTTTTTAGCACCCAGGCCCTTGGAGGTCAGGCCATATGGAACGGCCGCACCGTCAATGGCGAACGTGTGGCAGCGGGAGTCTATTACGTCTTTGCCGCCGACAGCGAGGGGGGCAATTGCTCCGTCACTAAAATCCTTGTCGTACGTTAGCCCTCGTTCTATAACCCATAACCTATAACCTCTTTATGCTCCTCTCTACCCCGGGCCTTGTTCTTCATACCACCCCCTATGCCGAGACTTCGGTGGTGGCCAAGGTGTTCACCCGGCAGCTGGGCCTCCGTTCCTATATCATCAAGAGTGTCAGGGGACCTCGGGGAAGGGTGAAACAAAACCTCTTGCAGCCTCTTTCGGCACTCGATATGGTGGTCTATGACAATCCCAAGACCAACCTCAACCACGTCAAGGAAATCTTTCCCCGCCACGTATCAACCTGTCATCCTCTCAATCTTTCGACCGAAAACGCCCTCCGTTTCTTCATGACCGAGGTGCTCTACAAGTCCTTGCGCGAGGCGGAACCCATGCCCGACCTCTTCGACTATGTCGAATCGGTTTTTGCACTCAACACTGAACACCTAACACTGAACACTATCCATCTCCCCGTCATCTTCCTGCTCACCGTGGCACGTCATCTTGGCATCGAACCGTTGGACAACCACAGTTCGCGCGAGCCGTTCTTCGACTTGCAGGAGGGCCGCTTTGTCTCCGTCCCCTCCGAGACCACCCTCTCCCCAGCCCTTTCCGAGATGCTCCACGAGTATCTCTCTAATTTCAATCGACAATTGTCAGTCTTTAGTTTAAGCGAGCGCAGGGCGCTCATCGACGCCCTCATCGCCTATTATCAGCTGCACCTCAGCGGGTTCAGTCATTTCCACAGTCACGAAATATTACATACAATCTTAAAATAAGTCATCATCATGAAAAAGCTATCGTTAATCGCATGGGTGCTTTTTGCCTTTCAATTTTTGCCCTTCACCTCGCAGGCACAGCAGACCTACTGGGTGTTTCTCGCCGACAAGGCGGGCACCACTTTCGACCCCTACAGCTACTTCGATGCCAAGGCTATCGAGCGCTACAATACATGTGGCGCTGACCTCTACGATATCAGCAACTACCCCGTCAATACCGCCTACGAGCAAGGTGTCAGCGCTTTGACCATCGAAGAAATCGGTGCTTCACGATGGATGAACGCTCTCGGCGTAGTGGCTACCCCCGACCAAGTGGCACAGATTGAGGCGCTTCCCTATGTGCTTCGCGTGCAGCCCATCGAGGCCGACGGCATGCATGTAGCCTCCAAGCCTTCCGATGAGGACGGCCTGATTGACAAGGCCATCGTCGATGGACCTCTCGAGGCACAGCTTGTCCGTATGGGAGGCAAGGCTTTCCGCGAAAAGGGCATCGATGGCAAGGGTATCCGCATCGCCGTGTTCGACGGCGGATTCCCCCGTGTCAATACCCACGAAGTGTTCCGTCACCTGCGCGACAATAACCAGATTATCAAGACATGGAACTTCCCCAATAAACGCGAGAACGTTTATGGCTGGAACAGCCACGGCACCATGACCCTCAGCTGCATCGCCGGACGCTATGAGGGCAAGGACTTCGGCCTGGCCACCGGTGCCGAGTTCCTCCTGGCCCGCACCGAGATTGAGACCGAGCCCTTCAAGGAAGAGGTTTGGTGGCAGCTGGCTGTGGAATGGGCCGACAAGAACGGCGCCAACATCATCTCCTCCAGCCTCGGCTACGGCAAGGAACGCCACTATACCAAGGACATGGATGGCACCTCCTACGTAGCCAAGGCCGGCAACCTCGCTGCCCGCAAGGGTATGCTGGTGGTCAATAGTGCCGGTAACGAGGCCGACGACTCCCAGTGGCGCACCATCATTACCCCCTCCGACGCCGACAGCGTGCTCTGCATTGGCGGCATCGAGAACAGTCTCACCGAGTACAACCACATCTCCTTCAGCTCCTATGGTCCCAGTGCCGACGGCCGGCAGAAGCCCAACGTCTGTGCTTTCGGCTATGCCCGCACGGCAAACATCACCTCCGACAAGGCCACCCACTATGTCCATGGCACCTCCTTCTCCTGCCCCTTGGTAGCCGGCTTCGCCGCCTGTGCCTGGCAGGCCTCGCCCGGCAAGACCGCCATGGAACTCTTCCATATGATTGAGCAGAGCGCCGACCTCTATCCTTACTGCGACTACTCCTTCGGTTACGGCGTGCCTCAGGCGGCCTATTTTGTGGGCGACCGTAAAGCCGTCGAGCCCACCTTCCGCTTTGTCTCCGGTGAGGACAGCGTCCGCGTGGTGCCCACCCGTCCCGTCAAACACGGCCACCTCTTCTACAGCTTCCGCCGTCCTTCCGACCACCGCCTGGCCTACTACGGTCAGGTTGATGTGACCTTCATGGATGTCACCGAGGGCCTCGCCTTCCCCAAGGCCGCCGTCTATAACCGCACCCTCACCGTCCATCTCGACGGCTACACCGACAGCCTGCGCCTCTCCGAGGAAGAGTATGCTAAGTACAACAATGCTACTGGATTTCAGTATGCTCCAGCCATCGATGAGAGAGTCGTCACCACCGCCGCCGAGGGCCGCAAGGGCGCGATTAAGACCTCCCGTTGGGGCAGTAACGCCGACTGGCGCACCGACGGCTATGTCATGCTCGGCCTGCCTGTCAAGCTTCAGGAGGAAGAGTTGCCGATGCTCGCCTGGTCGCCGGCTTTCCGCTTCGGATTCCGTGTGATGCGCGCCTGCTGCAAGACCTACAGCCTCGGTCTCGGCATCGAACTTGCTTCCACCGCATATAACTACAAGGGTATGCAGCCCAACGCCCTCGAGCATCAACTGGGTGCCGACGCCATCAGCCGGTCTATGGACATGGAGAGCTATCGCCGCGCCAAGCTCTTTGAGTTTGGCCTCGAACTCTTCCAGCGCATCCGCCTTGTGCCTGGCGGCATCGCGGGCAAGGGCATCCATTGGGACCTCGGTGTCTATGGCTCCTACGGTGTCCCGAGTTACAGCATTATGGGCAATATCACCTCGTGGGGCAACGCCGATGCCTACACGGCCGACTTTACGCATCCCACCGCTCTCGATGCATACCATTGGAACTACGGTGTCACCACCCGTCTTACCTACGACTTCTTCGGACTCTATGCCCGCTACCGTTTCAACGGCTTGGGTCAGGCTATCCCCGAGACCCAGGTGCTCATGCCTCGTCTCGAGGCAGGCATACAGCTCTGTTTCTGAGCCGATTGTCCATTTCGGGATTCATTATGGAATCGGTCAACAAGACTGGCTATCAGTACGATAGCCAGTCTTGTTGCTTGTGGTAGAAAGGGACTATTAGAAAGTCATACGGGAACCATACGGGAATCATACGGGAGTCATACGGGAATCAAAAGGGAGGGAGAAGGGTGTGGAAAGGTTTGTTCTTTTTTTCATTCAATTGTAAAAAAAATTGTATCTTTGCAGTCGATAGTGTGTGTGATTTTAGGATGAGAGATTGGTTTATGAATTGATAATGATAGCGTTATGGTGAATCTGAAACGTTTGGTATTGTTGTGCGCGGTGCTGATGCCCTGGATGTCGGAGGCGCAGAACATCACCGTGCAGGCTGCCACCGGACAGTCGCCCGCTACCTTTGTCAGCGAGCAGCTGCAAGGGACGGGAGTGTATATCTGGAACGTGAAATACAACAACACGACGAGCAATATCAATGCGCCGATGATCGGCACCTTTGTGAGCAACGGCTACCAGCTGCTGCAGATGGACACGGGTGTGGTGATGACCACGGGCAATGTCAGCGTGGCTCCCGGTCCCAACAACACAGGGACGAAGTCGCAGTCGGTATCGTCTGGCTATTATGAAGATACCCAGTTGAACCAGTTTTTGGCCAGCGGACAACAGGTGACCTATTGCTCTACGCTTGACTTCGATTTCGTGAGCATCTCGCCCTTCGTGACGCTGAACTACTGCTTTGGCTCGGAGGAATATCCGAACTATGTGTGGTCCAGTTTCAACGACATTTTTGCCTTCTTAGTGACAGGTCCCCACCCGAGCACCACGATGAAGAATATCGCCATCGTTCCCCACACGGTCACCACGGCGAACCCCAACGGTATAGCGGTGGCCATCAATACGGTGAACGGCAAGACATCGGGAGGCAATACGGCGGCTGGACAATACCACTACAATGAGTTTTTTGTGCAGAACTATAATAGTGAAAGCGATTGGATGTCAGGTAACAACGCTCCCGGTGTGCAGTACAACGGCTTTACGCAGAAACTCTCAGCCAACGCTACTTTGGTGCCTTGTGCGCAGTATCACATGCATATCTCCATTTGCAACGTGAACGACGGTGCCTACGACAGCGGCGTGTTCCTTGAGAAAAAGAGCTTCAACAGCCCCTCGGCCGACGTTAATCTTTCGCACCGCTATGCCGACACCATCGAGCGCAGTCAGATGGCCCAGCTGCCGCTGACGCTCTCAGGGACGGACTACAGCTACGGCAAGGTGACAGTGACCTACAGCGGCGACGCTGTGGTAGGCGAGGACTACACGCTTGTCACCGACAGCAACCGCACCCTCGACGCCGAGCACCGCACATTCTATGTCAATACCACCCCCGACGGCAGTGCCCACTGGCTCCGCTTCAAACCCACCACCACCGCCGACCTGCATAGCCCCAAGCATATCGAACTATTCCTCTCCACCTCGCTCTGTGAAGACCATCCCGAGCTGAAGACCTACGATACGATTCGCTACATCATCGTGGAGGACGATATCCTGCGGATGTACGACACCACCATCGTGGCCTACGATACCTGCTATGAGGTGGGCGTGGAGGCCCGTATCGGTACTCCGACTACTTTCCACTGGATTCCCGAGGATGGCATCGATTTCCCGCACCAACAGTACAGTTCGGCTGTCATTACGGAGAGTAGCCTGTACCGGGTGGCTGTGGCTGATGCCAAAGGACATGTGGATACTGCCAATGTGGCTATCGAGGTGCGTCCCCGCAACGCCATAGAACAGCCCAAGGAACCCGAGTTTGATATCCAGGTCTATCCCAATCCGGCCGACGATGAACTCAATATTGCGGCCGACGGCATCACGATGGTGGAGGTGTATAACGCCGCCGGTGTCTGCGTCTATTCGCGCCGTTGCAACGAGGACTGCCGCACCCTCAACATCAGCCCTCTTCCCGCCGGATTCTACACCGTACGCATCACAACCAACCTCGGCACCAAGACCGAGAAGGTGGTGGTGAGGTAATAGAAACTCAAGCAATCAAACAATTCAGAATATGACACTCGAAGAATTCCAGAATGAACTGCGGCTCGGTATCCCTGATCCGCTGCCCGAACCCCAACCCTATGACCCCACGGTGAACCACGCCCCCAAGCGTAAGGATATCCTGACGCCTGCCGAGAAGAAGCTGGCCATCCGCAACGCCCTACGCTACTTCCCCGCCAAGTACCATAAGATGCTGGCGCCCGAGTTTGCCGAGGAGTTGAAGCAGTACGGCCGCATCTACATGTACCGTCTGCGTCCGACTTACAAGATGTACGCCCGCCCCATTGACGAATACCCCGCCAAGTGCCGTCAGGCGGCCGCCATCATGCTGATGATCCAGAACAACCTCGACCCCGCGGTGGCTCAGCATCCGCACGAGCTAATCACCTACGGTGGCAACGGCGCCGTGTTCCAGAACTGGGCCCAGTACCGCTTGGTGATGAAGTACCTCAGCGAGATGACCGACGAGCAGACCCTCGTCATGTATAGCGGTCATCCCATGGGACTCTATCCCAGCCATAAGGACGCACCCCGCGTGGTAGTCACCAATGGCATGATGATTCCCAACTACAGCAAGCCCGACGACTGGGAGCGCTACAACGCCCTCGGCGTGACACAGTACGGTCAGATGACCGCCGGCTCCTATATGTACATCGGCCCGCAGGGCATCGTGCATGGAACGACTATTACCGTTCTGAACGCCGCCCGTAAACTCGGTGGCGGCACCGCTGGCAAGCTGTTCATCACCGCCGGTCTCGGCGGCATGAGCGGTGCTCAGCCCAAGGCTGGCGACATCGCCGGCGTAGTCAGCATCACCGCCGAAATCAACCCCGCCGCCACACAGAAACGCTACACGCAGGGCTGGGTGGATGAGGTGCACGACAACCTCGACGAACTCTTCGTAGCCGTCAATAAGGCCCGTGCCGAGAAGATTGCACGCTCGTTTGCCTATCAGGGCAATGTGGTCGATTTGTGGGAGTACTGCGCCGAAAAGGGCATCCAAGTCGATCTTGGTTCAGACCAGACCTCGCTGCATAACCCCTGGGCCGGTGGATACTATCCAGTCGGAGTGTCGTTCGAGGACGCCAAGGTGATGATGGCCGAGAAACCCGAGCTATTTAAAGAGAAGGTGCAGGAGAGCCTGCGTCGCCATGTGGCTGCCGTCAACAAACTCACCGCCCGCGGCATGTACTTCTTCGACTATGGAAATGCTTTCCTGTTGGAGAGCAGCCGCGCCGGTGCAGACATCTGGAATGCTGATAAGACCGCCTTCCGCTATCCCAGCTACGTGCAGGATATCATGGGCCCGATGTGCTTCGACTACGGCTTCGGCCCCTTCCGCTGGGTCTGCACCAGCGGCAAGCCCGAAGACCTCGACAAGAGCGACCATATCGCTATGGAAGTCCTCGCCGAGATAGCCGCCACAGCTCCCGCCGAGATCCAGCAGCAGATGCACGACAACATCCAGTGGATCAAGGGCGCCAAGGAGAACCACCTCGTGGTAGGCAGCCAGGCCCGTATCCTCTATGCCGACTGCGAAGGCCGCACCAAGATTGCCGCTCGTTTCAACGAAGCCATCAAGAAGGGTGAGATTAGCGCACCTATCGTGCTGGGCCGTGACCATCACGACGTCAGCGGTACCGACAGCCCGTTCCGCGAGACTTCAAACATCTATGACGGTTCGAACCGTTGTGCCGATATGGCTGTGCAGAATGTCATCGGCGACAGCTTCCGCGGTGCCACATGGGTCTCTATCCACAACGGTGGCGGCGTAGGCTGGGGCGAGGTGATGAACGGCGGTTTCGGTATGGTGCTCGACGGTTCCGAGGCTTGTGACCGCCGTCTGCGCATGATGCTCCACTGGGACGTGAACAATGGTATCAGCCGCCGCTCCTGGGCTCGCAACGAAGGTGCTATGTTCGCCATCAAGCGTGCTATGGACATCTGCCCCGAACTGAAGGTCACCATGCCCAACCTCGTTGAAGACAGTGTCCTCGAGGGTCTGTTCTAAGATTCACATTCTATATATGGAGAGGCGAGGCCATTCGGCCTCGCCTCTCTGTTTAAATCTGTTTAGATATGAATGGTCACCTCGTGGGTCTGGCCATCGTCAAACAGGTGCAGGGTGGAATGGGGAGCATGGGCGGCATTGGAACGCTCATACTTAATGATGTAGAGCGATGAACCGTAACGGTATCGGAGGGTGAATCCTGTCCATTCGGAGGGAATATGAGGCTCGAGGGTGAGCTCGTTGCCCTGTTTGCGAAGACCGAGGATGTTCTCGATGCCGGTCTTGTAAGCCCATGAGGCAGAGCCTGTGTACCATGTCCAGCCACCGCGACCCGGATGCTGCGGGTTGCTGTAGATGTCGGCCGCGATGCAGTAGGGCTCCACCTTGTACTTGAGTACGTCGGCGAGGCTGTTGGTGCGGTGGATGGGGTTGATGAGGGAGTAGAGGTAATAGGCCATATCGTAGCGCCCTTCTTTGAGTTGGGCCATGATGTACCACATGGCGCCGTGTGTGTATTGTCCTCCGTTTTCACGTACACCGACGGGGTAGTTCATGATGTATCCCGGCGAGGGTTTCGAGGAGTGGAAGGCGGGGGTGAGGAGCTGGATAATCTCATGCTCGCGATTGACCAGGCGGTTGTCGGTCTCGCGCATGACAGACCGTTTCTGCTCGGGTGTGGCCACATCGGTAAGGATGCTCCAAGCTTGGCTGATGAGGTCAATCTGACACTCGGTGTTATTGCGGCTGCCCATGGGGTCGCCGTTGTCGTACCAGGCACGGAGGAACCATGCCCCATCCCATGCCGAGTGCTGGATGGCCTCGACGAGTTTCTTGCGGAAAGAGCTGAGTTCCTCGCAGTAGGAGAGGTCGGCATCAGGCATCACTTGGGTGAGTTTCTCCATCTTGGGCAGGAGGTCGGCAAGGAAGAAGGCCACCCAGACGCTTTCGCCTTTGCCTCCCACGCCGACGGCCGACATGCCATCGTTCCAGTCGCCACAGCCCATGAGTGGCAGGCCGTGGGAGCCGATGCGGCTCATGCTGCGGTTCATGGAGCGGCGCAGGTGTTCGTAGAGCGAGGCCTGTTCGTTGCTTGTGCTATAGTTCATGCCACGTTCCGCTTCTCCCGGCGCCAACGGGTCGGCCTGGCAGAAGGGTACCTGTTCGGAGAGGATGGATGTATCGCCGGTGACGGTGACATACTGATAGGTGACGAAGACGAGCCAGAGATAGTCGTCGCTGAAAGTAGTGCGGGCGCCCATCTTCATGCTCTCATGCCACCAGTGGAGTACGTCGCCCTCGGCGAACTGATGCGCCGCATGGTCGAGAATCTGGCGGCGGGCATAGGCGGGGTCGCTGTAGAGAGCAGACATGACATCCTGCAATTGGTCGCGGAAGCCGGTGGCACCGCCCACCTGATAAAAGCCCGCGCGCGCGAACAAACGTGAGGAATAGACCTGATAGAGGTACCAGTGGTTGAGCATGTAGTTGAAGCTGCGGTCGGGAGTCTCCACCTGGATGTGGGAGAGTTTTTCGTCCCAGTAGGCTACGACATGGTCGAATTCGGCGTTGATGGCCTCCACCGACCACAGTCCACTGGTCATCGGTTCCTGTCCACCGGCCACTGAAATGATGAACGCCAGCTCTTTCTCGCCCTTGGCGGGAAGGTTGATTGTCAGCCCCAAACGTTTGCGGTTGGGGTAGTGGAGTGAGATATCGGTGAGAGGCTCGGTGGCGCTGAGCAGCAGCCACTGGTCGTGATAGATGGGATGATAGACATTGCGGACTCGCAGGGTGTTCGTGGCCTCGTCCCACTCGGAGTAGAGGTAGCGGGCCGTGTGCTCTTCGTTCATGCCAAGGACCAGTTTATACACCATATCGAGCTGCATCTCCATCGGAACGTCGGTCTTATTGGCGATGCGGAGTTGGTAGTATTTCTCCATCTTCTCCATGGCGACGAAGAGGCGCACATCGATGTGCATGTCGTCGTAGTCGGCATCGAAAGCTGAGTAGCCTTGTCCGTGACGGGCGGTGGCGGGGAGGAACTGGTGCTTGTTGATGAGCAGCATCTCGCTGGCGGTATCGCGGACAATGTCGTTACTCCAGCCGGTGAGCTTGAATTGCTGTGCGTTGTGGGCGAAGGTGAAACCTGCCATCGTGGAACTGGCGATGCAGCCGAAATGCTGCTCGTTAGCAATCACGTTTACCCACGGCATGGGTGTGTTGGTGTTGGTGACCACGTAGTCGCGTCCGTCGCGGTCATAACCTCCGTATTGGTTGTAGAACGCCAGGTCGCTCCACACGCGGAACTCCTTCCGGGCTTTCAGCACGGGGTATTCAATCTTGTCCTGATAGTGCTGGTTGACCGCTTCGAGGCGTTCCAGTTGCTGACTGATGGAAAGGCCTTCGTGGGTGTTGAAGGTGAGACGGGCCACGGTGCGCAGCAGGGTTCGTTCGTCGTCGCTGATGTCGTTGCCGTCGAGGACAAACACCTTGCCGGCCACCTGATGGGTGGTCCACAGGTGCTCTGTGTCGGCCATGCTGCGGATGAAGTGGGTCAGGCTTTCGTGGTCGCTGCCGGTGGCGTCATTGATGATCACCAAGTCGAGCACCAGACCGTGGGTCTTGTAGTACTCGAAGGCACGCAGCATCTCTTTGGCGAAACCCGACTTGGCCATGCTATCCACCTCCATCAGCACAATGGCATAGTCGCCGCTGATGCTGAACCGCCACAGGCCGCTCTGCGACAACCGGTTCTTGGCCAGCAGTTCCTGACGGTGGTTGCCGAGGGTGGCCGTTTGGGTGATGTATTTTGAGATGCTGTTGTAGAGACGCATCTGGCTGCCTTTGAGGAGCGACATGCTGGTTCGCATGTTGTTGAAGACCGAAGCCGTCTTGAAGGCGTGCTCGATGTCGATGGCGCTCTGGTATTGCTCCGTCAGTTCAAGCAGCTGCTCGCGGGCCTTTGCATAGCCGGTGAGAATATATGCCTCCATCTGCTTGCCGGCGGCGATGTGCAGTCGGCGGCGCATGGACATCACGGGGTCCAGTGTGGTGCCGACGGTGCCCGTCAAAGTGCGGTGGCTCTCAATGATGTCGGCATGTTGCAAACTGCCTCCACGACCGAGGAATTTCAGTCGCGAGGTCTCATATTCTACGAGGGCGGAGTCCTCGTCGTCGGTCCAGAGTTTGTGTAGCAGGTAGTGGCGTGTATCGCTGCTGCCGGGTCGCGAGAAAAGCAGTGCTTCATGCTCGCTGTCGTATTCCGACGCTACCTTCATGCCGGAAAAGACACGGTGGTTTTCATCCTCAGCAGCCGGTGCGAGCACCACCTCACCGTAGGTGGTGATTTCCAAATCCACATCGGAATCTCCGTTGTTGGTAAAGGTGAATCGCCTCAGTTCGGCGCTGCGGTCTTTCAGCACCGTTACCTCGGTCTGCGTCACGATGCCCTCATCGACACGGATGTATTTGATTTTGTCGCCGGCAAAGCTCACGTGGTAGCTCTCAGGCTTCACGTCCAGCGGCGCATAGGTGGCGCACCACAGCTTGTCCGACCTCAGGTTGCGGATATAGAGGTAGGTGCCGTAGTGGTCGGAACTGATTTTGCGGTAGCGGTTGAGCAGGATGTTGCTGTAACGCGAGAAACCGCTGCCTCGGTCGTTCATCAGCACCGTGTATTGGCCGTTGCTCACCACCCCGATTTCCGGCACATTGGCGATGCCGTCATAGTCGCGTGCGTCGCTCTCCGTCTGCACCTTCGAGTATTGGTAGCGCTTGTATTTGGTGACTTTCAGGTCGATGTAGGGCTTCACCTGGGCTTTCTCCTTCAGCAGGGTCTCCATCGATCGCATGGCGGGTTCCTGCATGAAATAGCGTTGCAGGCAGTGATCGCCGAGATAGTTGGCCAGCGAGGCGAGTATCATGCCTTGATGGTGGGCGTAGTGGGCTCGTACAGGCACGTGGTCCTCCTCATCGTAGCTCTCAAAGAAGCCGTACTCGTCATACATGCCCATTGTCTTGAACCGCTGCATGTTGTCATACACGGCGCGGTCATCGACCGATAGGGTCATCAGCGAACTGTAGGGCGAGATGACGATGCGGTCGGGTGTGGTGTTCTGGAACTTCAGGTAGGGCACGCCGAAAGCGTGGTACTTGTAGTTTTGTGCGTCGTCCAGCTCATTGTAGGCGGTCTCTGAGATGCCCCACGGCATTCCTTTCGCGGCGTTCTTGATGAAAGCCCGCTGCGCACGGATGGCGAAGCTGTAGGTCTCGTCCATCAGCGTGTGCTTGTAGGTGGGCAGGAAGATGAGGGGCATGAAGTATTCGAACAGCGTCCCGTACCACGAGGCTACGCCTTTGTAGCCTTTGTACTGCACTAGCGTCTTGTCCAGGCAGAACCAGTGCTTGTAGGGAGCGTCGCCTTGCGAGATGGTGAGGAAGGAGGTAAGACGGGCCTCTGAGGCGAAGTTGTTGTAGTGATAGGGCAGCAGGCTGTTGGCCCCATAGTCGTAGCCGATGCTGAACACATCCAGCTCGGGATTGTAGAGCTTCATGAAATCCGTCTCCGCAATCAGCCGCTCCACCTTGGCCAACAGCGTTTGGTTTGTCTCCTTGTCTGCTGACAGGAATCCTTTCACCACATACAGGCACGCCACGAAGTTGCCCGAGTCGCAGGTGCTCACGAAATAGTTGGGCAGTTTCTGCAGGCTGTGGATGTCGTACCAGTTGAACAGATGCCCGTTCCATTTCTCCAGTTTCTCCACCGTATCGACGATGTGGCCTATCCGTTCCACCGCTTCCTCGTGCCCGATAAAGCCCAGTTCCGCCGCACTGATGACCGAGATCAGCGAGTATCCGATATTGGTCGGCGAGGTCTTGTAGTCGGTCTTCTGCTCGCGGTTCAGCTGGTAGTTGTCGGGGATGAGCCAGTGGGTCTCTTCGGTAATCAGGCTGTCGAAGAAGTGCCACGTGTCGCAGGCCAGTTGGCGCACCTCGCCGGTCTCTTTCTCGCCGAGACTGTGCTTGTCCTGTGGGAATTTCTTGCCCAGCCAGTACATCAGGAACGGTGCCCCGCACCACGTCACTACGCAGAACAGAATGCCCGTCCAGCCCATGAAACTCACGGTGCCCATAAGTCCCATCATCACCAGCACCGCACTCATCACATAGTTGAACCAGAACTTGCCCAGGTAGTCGCCCAGCGTTCCTTTGGTATTCTTGGCGGCCTCGTCGCTGGTGATCCATGCCAACAGGTTGTGATGACTCACCCACATGCGCCAGCAGGCACGCACCGCCGCGTCGGTGTACATCCACGCCTCCTTGGGCAGCAGGGCGAACTGGACAAGCGAACGGTAGATGATTACCCGGAAGCCGCGCATCAGGGTCATGTAGTAGCGGTAGCGCTTGCCGAATCGCGGCAGCGTGGTAATCTGTCCGATGATGAAGAACACAATGGGACTGGCCACCGCTATGAATGCCAGGAGCACGTACCATGCGGGAGAAATGGAGAATGAGGCATTGATGATGAAAATGGAGTAACCGGCCAGTATGATTACCAGCAGTGCCAGACTCAGTACTGAACGGCGCAAGTTGTCGAATATCTTCCAACGGCCGATGGTATTCACCTGGTTCTTCACCTTCTCGCCCTTTTCGTTTCGCACGGAGTTCTTCAGCCAGCCGATGATTTGCCAGTCGCCGCGCGTCCAGCGGTGGTGGCGCTTGGCGTCGTCGATATAGTTGCTGGGGTTGTCGTCGAAGAGTTCCAGGTCGTTGATGAGTCCGCAGCGGATATGGCAGCCCTCGATGAGGTCGTGACTCAGAATCAGATTCTCCGGGAAAGTGCCCTTCAGCACCTGCTGGAACACCCGCAGGTCATAGATACCCTTGCCGCAGAACGACCCCTCGTTGAAGATGTCCTGATAGAGTTCGAACGAAGCGGTGGTATAGACATCCAAGCCGCCCAATCCCGCAAAGAGCTGTGCGTAGCGGCTCTTGTTCGTCACCTCCACATCCACATTCACCCTGGGCTGCATGATGCCGTATCCGCGATCCACCCGCTTACTGTCGGCACTCAGTTGGGCTCGGTTCAACGGATGCGCCATCGCTCCGATGAGTTTCTGGGCCGAGTAGAGCACCAGCTCCGTGTCGGTGTCCAAGGTGATGATGAACTGGGGCGGCTGGTTCAGCCATCCCGAGAGGGTCTCGCAGCGGAACCGCTGTTGCTTCTCCTCCTCGGAGGTCTGCCCCAAAGCCAAATCGTTGAAGTGCAGGATGGCGCCGCGTTTGCGCTCGTGGCCCAGCCACGTCTGCTCTCCCTCGCTCCAGGCACGTTTGCGATAGACGAAGTTGAAGATGTGGCTGCCGTATTTCTCGTTCAACTCCTTCACCTTCTGCAATCCCGCCTGCGCCACCTCCTCGTCCCACGGCGCGTCGGCCTCTTTATAGGAGGCGGCGTCGCCCACGAGGGTATAGTACAGGTTCTGCGGACGTTGTTCCATCCGCTGTCCTTCGCTCGCACGGTTCAGGTTCGACAGGTAATACACCTCCAGCTGCTCCAGCAGTTCGATGGTCTTCTCCTTGTTCTTCAGGATGGTGGGCATGATGACCATCGTGGTGTATTCTTTGGGAATCAGGCCGTCTTTGAACTTGATTTTGAAGGTGTTGACAGGTTTGTGAAGCTTGTACAGCAGTTGGTTGAAGAGGTCTATCACGATCTGGCTCATCGGCACCCACAGCAGTACCGTCAGCACCACACTCAGCCAGTTAAACTCTCGAAAACCATTGATTCCATAAGCGAACGCCACCGCCAGCAGCAACGCCGCTGTCACCACAATCCCCACATACCCGTGGGCACGGGCCTCCCACTGCTTCGGCGGGAAGAGCTGCCAGCCCACATGCTCACCTCTCTCGTCGGCTTTCGCCACCAGGTCCTTCACCAACTCATATTCTGTGACCCTTCGGCTCTTCGACCCTTTGACTCTTCGACACTCTCTCACCACCTTCGCGCGGTAGTCCTCCTTCGTCCGGTCGTACATCTGGTCGTACATCCCCACCTTCTCCCCCTTGAGGGCCTTCTCCGAGAAGCTCACCGCGTCGATCAGCTCCGCCAGCGGCAGCTTGGTCATCTTCTTCAGCGAGTTGAAGATGTTCATCATCGTCAGGTTCTCACGGGCGGCCTCGTTCAGCCGGTCGGGGTCGGCGTGGTCCTTCTCGGTGACGGTATAGTGGTAGGCCTTCTGCGCCTCCATCTGGCGGCACAGGGTGGCCAGCTCGTTGATCAGCACCAGCTTGGTCAGCGGCAGCAGCGTATAGACCTCGGGGTAGGTGAGGTAGTCCTTCTGGCGGGCCTGCACCTGCGTCAGGTAGCGGAACAGCAGGTTCTTATCCACCGCGTAGTGGCATTTCCGCAGGAAGCCCTGCAGCAGCTCCATCAGCATCGTCAGACGGCGTCGTTCCACCTTCCACTTGCCCCGCTCCATGCCTTTCAGCTCCTCCTTCATCACCTTCTCCTGCTCGCTGATCATGTAGTAGTTGTCCAGCACCCACTCGTTCGTGCTGCCCACCAGCCGCTGGCTTTTCGTCTCCTCCACCAGCAGCATGTAGTAGTGCGTAATCTCTTTGACGCTCTCTTTGAATATATTATATATGCTCTTCATGTCCGAATCGGGAAAAATCAAAACTGCAAAAATACGAAAAATTAGCAATCTTGACGGAAGTTTTTTTACAACTGGACAATCTTTAGATTGTTCCACCGTCTCCGGACCGTCGTGCCACCGTCTTTCCTACGTCCGTCAACGGAGGTGAGACGGAGGTGAGACGGAGGGGCAACGGAGTTGATACGGAGTTGATGGCTTGAATCGAGGGTGAAAAAAATGTTTTTGGGACAATAAAAGGTCGGATGTTGCGTTCCTAACTCAAATGCAAACAATCAAAAACCATGAAAGGAAGTAGCATACCGTTCAAGAAGAACATGATTCAGGGTGTGGCCATCGTGTTGGCAGCCTTGGTGTTAGGGTTTTCTATGGTCTTCACTGTGAGGACGCTGAAGTCGTATGACGACACCGTGAAGGTGCGCGGCCTCTGCGAGAAGGAGGTGCCGGCCGACCGTGTGGTGCTGCGCGTCAGCTTCAGCGGACAGGACAACGAGCTCACCGACCTCCGCGCCACTATGGAGCGCAACGAGAAGGCTGTGGTCAGTCTGCTGAAGAAGGCAGGTTTCTCCGACGAGGAAATCAAATTCACCTCGGCCCACTTCAACGACCGCTACGACAGCTACTACACCTCGAACATACGCTTCCGCTACAACGCCAACCAGACCATCAATGTTTTTACCGACAAGATGGACGTGGTGCGCGACCTGGAGCGTACCATCGACGGCGACTTGCTGAAGCAGGACATCATCAGCAACAGCTATGCCAGTTACGAGTATCACGGCCTGAACGACATCAAGCCGGCCATGATTGCGGAGAGTTTGGAGAATGCCCGTACGGCCGCCGACGAGTTTGCCAAAAACAGCCACAGCAAGATTGGCAAGATGCGCACCGCCTCGCAAGGCTACTTCGAGGTGGAGGACCTCGACGAGAACACGCCGCAGGTGAAGAAGGTGCGTGTGGTGACCACCGTGGAGTACTACCTGAAATAGAATAGCTACAGGGGTCTTCTTGACAACCCCCTTTAACAAAACAAGAATATGACAGACAGTAAGATAGTGGCCGATAAACGGCCGCCTGATTCGGTGATTATTTATTCGGGTGGACTTGATTCCACCACCCTGCTCTATGAGGAGCGGCAACGTATAGCGTTGGCTGTGACTTTCGATTATGGCAGCAACCATGCCGCTCGCGAGATTGCCTGTGCGCGGCATCATTGCCAGTTGCTGGGCATCGAGCATCTCGTCATCGAACTAGGCTTCATGAGTCGCTATTTTTCCTCGTCGCTGCTCAGTGGGGCGGAGGCCATCCCCGACGGCAGTTATGACGACAGCAACATGCATTCCACTGTGGTGCCGTTCCGCAACGGCATCATGCTGAGCATTGCCTGTGGATTGGCCGAGAGCCGGGGATTGAAACGGGTGCTGATAGCCAATCACGGTGGCGACCACGCCATCTATCCCGACTGCCGGCCGGCGTTTGTGGAGGCGATGGACGGCGCCATGCAGGCGGGCACCTACGAGGGTGTGCAGCTGGCGGCGCCTTATACGAACCTCACCAAGGCTGACCTGGTGCGACGCGGTACGGCTTTGGGTATCGACTATGGGCAGACCTACTCGTGTTATCGTGGTGGCGAGCACCATTGCGGCACCTGCGGCACCTGCACCGAACGCCGCGAGGCTTTCCGCACGGCCGGCATCCCCGACCCAACGAAATACGACGTGACGCAATAGTTTTTAATTTTCAATTTTCAAATTTCAAAGTGTATTACGTAAAGAAACATATCGAAGTCTCCGGCGCTCACAGGTTGGAGCTGGATTACCCGAGCAAGTGCACTCAGTTGCACGGGCACAACTGGCAGATTACCATCTACTGCAAGGCCCGCGAACTGGATCGTAACGGCATGGTGGTGGATTTCTCCAAAATCAAGAGCAGCATCACCGACAAGCTTGACCATCAGGTGATAAATGATGTCATCGGCTGCAACCCCACGGCGGAGAATATCGCCCGCTGGTGCCAGCAGCAGGTGCCCAACTGCTACCGTGTCGATGTGCAGGAAACCACTGGAAACACAGCCACCTACGAAATTGACGAATGAAGGTCAACGAGATATTCTACAGCCTTCAGGGCGAAGGTCTCTACAGCGGGACGCCTGCGGTCTTTGTCCGTTTCAGCGGATGCAACCTGAAGTGCCCCTTTTGTGACACACGGCATGAGGGCGGCGATGAGATGTCGGAAGAGGAGATTGTGGCCGCGGTGGTCAGGCATCCTGCCCGCCTGGTGGTGATTACCGGCGGCGAGCCGTCGCTGCAACTGACGGAGAGTCTTGTCGAGGCCCTGCATGCCGCACACAAGACGGTGGCTGTAGAGACCAACGGCACGCATCTCCTTCCGCCCAACGTGGATTGGGTTACCCTCTCTCCCAAGACGGTCTATGTCGATGGCGCAGAGGTGGTACTGACCCGTGCCGATGAAATCAAGGTGGTGTTCGATGGCGAGCACGATCCCGCCGACCAGATTTCATCTCTCACCTTTCACCTTCCGCCGTTCATCTTCCTCCAGCCTTGCGATATGGGGGACAACGCTAAGAACAAACAGATTACAGCCGCCGCGGTGGAGTACATCAAGAGCCACCCACAGTGGAGGCTTTCGCTACAGATACACAAAATATTGAATATACAATGAATCGCGAACAAGACAACCTGAAGGCCTTGGGCCACAGCAGCCCGATACCGGAGAACTATGCTCCTGAGGTGCTGGAGGCATTTGAGAACCAGCATCCCGAACGCGACTATTGGGTACAGTTCAACTGCCCCGAATTCACGGCGATGTGCCCCATTACAGGGCAACCCGACTTTGCAGAAATCAAAATCATGTACATCCCCGACCGTCGCATGGTGGAAAGCAAGAGCCTGAAACTTTATCTCTTCTCGTTCCGTAACCACGGCGATTTCCACGAGGACTGCGTGAATACCATCATGGACGACCTCATCAAGTTGATGGATCCCCGATATATCGAGGTGATAGGACTCTTTGTGCCACGTGGAGGCATCAGCATCCACCCCTATGCCAACTACGGCCGTCCGGGTACTATGTACGAGCAGCTGGCCGCCCAGCGCATGGCCACCTACAGGCCGTTCTAATCTTCCCGAATCTTCCCGTCGGGCGTGCGGTGGTAGAGGGTGAAATGCCCTTTGACTTTCTCCAAGAAGGGACTGAGGGTGTGGGTGGAACGCCCGTAATAAGAGTCGCAGAGGACACAGAGGTGCTTCTTCGACCGCGAGAGGGCGACAAACAAACGCCGCGCGTCTTCCTGTATCTGCTTTTCTGTCCAGCTGTGTGAACCGGGATAGCTGCCGTCGATGGCGCGATAGACAATCACAGTGTCGAACTCCAACCCTTTGGCTTTATGTACGGTGGAGATGATGAAACGCTCCTCGAGCGAGCTGCCGCACATGTCGGCCTCCTTGCTGGTGCAGAGGTCGGTGATGTAACGTTCCAGTTGCAGCCGCAGGGTGGGGTAGAGTTCCTCTTTGATGACGTCGCTCTCAAGGTAGTGTAGCAGATGCTGCCATTTGTCCACGGGCTCTATATCGGTGCTTTCATACATGTATTTCATCTCCTCAAGGATGCCGCTGCCGTCGGTGTGCATCCGACCCACAGCATGTTGATAGACATCGGCGTAGCGTTCGCGGAACTTGTCTATCATCCTTTTGTGGTTGTCGAGGAAGCGGCGTTGTTCGGCGGCCAGCATCAGGGCGTTTCGGTGACAGAAGGTGAGCAGCGAGAGTGTGGCCATGATGTCGTCGTCGGCCTGATGGCTGTTCTGTCCTTCAAGGTGCAGCACCTCAAGTAGATGTCCTAGTTTGTAGTGCCGCAGGCGCGGGCGCACCAGACGGATGTATTTCAGCGTGTCGTAATAGCGAGTGGAGTTGAGAATGGAGAGTTGCGCATGGAGATTCTCCCGCTGGAGATTATGGCGAAGTATCTGGTAATCATACTCTACATTGTGGCCGACGAGTACTCTCCCCTTGCAGTACTCCATAAACAACTGAAGGCCTTCGGCTCGAGGGTGGCGCTTGCTGATACGATAGACCTCCAGCATGGGGTTGGGGTGTCCACCGACGGTGGCGGGCAGCTCTTTGTCGGTCTCCAATATGATATTGAAGGGCTTGCCTGTCACCTTGCCATGCCGTACGCGGATGGCGGCAATCTGGATAATGTCGTCGTTACGAGGGTCGAGGCCGGTGGTTTCGGTGTCGAAGATGACCAACTCCTCGGTGTCGTAGGCATGGACAAACTCTTGCAAATAGGAACTTCTGGGATAAAGCAGGAAGTCGGTGGGTAGCAGGGCCGCACGCCGCATGTCGCGCATCAGGGCACGGGCGGCGGTGTAGGTGGGCACCACCTTGAGACCCCATAGCAGGCGCGCCCATGCGATGAACACCGTCTCGTCGGTGAGCACGCTCAGATGAGCCAGCAGCAGGCGTATTGTCGGCAGGGAGAACAAGTCGGTGCCGCTGATTTTGAAATGGGGGATATGCATGGAGCTCATCATCTCGCCCACCTCGTCGGCCTCGCGGTTAGTGCTCACCAGCACGGCCACACGTCCGTCTTCCGACATATCGCCGTATCGTTTGGCGAAGCGGGCGGCATAGTAGCTCTCCAAGGTGGCGTCGCCTACATCGAGCAGGCAGACATCCTCGGGACGTTTCTCCACCGTGTTGTCGGTGGTGGGCAACAGGTCGCGCCGGATGCCCAGATTGCGCACCGCGAAGTCGTTCTGGAGGTCCAAGAGGTATTTGGGCGAGCGGTAGTTGGTGTGCAGGTAGTGGATATGCCCCTCGCAGCGGCGTTTCAGGCTCTCGAGGGTCTCCAGCTTGGCTCCGATGAAGGAAAAGATGGCCTGCTGCTCGTCGCCCAGATAGACGATGGTGGCATCGTCGGCGGCGAAGCAATCCACCAACGCGAACTGCAAGGCGTTGAGGTCCTGCACCTCGTCGATTTCTATCCAGCGGTAGCGGTGAGAGGTATTGTCTGTTGTTTCACCTTTAACCTTTAATCTTTCACCTTGCAGATGCTTAAAGGCCAACACCAATAGGTCGTCATAATCCAGCAGGTCGTTGTCCTCCTTGTATTGCTGATAGGCGCGGGCCAGCCGCATGGTGTTGGCGGCCGGCAGTTCGTAGAGGATGGTGTAGCGGTTCATCAAGCCCTCGATGTCGGCATAGATGCTGGCCAGGCTCTCGTCTGTGGCGGGTCGTCCCAGCACGTCGCACAGCTTCTGCATGGCCCCCGTCTGCAGCAGTTCGTTGTGCATCACCACATCGCCTCGCATCCCCAGCGTCAGTTGCCATAACGCGTGCTGATAGCGCATCAGCTCCGTGGTGTGGCTCTTGATGTCCAACTTCTTGCAGAGTTCCTCCTGGATGATGCTCTCCACGTCGCCTTCGTCGATGATGGCGCTGTTGTGGTTCACGATGCCCTCGTTGAAAAGCATCTGCGAGCAGTAGCGGTGAATATTGCCCACGAAGAGGTCGTCGGGGACGGGATTGCCTGTGCGGTCGGCGATACGTTGGGCCATCCCTTTGGCGGCGCGGTTGGTGAAGGTCAGGCACAGCATGTCCTTGTATTCCACCCCCTGTTCGTGGGCATGTACCACACGTTCCGTCAAGATGTCCGTCTTACCGCATCCCGGTGGCGCCAGCACCAGATGCCGTCCGCCGCTGATCTCAATCGCCTCCCGCTGCCACGGGTCAAACTGCCGCTCCTGCATCGTTTTCTTTCTGTAATATTCTGCATTATAATACAATGCAGATGATTGTTAATGGATTGACGTCGTAATCGTTGATGCAAAGATAAGAAATAAATCCCAATGCCCTCCAAAATGTTTTCCCACCACCTGTCTAACTAAAGTCAAATTACTCTCTAACTATCTTCTAATTAAGCTTCAGCTAAGGTCTAACATAAGAACAACCCTATATCAACTCTATATTAACCCTATACAGGTAAGGGTTTTCCCTACCTTCACCCAAACTACTCCCTAGGTACCCCTAAGGCTACTCCCAACGTTCCAAAACAATGTATGCGTTAATTTTTTGTACAAAGAAGAAGATGCCCCAAACATTTGGGACACCTTCTTCTTTCGCGTTGTTATTAAAGCATTCTCGCTTCTTTGTGACCAAAGAGAAATTTCGATGAGAACTCTTCGTCGCGAACACTTAAGGCCACAGCCATTACGGCAAACAGACCTTTCAAGATTTTTTCATAGTATATAGCTATTGATAGTTCTATCCCGGTAATATCCTGACAATGAGCCTTGAATCCGTTATGACCTAGTATTGACCTAGTATTGACCTAGTATTGACCTAGTAATGACTATATAGAAAGTACTAAGTCATTACCCTGTCACACCTTCACCATGCCCAAGTGTTTCTTTAGTCATACTTGAATCATACTTTAGTCATACCTGAGGTATCTTTATAGACGGATGCCGTTGAGGGTGGCAGAGGTCATCTTATCTTGCTCATAGACAAGCTTGAGAGAGAAAAAGGGTTGATGTGCATCCAGCAGCAGGCGCAGGAATATTTTGTCGCCCTCCCAGAGGGGGAGGGGGCTCGGTGTTAAGTGTTTGGTGTTTAGTGAGCAGTTGTCGTCCTGCATGGCTCTCTGGCCACTGGCCACAGAGCACTGGTCACTGATCACTGATTTCGGTATCCAGGCCAGCGTGCCCTCGTCGTCGATGCTCATGTCGGGCTCTCCGTGCCACTCGGTGGCGGTGAAGAGGTGCATGTATTCGTTGGGCCAGGTGTCGGAGATAAAAGTCACGATACCACGGTATTGCCAGTGTGTAATCTCCACGCCCGTTTCCTCTTTTACCTCGCGCAGCATGCACTCGTCGGGGCTCTCGTCGGCCTCGCACTTGCCGCCCACGCCAATCCATTTCCCGTGGCTGGCGTCGTGCTCTTTTTTCACGCGGTGCAGCATCAGGTAGCTGTCGCCGTTGTCGATGTAGCAGAGGGTGGTCTGTTTCATATATGAAAAAAGGCCGACATATCGGCCTTCGTGTCTTTGTTTTGAGTGAAGTGTTTAGTCCTCGATGAAACTCGTTCCTTACTCGGCCTCAGGGGCGTTGATGATGGCTTTGTGCACAGCATTCCAGCCAGCGGCGGTGATACCCCAGTTGTTGGTGGAGTTCTTGTTACCGTTGATGCGGACCTTTCTTCTCTTCACCTTTTTGTTAGCATTGATACCCATGGTTTATACTATTTTATTGTTTATATTCCTGTGTGTCAGTTTGTAACGGCTATTCTCCCCATCACAAACGCTCGGCAAAGATACTAACAATTTTTCAACTGGCCAAATAAAATTTCAACTTTCAACTTTTGACGTCCCGATTCAGAAGCGTCCCGAGGCTCCTCCGCCACCGAAACTGCCGCCTCCGAAGCCTCCGAATCCGCCGCCGGAGAACCCTCCTCCGGAACGGCCGGAGGAAAAGCCTCCGATGAAGGCCCCTCCGCTTCCGCCGAGGTTGCTGCCCGTGTGGTTCCATGAGTCGGGGTGCTTCTTGACGTAAATGCCTAACACGACGATAACTACCACGATGAACAACACGAACACACCGAGGGCTATCAGCCCCTTGCGGCGTTCGTCCTTGCGGTACTGCGCGTAGCTGTATTCGCCGGCCAGCACGGGCTCGATGATGTCGAGGGCTGCGGTCAGCGCACGGTAGTAGTCGCCATCGCCGAGGGGCGAGAGCATGTGGTCGTCGATGATGCGCTTGCAGAAGAGGTCGGGCAAGGCTCCTTCAACCCCGTAGCCGGTGCTGATGGCCACCGCTCCCCAGTCCTCGTCCGGGATCTTGGATTTAATCAGGATAACTACACCGTTGTCGAATTCCTGCTGCCCCACGCCCCAGGTTTGTCCAATACGTTGGGCTACAGCGTTCTCGTCGTCGCCGCCGAGGGTGGGGGTGATGACGACGAGAATCTGGTTCGAGGTCGAGTCGTTGAAGGCTACCAGTCTTTGCTCCAGTGTGTTGCGTTGGCTTTCGGTCAGGATGCCCGAGTAGTCGTTTACCAGCCGGTTGGTCTTTTCAGGCAGCCACTGCGCGCAGATGGCACTGGAAACTAGCACCCATGTCAACAGTATGACAATATGTTTGGCAGTCCGAAGCATTTACCGTTACTCCTTAGAAGTTGAACTCCACCTTCACGGGCTCGCTGGCCTCTTCGGGAGCGGTGAAGTAGCCTTTCTTCTGGAAACCGGCGATGCCGGCAATGATGCTGTTCGGGAAGCGGCGCAGCATGGTGTTGTAGCCCTGTACGGCCTCGTTGAATTTGCCGCGCTCCACGGTGATGCGGTTCTCGGTGCCTTCGAGCTGCACCTGCAGGTCACGGAAGCCCGCTGTGGCGGTCAGTTCGGGGTAGCGCTCCACGGTCACCTTGATGGTGTTGGCCACAGCCTTGCCCAGCTGGTCCTGAGCCTTTTGGTAGGCTTTGATTTGCTCTTCGCTGAGCTGTGAGGGATCGACTTTGGTGTTCTCCACGCCGGCGCGGGCGTTGGTCACTTCGGTGAGGGTGCTCTTCTCGAAGTCGGCGGCGCCCTGTACGGTGGCCACCAGCTGCGGAATGAGATCCATGCGGCGTTTATAGACGTTTTCTACCTGGCTCCAAGCCTTTTGCACATTCTCGTCGGCGGTGACAAGCTTGTTGTTCACGCCAATGCCCCAGAGTGCAATGACGGCAACAACGGCCACGATGGCTACAATGATTCCTGTTTTCTTCATGGTTTGATTTTTTGTTGTTTGGTCTCCTTAACGTTGTTTTTGTTTTCTTATTGTATTGCGGAATGAATTATTGATGGCTGGGAGTGGTTCCCCGACAACTCCGTCTCACCTCCGTCTCAACTCCGTTTCACCTCCGTCCGCAGACGGAGGTGTGACGGTGCAGAAACGGTGGTGTGGCGGACAGGATACCTTGTCATTTGGTAATTATTTAGTATTTTTGCACTGCCGGATTTTACTTTTCAGTGTGCGGAACGTATTATAAGCGTGAATGCTACCACGGACATAGAACTGATGCGACAGCTGAAGGCTGGCAGCGAGGCCGCTTTCAGGGAACTGGTCGAACGTTACCGGGAACCGCTTTACCGACTGTCTGTCAGTCTGTTGCTGGATCGGATGGCGGCCGATGACGCAGTGCAGGAGACGTTCATCCGCCTTTGGACACGGGTTCGCCGTTATCATCCGCGTTATACAGTCCGCACCTGGCTTTATACCATCTGTGTCAGACGCTGTTATGATGAACTTCGTCGCCGTCGCCGTCATCGCGAGGCGGTGGAGGCCTTGCCGACCGACGGCGTGGATGTCAACCGGATGGAAGCCGACGAACTGCTTATGCTCTTGCAACGGGTCACCGTCCAGTTGCCGCCCAGGCAACGGGTTGTGTATCAGTTGCGTGAATTGGATGGTTTCAGCGCCGAAGAGACTTCTGCGACCACGGGCATGAGCCTCGAGCAGGTCAAAGCCAATCTATGGGCCGCCCGCAACACCGTGAAAGAAAAATTGAAGCAATATGGAGTACAATGAATTGATAGCAAAGGTGCAGCATCTTCCGGTCGATGTGCCGGACTCCAACGCAATCCTGCAAGGAGTCCGTCATGAGGTGACACGCCGTCGCCGACAGAGACAAGTCGTTGCATCTATGTTGGTTGTGTTGGTTCTTGGAGGCGCTTCGATGTTGTTCTTGCCCCAACCGACCCCGGCTCGGTCGTTGACCCTTGCCGAACGCGTCAGCCGAACCATCGACACCCCTCGCAACGATGTGCCGGCGCCGTTGGCCGGTTATCGCCACTCGATCTATAACCGTCAAATATATACCTTGTTATGAAACGTAATGTCTTGTTTTTTATGTTGGCTGCAGTGTTGTTTTATTCCTGCGCCACCCATTATGTGGTCACCGACCATGTGGAGCGTAGCCTCAATGGCACCCGTATGGTTTTCGCCGCTGACACCTCTTCGCTCAGCCACACACTTTATGGAGGCTGGCAGTGCAATGCCCTTGAGAGACCTCTGGCTTTTGACTTCCGTACCGAATGCGACACCATGAAATACATGTTCTCGCATGCACTTGCACGCGGGGAATGGACCATCGTGGACGACAGCCTGATGCGCATGCTGCGGCCGCAGGTAACTGTGAGCAAAAGCTTCCGCTGGTTCACCACCCGTTACCGTTACACCGCTGTGTTTCCCGACATCGACAGCTTGCCGATACCTATAAGCCAGTATCTTACGGATGAGGAACAACAGCTAATGTTCCGCCCCCTCGAGTTGCCGGCCGACTGGAACGGCTCCGATATGTATGCGTTGTTGGACAAACTGAATACCAAGTATATGAAGTGGTGGAGCCACTGCCTGTTTGAAAAAGAGATGGAGGCTTACGCTGCCTGTTGCGACAGCACACAGAAGGCTTTGTTGAATCAATACCACGACACATTGCTAACCCTTGCCCTTGCTGACCAGCCGAATGAATTCAAATCGATTGGGAATGTGGCTACAAAGATTCCGGAACTGGAGTTTATCAATAAAATCAACGATGTCGGATTTGATGCATTGCACTGGGCTGTAGATCATTGGAATCTTAATACACGGGTGCTGTGGCGTGTCGTCCTGCCTGATGGACGCATGGAAGAGCATCTCGTCAGTACCGAGCGTCTGCTGGTTGGCGACTATTCGATAGAAGAAACAGGCCGTACCATCAACTGGTGGGCCTGTGTCCTGACGTTGCTGCTGTTGGCTGGCGCCGTGTGGCTTATCCTTCGCGGTGCTCCTTCCGAAGCAGATCGTTAACGGTCTTGACGGGGTTGAAGGTGGCCACGGGCACCTCGATGAAGAGGGTGATCCAGTCGGCCATGGCTCCGTTCCACAATCCGGGTAACTCCTGGGATTTCAATGTGATGGCACCTTTGCTCTTTTTGCTGATGAATCCAGTCATGGGATCGACATACTGGCGCAGGTCAAAATAGCGGCCACGATAGTTGCGGGTGCTGCACACCAAATCGACGGGGTTGAAATGGGTTGAAGCCTGGAAGAGTTTGTCCTGCTCGGGATCCTTGCGGTTGATTTGGGCCGACTCGACAATCTGAAGGCTCCTACGGCCTTTGGTATCAATAGTATAGAACGGGCCGCCCCCGGGCTCTCCGAGGTTCTTTACCATACCGCAGATGCGCATGGGTCGGTTGAGAAGTGAGTGGAGCGTTTGGGCGGTGTAACCCTCTGGTACCATGATATCCAGCTCCTCTTTGGCGAAGCGGGCGATCTTGTGTAGCGTCTTGTCGTCGGGGTGACTGTCGAGCAGGCGCAGCATGTCGAAGGTCTTCTGCTTGAGGTCTAGCAGTAGTCCGGCAAGTACTTGCTTGTAAATCACGGTGGTGTGCTTCATCCAGTCGGGCACCACATTGTCGATGTTTTTGATGAAGATGAGGTCGGCACGCTGCTCGTTGAGGTTCTCGATGAGGGCGCCGTGTCCGCCGGGACGAAAGATGAGACGGCCGTTCTCATCGCGGAGGGGTTGGTTCTGCTCATCGACAGCGATGATGTCGGTGTAGTGCTTTTGTTCAGAGAAACTTATCTTCAGTTTGATGTCGAAAGTGCTTTCGTAGTACTGCTTCACTTCGGCAATCTTGCGACGGAAGCCATCGCGATGTTCGGGGGAGATGGTAAAGTGCAGATGGACAGATCCGTCGTTGTTGCGGGCGTAGAGTGCACCCTCGACGATGTGCTCTTCAAGCGGGGTGCGCTGCACCTCGCCGTAGCGGTGGAATTTCAACAGGGCTTTGGGCAGGCTGCCGTAGCCGAGGTACTGCTCTTTCAAGAGGAAGTTGATGACGGTACTGTAGTCGCCGCGCTGCAAGTAGTCTTCAATGTCCAAATCGGAAGCCATCATGCATGCTTTCAGGTCGTTGAAGAAAGCGAACGAGTGGATGTTCTCCAGGAATTCTTGCACTTCGGGAAACTCCTTTGCGAAGTTGCCGGCCACACCGAAATAGTTGGCTGAGAATTCGTAGAGGCTTTTGAACATGCGGGTTGCCGCACCGGAGGCGGGGACGAACTTCAGAAGGCGTTGCCCTTGGCCGAGGGTGCGATAGAGTTTCTCATAGCGGACAATCTCTTTGTCGTCCAGCACCCGGATGCCACCGTTGTCGGGTGTAGCAGGGGCGTCGAGGCGGGTCTTGGGAAATCCTTCCTTAAAATGGTCAATCTGGGCTTGTACCTGTTCAACAGAAAGACCCAACTCGGCGAGTTGGGTCAAGTCATCAGAAGTGGGATTAAAAATCATGGTTTCTGATTGTTAGTATTCGACTTCTGTCTTCAGAATCACTTGGGCGGTCTTGGTCTCTCCTTCAATCAAACGGGCGCTTCCGGTGCCGATACGCACACCGTCGTTCTCCACCTCCAGCGAGGCTTTGATGTTGATGATGGCCGGTGCATTGTATTTGGCGGAGTAGGAACCGTTGGCATCGGTGATGCCCATGGAATAGTTGAGATCGCTGGGGTCGCAATTGTTTTGATAAAGTTCCACTTTTACACCCGGAACCGGTGCACGGTTGCCTTCATTGATGACCAAAACCTCCAGATAGCTGTTGGTGTCCTTGTCGCAGGAGGAGAAAAGCGTCATGGGTAAGAGGCTGAAAAACAGGATAACGGGGAGAATGTGGATTTTTTTCTTCATAAAAGTATGATTTTTTGTCTTGTTATGTCTAATTTTCTTCTTATTTTTGCATTGCAAAATTAGTAAAAAATTCTGTAATAGGATGAAAAAAATAACAATTCTTGCATTTTTTTTGCTGGCGCTCACACTTGGGTGGTCTCAAAACGCTGTACCTCAGACGAAAAAAGTTGATAGGCCGGTGATGGTGGAAATGACGACTTCCATGGGGAAAATGGTGTTTGTCCTCTATAACGACACCCCTTTGCACCGTGATAATTTCTTGAAATTGGTCAAGGAGCATACCTATGATAGTCTGTTATTTCATCGCGTAATCAAAAACTTCATGATTCAGGCCGGTGACCCGAATTCGCGCAATGCAAAGCCTAACCAGATGCTGGGTGACGGCACTTTGGGTTATACGGTTCCCGCAGAATTCCGCCCCAATCATATTCACAAGAAAGGAGCCTTGTGTGCTGCACGTCAGGGAGATAATATCAACCCAAGGAAGGAATCCTCGGCCTCCCAGTTCTATGTGGTGCAAGGTCAGGTGTGGGATGACAAAACGCTCAATATGATGGAACAGCGTTTTGGTAAGAAGTTCACCGCCGAACAGCGCAAGATATACACTACCGTTGGCGGCACTCCTCATCTGGACGGAGACTACACTGTGTTCGGAGAACTTGTTGAGGGTATGGAGGTTGTAGATAAGATTGCCGCGGTGGAGACCGGTGCGGCAGACCGTCCGGTGAAAGATGTGAGGATTCTTAAAGTGAAAGTGATCAAATAACTACCAAGATAGATGAAAAGTCTTATTTCCCAGTACATTGACGAGATACGGAACGCCCGTATCGAGGACTTTAAGGACAAAGCTGCCGAGGTGGAGCAGTTCAGAGTGCGTTTCCTTGGCCGCAAGGGCATCATGAACGAGCTTTTCGAGCAGTTCAAAGCATTGCCCAACGAACAGAAGAAGGAGATGGGTATTGCTCTCAACGAATTGAAAACCGCTGCATTGGCCAAGGTAGAGGAGTGGAAGAACTACGTGGAGCAGTCCCCCGAACTGAACAATACCCACGACCTCACGATGCCGGCCGACTTCATGCAGCGTGGCAGTCGGCATGTATTGTCGGTGACGATGAATGAGATAGCCGAAATTTTTGCCCGTATCGGTTTTACCATTGAAGAGTCGGTCGAGATAGAGGACGACTGGCATCTTTTCTCAGCCTTGAATTTTCCTCCCGACCATCCTGCGCGCGATATGCAGGATACCTTTTTCGTTCAAAAAGAGGAGGGTAAGATGGATGTGGCTCTGCGCACCCATACTTCGTCGGTGCAGGTACGTGTGATGGAGACCCATAAGCCCCCCATCCGTATCATTGCGCCGGGTAGAGTATTTAGAAATGAGGCTATTAGCGCTCGTGCGCATTGCATCTTCCATCAAGTGGAAGGTCTCTATGTGGATAAGAAGGTGACCTTTGCCGACCTGAAGCAGACTTTGCTCTATTTTGCCAAGGAAATGTTTGGTCCTGATACACAGATACGACTGAGACCCAGCTATTTCCCATTTACGGAACCGAGCGCCGAAATGGATGTCTCGTGCAATATCTGTGGCGGAAAGGGCTGCAACATTTGTAAGGGGACAGGATGGCTTGAGATTCTTGGTTGCGGCATGGTGGACCCCAATGTTCTCGATGCCTGCGGTATTGATAGTAAGGAATATACGGGTTTTGCCTTTGGTATGGGTGTGGAACGTATGGCCATGTTGAAATACCAGATTCGTGATTTGCGGCTCTACTTCGAGAATGACCTCCGGTTCCTGCACCAGTTTGACAACATCATCTGATGGGAAGGATTGCCATAAACGATATGCGCTTTTATGCGCATCATGGTTGTTTTGACCAGGAACGAGTCATAGGCACCCATTTCCGTGTTGACCTGTGGTTCGATGCAGATACATCGGTTGCAGAAGTGTCTGATAACATAGGTGATACGGTGAACTATCTGGAGGTTTATCAGGTAGTGGCAGAGGAGATGCGGCAGCCGTCGCATCTGCTGGAGCATGTCGCCCGCAGGGTGGGGAATAGGTTGCTATCGCAATTCCCTGATATCAAGAGTGCTGGAGTGAAGATTTCCAAGTTGAATCCACCGCTTGGCGGTCAGATGCAGTCGGTGTCGGTGGAACTCACGGTGAACCGTTAGAGGAGACCTTCGTCATGGAAGCTGTAGTAAGAGGTCTGTCCGTTAGGCATGAGGCCGATAATGATGTGTTCGTGTAGTTTGATTTGTAGGAGGTTGCCGGCTTCGGACAACTGCCGTGTCAAGTGCTTGTCTTCCGGGCTCGGGCGGAGCGACCCCGAGGGGTGGTTATGGGCTACCATGAGGGAGACCGCCTTGCATTCCAATGCCCCTCGGAAAACCATGCGAATATCGACAGCAGTAGAGGTCTGCCCGCCGGAAGCAATACGCTGACGACCAATGACTCTCTTTGCATTGTTCAGATAGATTGCCCAAAACTCTTCGTGGTCGATGTCGGCAATCAGGGGAGACATGTAATTGAAAAGGTCGTTACTATCGTTTAGAATCAGCACTTTATCGTTGCTTATCTCTCCTTGCATGCGCCATCCCAGTTCGAGTGCGGCCATCAAGGTGGCAGCTTTGGCTAGGGCCATACCATTGATGGACGTAAGTTGCGGAGCTTCAAGGCGAGAGAGTGTCGTCAGACGGTTGTCCGCAGAGGCCAGTACTTCCTTGGCTACCTCGACGACACTGTGTCCTTTTACGCCTGTGCGGAGGAGGATGGCTATCAATTCAGCATTGGTAAGCGTCTTTTTGCCATGTAAGAGCAGCTTCTCTCGTGGTTTGTCCTCGTCGTTCCAATCTTTGACGGTGAGAGATTTTTTTTCGTTCATATCTTTCTGTTTTTCTTGAAATTTTGTGCAAAGATACCTCTTTTTTTTGAAATTTAATTGCTTTTTAATTGCTATGTCAATATTTTTTGTTATTTTTGCACATTCAAAGATTGCAAGAACAAAAACAAAAATTTATACCTAAACTATGCAGAACAAAGGACTTATCAGATTTTTGGCATGGGCTTTTGCGTTGGTATGTTTGTTCCAATTGTCTTTTACATTTGTGACGAGTAGCATTGAAAGCAAGGCCAAAAAAACAGCTGACAACTACATCAAAAGCGAGCAGACACAGAAATTTGTTGCCGATCGGACTACCAATCCTGTGGATGCCCAAATCTTGGAAGATTCTCTGCGCAACGCCCGTGAAGCCCGTTATCTTGACTCCATGGCCACCGAGAAGGTCTATCTTGGTTTTACTTACCGTCAGTGCCAAAGCCGCGAAATCAACCTCGGCCTTGACCTTAAGGGCGGTATGAACGTGATGCTTGAGGTTTCGACTGTCGATGTGGTTCGCGCCCTTGCCGACCACACGGAGGATCCTCTTTTCAACCAGGCTATCGACAACGCGTTGGCTGCTCAGAAAAAGAGCACCAACCGCGACTTTGTATCCCTTTTCTACGAAGCCATTACCTCCCTCGATCCCAACGTTTCCCTGGCTTCCTATTTCAGTGGCCAACTTCGTGACAAAATCAAACTTGGTGACAAAAACGAAGATGTCATCAAAGTTGTCAAGGAGGAGGCTGCCGGTGCCTACGACCGTACCTATCAGATTCTCAGTCAGCGTATCGATAAGTTTGGTGTAGCTCAGCCGACCATCCAGAAACTTTCGGCTTCGGAACGCATTCTCGTGGAACTTCCCGGTGTGAAGGAACCGGAGCGTGTGCGTAAGCTCCTCCAGGGAACCGCCCAGTTGGAGTTCTGGCAGACCTACGACAATACCGAGGCTATTGGATTCATTGCCGCCGCCAACAAGTACCTTGCTTCCGTTGGAACGGAAGAGGTTGAGGAAGAGGTTGCGGAGGCTGTCGCCGAAGAGGAGGCTGAGAAAGACAGTACCGAGGCTATGTTGGAGCAGTTGGCTGCCGACAATACAGCCGCAACTGCCAGCAAGGCTGCCGATATGGAGGCCTTTGCCAAAGAAAACCCGTTGCTCTCGAAATTACAGCTTTATGTAGATCAGAATGGTCAGCCTCTGCAGGGCCCCATCGTGGGTTTGGCCAGCGGTAAGGAGCGTGCTGAAATCAGCGCTATGCTCGACAAGGCTGCTGCCAAGAAAGTGTTTGACCCCAGGACGGTGAAGTTCCTCTGGTCGGCTAAAGCCGATGAACATTTCGGTGGCGATGTCTTTGTATTGTATGCCATCAAGATTACCTCCCGCGACGGTTCGGCGTTGCTTGACGGTGGCTGCATCAGTGATGCACGTCAGGACTTCTCGACCGTTGGCGGTAACGAGATTTCGATGACCATGAACAGCGAGGGTGCCCGCGAATGGAAACGCATTACCGGTGAGAATGTGGGCAACTGCATTGCCATTGTACTTGACGATCAAGTTTATTCCGCACCGCGTGTCAATGGCGAGATTGCCGGTGGCCGTTCCTCGATTACAGGAGACTTCTCATTGGAAGAGGCCAAAGACTTGGCCAATATCCTCAAGAGCGGTAAACTACCCGCTCCCGCTGTCATTGTGCAGGAGGCAGTTGTCGGACCTTCCTTGGGACAGGAGTCCATCCGTAATGGTCTTATTTCGTTTATCCTGGCATTCATCGTTGTGCTCATCTACATGGTGATATTCTATAACCGTGCAGGTTGGGTGTCGGTGGCCGCCCTTATTACTAATGTATTCCTTCTTATTGGAATTCTCGCTTCCATCGGAGCCGTGCTCACCCTTCCCGGTATTGCCGGTATCGTGCTGACGATGGCAATGGCTGTCGATGGTAATGTGATTATTTATGAGCGTGTGAAGGAAGAATTGCGTGCGGGTTCGAGTCTGGCCAATGCAGTGGAGAATGGTTTCAAGAATGCCTATTCCGCCATTATCGACGGTCAGGTGACCACCTTCTTGCTAGGTCTGGTGCTTATCATGTTCGGCTCCGGTGCCGTGCAAGGATTCGCAGTTACGCTGTGTATCGGTATTGTCACATCCCTCTTCACGTCGATTTTCATTACCCGACTCATTATTGACTCCAATCTCAGCCACAAACGTAAATTGAACTTCTCCTTCCCCTTCTCGGAGAATTTCCTGCGCAATGCCCATATTGATTTTATTGGTAAACGCCGTACGTTCTATATCATTGCCGGTGTGGCTATTGCCATTTGTGTGGCGAGTTTCTGCTTCCGCGGACTGAGTTTCGGTATTGATTTCACGGGTGGCCGTACCTATGTGGTTCGTTTCGACCAGCCGGTCAATGCCGTGGATGTGCGTGCTGACCTGGCCAAGCAGTTCGATGAAGCTCCTGAGGTGAAGACCTATGGTCCCAGCAACCAGTTGAAGATTACGACCAAATATAAGATTACTGAAGATGGCGATGCCGTGAAGAACGAGATTGTGGAGAAGTTGTTTGCAGGTACAAGTCAGTATTTCTCTTCGCCCATTTCGGTGGAAGAATTCAAATCGACTGAAACCAATCCTCTGGGTATTATCCAGGCTGATCAGGTGGGTGGTACTATTGCCCACGATAACTTGGTCCATTCGATTTGGGCTGTTATCGGAGGTCTGTTGGTGATGTTTGTCTATATCGGACTCCGTTTCCGTAGCTGGCGTTTTGGTATCGGCTCAGTGACAGCTCTGACCCATGACACAATTCTGGTTATCGGTGTGTTTTCGCTTCTCTATGGACTGCTGCCGTTTAACCTTGAGGTTGACCAGTACTTTATTTCTGCTGTGCTGACGGTTATCGGTTATTCGATTAATGCTACGGTGGTTATCTTTGACCGTGTGCGTGAGTATCGCAAGCTTTATCCGAAGCGTGATCTCACAACCCACATGAATGATGCTATCAACTCCACTTTGGCCCGTACGGTCAACACTTCTGGCACCACGTTTGTCACCTTGCTGATGATGTTCATCTTCGGCGGTGAAGTCATCCGTGGATTCATCTTTGCTTTGTTAGTGGGTGTGATGGTCGGTGTGTTCTCGTCGCTCTGCATCGCTTGCTCCATTGTGTATGAGATATCTGGAAAGAAGAAAGTGAAGGAGTTGGCGTAAGTGCGATTTTAAAGGTGAAAATAAAAAAAAACAATAATCTCTTTACATGTAAACGCAATGAGAATGTTTAGAAAAGTACTATTGACATTCGGACTCTTGCTGATATCGGAGATGGCAGCCTTGGCGCAAGGAACGCTCAAGGGTACCATTACCGATGCCAAAACGAAGGAACCTCTTCCTTTCGTTAATATCGTGGCCAAGCAAGACGGCAAACAGGTGCTTGTCGGTGTCACCGACTTTGATGGTATTTATACCATTAAACCCCTCCCTGTGGGTAAGTACGACATTGAGGTTTCCTATGTGGGTTATAACCGTTATGTGCAAACGGGTATCAACGTGAAAGCTTCCGGTTTCACGGTGGTAGATGTTGCACTTAACCCCACGGCCACCAACCTTGAGGCGGTTGATATCGTGGAAGAAAAGGTGCCTGTCATTGAAATTGGTTCCGCTGAACAGGGAGCCCGTCTGTCGAGTGACGATATCGCTCGTATGCCCGGTACCTCGGTGGAGAGTATTGTGGCATCGGTTGGCGGTATCGGCTATAGCGACGGTGGTACTGGTACTGCCCGTGGTGAGAGCGGCATGGTGACCATGCAAGGCGGTGTTCGTAAACGTACGGGTATCAATGTCCCCAAGGATGCCATCGCTGAGATTCAGGTTATCTTGGGTGGTACTCCGGCCAGCATCGGTGAAGCTATCGGTGGTACTCAGATTATTACGCTTAAGCCGCCAACGAGCCAATTTAAAGGCATGGTGCGTTGGGAAGGCTATCTGGATTACCGTCTGCTGAATACGCTGATGTTCTATTTGACGGGTCCGGTGTATAAGAGGAATATCACTCAGTCTGACGGCTCTTCGGTTGAACGAACCTTGGTCGGTTTCCGTTTGACAGGTCAGGCTCAGTATGAGAATTCTCCTTTCTATCGTGTAAAGGGATATCGTTACCAGATTGTTAATGACGATTTGGTGCGTCAGTTTGAGCAAAAGCCTCTTTCGTATGATCCTCTGACCGGAGGTATCAACTATTCGGCAGAGACGGCATTGCGTAAAGAGAGTTTCCATGAGATTACCCGTTTGTCGAAAAAGGACTTCGGCGGCGATGCCTCGCGTGTGCCGAATCTTCAGTACTACGGAGTCGCGATGGAAGGCGCTTTGGATATCCGCTTCTCGGATTATGCCACTTTGACCCTGACGGGCGAGTTCAGTGCCTCACATAGTCCAAGTGCCACGCTTTCTCCCTTGGCCATGCCCCTGTCGGGTTCGATGGTCAGTGAGGGTTTGACCTATGGCTTGACGGTTGATTTCACCCAGCGTTTCCCCGACGCAGAAGCCTCAAATGAGGATGAAGCCAAAGCCTCGTCGCCTATCAAGAATGTGATGTACAATGTGACTGCTATGTACACCCGCTCCACGGCCAGATCATATAATGAGAATTTTGGTAGTAGTATCGATGATATCTTTAAGTACGGTTACATTGGAAAGTTTGTCACGGAGAAGATTCCTACCTACGAACTGAAACAATTCGATTATAATGGTATCCAGCAGTCGGCGTATGTCCAGAATGCATGGGGTGACCGCGTGACCTACATTTCGGGAAGTGGTAGCCAGTACAATCCTATTCTTGCCAACTATAACGAGCAGTTGTTCACCAGCGATGAATTTGAAGAAATTCGTCCTCGTCTCTTCATGATGGATTACATCCGTCAGTATAAAGGCCTTTATAATGGCGACTCTCCCTCGAGCATTTATAGCTTGATTTCGAATGTGGGTGTGCAGAGTACGGGATTTGCGAAGAGTCAGAACGATTACCTCTATTTGCAGGCAAAAGCCTCTGCCGACATTCTTGGTCATGAAATCGAGATAGGTGTGCAGTACGACCAGATGTGGCAGTCTTCCTATTCTCTGAGCGCATACGGCATTTGGACATTGATGCGCCAGAATGCTAACCGCCACATTTCTCAGATGGATCTGGATAACCCCATTTTCAGCCAGCGTGGCAATGCTCTTTATGTGAATTATAACCGCTTGTTGGATGCTGACCAGCAGACCGCCTTTGATGCAGCTTTCCGTCAGTATCTTATCAGTAACGGAATTAGCCAGGATGGTGCCCCGGTGGATAATTACACCTGGATTGACATTGACCGTTATTCCCCCGATGATTTTGTCAAGGCCGGTGGTATTGAAATGTTCTCTGCCAACGAACTTTTCAATAGTGGTAATTCGTATGTTGGTTATATCGGATATGACCACACCGGTAAGAAATATGATGATCCCAACTGGACTCTCGACAAATTCTTTAATCCTGGTAATAGCAAATATCAGTATCTGCCGGCATTCTCTCCCATTTATGTGGCAGGATACATTCAGGATAAGTTCTATTTCCAGGATCTTATCTTCAATGTGGGTGTCCGTCTCGACTACTTCAATGGAAACCAGTATGTGATGAAGGATCCCTATTTGTTGTATGAATCTTACACCGTGGCGGATCTTCGTGCCAATCGCAGTTTGATTAGCGGTGGTGACTCCTACCTCGATATGGCCGGAGCCGACTGGACACCTTATGTCGATCAGGTTCCCGACGAGGACAATCCTTCGTATCGTCCTGTCATTAGAGGTTACCGTTCGCCGGAAGGTAAATGGTATGATGCTACTGGTGCTGAGGTTTCGAGCCCGAACGCTGTTAATGGTAACAGCGGCAAGCCTACACCTTTCCGTACAGTCAATGGTCAGAATGCTGTCCGCAACGGTACTGTTTCGACAACAGCATTTGAACGTTATACCCCGCAAATCGTGGCCATGCCTCGTATCGCTTTCTCTTTCCCCATTGGTGAGAAGTCGCAGTTCAAGGCCAGCTATGATATTATTGCCCGCCGTCCTTCTTCGGGATGGGAAGCTAGTTATCTGAGCTACCTGTTTATGACTCAGATTAGTTCGATTAGTAATCCTAACTTGAAACCTGAACGTATTACCAACTATGAACTCGGATTCCAGCAGGCTCTCAACCAGTCGTCTGCCATCAGCGCTTCGGCTTACTATAAAGAGACCCGAGACCTGATTCAGTTGGTACAGTATGCTGGTGCAGACCCCAACCCCAACTATTACAGCTACGACAACAAGGACTTCCGTACTATTAAGGGTGTCACCCTTGCTTATGACCTTCGCCAGACTAAGAATATCCGTATCAACGCCAACTATACGTTACAGTATGCCGAGGGTACCGGTTTGTCGAGCACTACCATGACCGAACTTATCAAGGAAGGTTACACCACCTTGAAGATGCTCAATCCCATTAGCGATGACCGTCGTCATGAGTTCAAGGCCAATGTTGACTTCCGTTACTTCGGTGGTGCCAAGTACAATGGTCCCACCATTACCCGTGTAGTGACCGACAAGGAGACTGGTGAAAAACGCAAGAAAGAGGTGAAGATACTGGAAGACTTCGGTATCAACTTCATGGCCGTTGCCCAGTCGGGTCGTCCTTACACCAAGGCATTCTCGAACTCACAGAACACCATCGTCGGTGGTTATCGCGGTGCCCGTCTGCCTTGGGGTTTCTATTTCAATGTGGTTGCTGACAAGTCGTGGTTCATCAATGTGGGCAAACGAGTCACCAGCCTTAATGTGGCTCTTACCATCAACAACCTCTTCGATGTGCGTAATGTCGTCAATGTCTTCTCGGTTACCGGAAATCCGGAGGATAACGGTTATCTGACTGACCCCGAGACCCAGCAGGTGATTAATGGTTATCTTGATCCTCAGGCTTTCCGCGACATCTATACTATTGTTCTCCGCAATGGCACATGGAACTACTCCACTCCCCGTATGATTAAACTCTCGCTTTCTTACAACTTCTAATTGAACAGTGAAAAAATTAATCAAGATGAAAAGTATATATAGCAAACTTGTATTGATTTCCTTGCTGCTGGTAACAGCGACGGCTTCGGTGTCGGCACGCGAATGCATCGAGTGCAAGAGGGTCAACGCCAAAAGTAAAGCTGTACAAGCCAAGGCTGCCGCATGTAAGCGAGCTCAGAGTACTGCTGAGTTGAATATCAACAACGTGCGAGCTTTGATTAACGGCTATGGAAATATGTGGTACGATGGTAGTGTGGCCCAGTACCACTTGCCTAAAAACAGTAACACTTGTCCGTTGTTCTGTGCTGCCTTGTGGATTGGTGGTACTGACGTGAACGACCAGCTCCGTATTGCCGCTCTTCGTTTCGGTAGTGAAGGTGACGACTACTGGCCCGGTCCTCTCAAGGTGAACGGTACGGCTGCTGTCGATCTCCCTGTCTGCAATGCCTATGATAAGCATTGGATTATCACCAAGACAGAGGTGATGGAGCATATGAATAACTATGACAATCCGGACTATCAGATGCCCGATGTCATCGCCAACTGGCCCGCCAAGGGACAGGGTGACGATCTCACCAACTTCCTTGCACCTTTCAAGGATGTGGATGATGACCTTGAGTATAACCCCGCAGCCGGTGACTATCCTTATTATGACTTCAACAATGATTTATGCCCGCGTACTCTTAAAGCCATATGGAAAAACAAATACACAGATCATGTTGAGCACACCATGGAGGATTTGCATCATGCGGGATACAACTTTAGTGGTGGTATCCTCTCGGATCAGGTGCTGAAGGGAGACCAGACCATTTGGTGGGTATTCAATGATATGGGTAACACCCATACGGAGACCCAAGGTCAATCCATCGGTCTTGAAATCCGTGCTCAGGCATTTGCCTTCTCGACTAATGACGAGATTAACAACATGACCTTCTATTCCTACGAAATTATTAACCGTTCCACATATGAACTCCGTGAGACCTACTTCAGTCAGTGGGTTGACCCCGATCTGGGATATGCATGGGATGACTTTGTAGGATGCGATGTGCGTCGTGGTCTTGGTTATTGCTACAATGGTAAGTCTCAGGATACTCCCGGTTCGGGTAGCTATTCGGGTGGCATTCCTCCTGCAGTAGGTATTGACTTCTTCCAAGGTCCCTATATGGATCCGGATGGTCTTGACAATCCCAAGATTGATATTCCCAAGATTTTGAGTCCGGGTTATGAAAACCCACAGGTGAAGAGTCTTCTGGAAACCTATAAGCGTGTCGATTCTCTCGGCAATACCTATTATGACACCATCGGTGTTACCGATGCAGCCGATCTCTTCTTCAAATATGATTATTCCAGTTGGTATTTCCACAAAGGTGATGCTGTTGGCAACTGCGCTATTAACGGAGTCAACTTTGGTAACAATATTATTGACGATGAACGTTTCGGTATGCGCCGATTCGTTTATTATGACAATAGCGTTGATGGAACCCATGGTGAGCCCAGTAAGGCCAGTGACTATTACAACTATTTGAGAGGTTACTGGAAAAACGGTGTTCGTATGCACTTTGGCGGTAAAGGCTATGGTACAACGAACGACGCCACCAACATTGATTGCGACTTTATGTTCCCGGACAACAGTGACCCGTGGGGTTGGGGTGTTGATAGTGTCACGCTTCCTGCACCGTGGGATCAGACCACTTGGCGTGAAACTACTGCAGGTAATGACCCGCGTGACGTCCGTTTCATGCAATCGGCCGGTCCGTTCACTCTTCGTCCCGGTGCAGTGAACTATATCACTGTTGGTATTCCTTTTGCTCAAGCTACTTCGGGTGACGACCAGTGGGCTTCTGTCCAGTTGCTTCGCGACATCGACGATGTTTGCCAAGCACTTTTCGAGAACTGCTTCAAAGTGCTTGATGGTCCTGACGCTCCTACGCTGACTTGCCAGGAACTTAGCAATGAGATTATCTTGTATCTCAGCTATGAAGAGCCTACGTCGAATAACTACAAAGAAAAATATCGTGAGATTGACCCCGCTATTCCTCAGGGTTATACCGATGAATTGGGTCATCCCCAGATGTATGACTCCACTGCACGTAGTTACATCTTCGAAGGTTATCAGATTTATCAGCTGAAGGACGCCAATACTTCTATTGCAGATATTAGCAATCCGTCCAAGGCTCGTCTGGTCGCCCAGTGCGATATTGAGAATTACTACGACACCCTTTCTTCCGAGGTGAGAGAGGTCAATGGTGACAGCGTGATCGTGTTCTATGAGAACGATAATCCCACGCTGCCCATCGGTACTTTGGTGAACTATACGGCCAACTCTGCTACTGGTCTTATCACGGGTAATGTGATGGTGGAAGGCTCCAACAAAGGAATACAGCATGTGTTTCGTATCACGAACGATGCCTTTGCTACAGGTTCAAGCAGTGCGTTGGTGAACAATAGGGAGTACTATTTTGTGGCCATTGCTTATGCTCAGAACCGATACAAAGAGTATTCGCAGACTGATGCGGCCTTCCTGGATGGTCAGAAGCAACCTTACCTCGCCGGCCGTAAGAATGAAAAAGGCGGTAGCATTACCCCCATCACAGTTATTCCACACAATCCGGCAGTTGAGGATGGTGGTAAGATAGCTCAGGCTGAGTTCGGTATGTATCCCAATATTATCCGTATCGAAGGTTATGGTAACGGTGGTTCCACGCTACGTCTTACCAAGCAATCGATTGAGGAACTGATGGGTCCGAAAGGTGTTCCCGGCAAGGGTCCCGGTAACTTCCGTACTTATCCTCCCCAGATTGAGGACGATCAGTCCGAGATGCTGAATGCCTGTATGATTATTCAGCCCAAATATGAGGAGAACTATGGCCCCATCAATGTTCGTGTCATCGATCCTCTCAAACTGAAACAGGGGCGCTACAATATTTATTTCAGGGCTTTTGATGAAAATGGTGTTGCTGTTCCTGTCACCAATGATGCTGCCACGGTGGTTGACAAACATACCCGTTGGTTTATGATTCCCGAAGGAAGCAATGACACTGTGTGGTCCGATTTTAGCATCTCACGTTACAATGAGCAGCTCTTCCTTGACCTTGGTTTGGCTGTCACGCTGGTGAACCCTGCAGCTGCAGCTGGTAGTAATTATTACAACCAGTCGAACAATAAGTTTGCCGGTGGTAACTTTGGCGGAGCTGCCAATGGAGGTTATTTCTATAGTGGTTTTGTTAAGGATGGTGCTGTGCTTTCGTCCGAAATGATATATGGTAATGACCATACCCAATGGTTGTCCGGCGTTCCCGACAACGACTCCTATATGCATTACAACTGGATTCGTTCTGGTTCCCAGTATGCTCCAAATTCATATCAAAACTTTCAGGCTTACAGTGCACCGTATAGTCTCAATAGTGCTATTGACGCGAGTTTCCTTGATGAAGATTTCTTCAAGGGATATCAGACGCAATCAAATGGGGCTATTCAGAATGAAGGTATTGACAAGAAGCAGCTTTATGAGGATGTTGTGAGTGGATTGTGGGCTCCTTATGGTCTAGTTTCCACTTTGCCGTACCATCCAGGATTCAACTTCTCCTATTATGTCGCTGACCGCTCCGTGTTCGATAGTCTTACTGCCGTACCGGGTTATAGTGCTGTGATTGTGAAACGCAACCGTGTGGAGCGTCAGTTGATGGTTCCTTCCACCAATCTTGCAGTCAACTTTAACGAGCTATCCAAACTACCCAGCGTGCACATCGTCTTTACGGCAGATACATCGAAGTGGACACGTTGCCCGGTCATCGAAATGTGTGACGACTACACTCAGTCCGAGGGTAATGCCCGCAAGTTCAGTGCCCGTAGGCATGCTTCTGTCGATAAGCTTGGCCGTACCTGTGCCGATTTGGGCGTTGCTCCTAATGTGGCCAGTTCCAACAACCCAGCCTACATCGCCGACAGCGGTATGGGTTGGTTCCCTGGCTATGCCATCAATACTGTCACTGGTGAGCGTCTGAACATCATGTTCGGCGAGGATTCCCGCTACATTCAGTATAATGGTCGCGATATGAAGTGGAATCCCACGAGCGAGGTCATGGAAGGCACTGGTGACTATGTCTTCGGTGGCCGTCACTTTATTTATGTGATGAACGCTACCAACCAGTTGTTCTACGATCTTCAGACCAAGAAGGGTGACTACCGATACTACAAGACCCCCAGTTATGATGCAGGCAAGTGGGCTATGAGTCTCTTGAGAAAGACGGATAAGTTTATGGCCGTTCGTCAAGAGAATACAGCCTCTGCAGCTTTGTACAATGGTCTGCTACGTTCTACCTCTGAGGTTTTGAACCCCTTGCGCGATAGTATTGCTTTGCTCTATGCTTCAGTTGCCTGGGTTAATATGCCGCTTGTCAATTCCCGCTTTGCTTTCGATGACCCGCGTAATATCCCGTGCGATGTCACTGTCAATATTGACATTCGTACCCCGTACAACCGTTACCTCTCGCAGAATGGTACCAAGATTGCTCGTCCAATCAACAACAACATGCCGACCTATCAGTTCGTCATCAACGCATCGGATGCAGTGCTTGAGAACCTCGCCACCAAGGAGGGTGCTACTCAGAGTTACAAGGATTCGCTGCTTAGCTTGATTAATGTGGTGCCTAATCCCTACTATAGTTATTCTCAGTATGAGACGGCTAGCCAGTTGGAGACCAAGGTACGCATTGTCAATCTGCCTACTGGTATCAATGCCAACGGAACCAAGGAAGGTTGCACTATACACATCTACACTGTCGATGGCACTCTTGTGCGTACCCTCGGTCCTACGCCCGTCAATGCCACCACCTATGACTGGGATTTGCATAACCAGACTGGTATTCCCATTGCCGGCGGTGTCTATCTCATTCACGTCTCGGTGCCCGGCATCGGCGAACGTGTCATCAAGTGGTTTGGCACTATGCGTCCTGTTGACCTTAACTCTTTCGGATTCTAACATTGTAACATAACGACGAAAAATATTTAAGAAGATGAAAAATACATTAAAAATATTTGCAGTAGTTGTGCTCCTCTCGGCGATGTCGTTCCAGTCCGTTATGGCTGGCAACGATGAGCGTCGTGGAACAGCCGGTGCCTCGGAACTGCTCATCAATCCATGGGCACGCAACACTGGTTGGGGAGGCGTCAATGTGGCCAACGTGCGCGGCCTTGAGTCCATGTTCTCCAATGTGGCAGGTCTTTCTTTCGTGAAGAATATCGAGGTGGGCTATACCAACACGATGCTTTATGGTGGCAAGAGCGGTCTCACCAGCGGAGCCAGTATCAACACCTTCGGCCTCGGTGTCCGCATCTTCGAGCGCGGTGTGGCTGGTATCTATGTGATGTCGATGGGCTTCGGCGATATCGATGTTACCAAGTATGAAAGTCCTGAGGCCGGTGTCAACGGTACCTTCTCGCCCAGTTACATGAATATCAACGTGGCTTACGCCCACAGTTTCACCAGCACCATCCACGGTGCCGTCCTCTTCAAGGTGGTTTCAGAAAGCACCGACAATGTCTCAGGTTCCGGTTTTGGTGTGGATGCAGGTATTCAGTATGTCACCGGTGACGATGATGAACTCAAGTTCGGTATCTCTCTGAAGAACTGGGGTCCTTCCATGAAGTATGGCGGTACGGGTCTCTCCTTGCAGATGATCAACACCGCTGGAAATAACTTCACCGTCGAGACTCGTGCTGCCGAAATGGAGTTGCCCACCTGCCTCAACATTGGTGTCTCTTACGACTTCTTCTTTGAGAAGTGGGACCAGCGTCTCACCGTGGCCGGCGCCTTCACCTCCAACGCTTTCCTTCGCGACAACTACACCCTCGGTCTCGAGTACAGCCTGCTGAAAATGTTTGAGCTGCGTGCCGGTTACATCTTGCAGCCCGGTATGTGGACCGGTAATCCCGCCACTGCCAACAACGGCATTTGTGCCGGTGCCTCGGTCGATATTCCCTTCTCAAAAAAGGACGACAACCTCGGTCTGCGTATCGACTACTCCTACCAGTCGGCCACTCCCTTGCGGGGTACCCACGCTATCGGCGCCAGCTTCCGCTTCTGACCGATTGCTTACACATGACCAATCATTGGGAAAGGCTTTACAAAGCCTTTCCCACTTTTTAAACGCCTGAATAAAACAATCATTACTATGGCAGAAATCAAATACTATAGCGAAGAAGGTTTGCAAAAACTGAAAGACGAACTGCACCATCTGATAGTCGTCGAGCGTCCCGCCGCATCGGCAGCCATTGCAGAAGCCCGTGACAAAGGCGACCTCAGCGAGAACGCAGAATACGACGCCGCCAAGGAGGCTCAGGGACATCTCGAAGCCCGCATCAGCAAGCTTCAGGCACTGGTGGCCAACGCCCGTCTGCTTGACGAGAGCAAGATTGATACCTCCAAGGTGCTGCTGCTTTCCATCATCACCATCCGCAACACCAAGAACAAGATGGTCCAGCGTTATACCATCGTGCCCGAGAGCGAGGCCAACCTTAAAGAAGGCAAAATCAGCATTACCTCGCCTTTTGCGTCGGCATTTCTTGGCCACAAGGTGGGCGATGTGGTGGAAGTCAATGTCCCTGCAGGCAAGATGACCTTTGAACTTACTAAAATCGAGCGTTAATATGGCAAGCATCTTCAGTAAGATTGTGGCCGGTGAGATTCCGTGCTACCGTGTGGCCGAGACCGAACATTGTCTGGCCTTCCTTGATGTCAATCCCATTGTGCGCGGCCACGTGCTGTGCATCCCCAAGAAGGAGGTGGATTACATCTTTGACCTCGACGACGAGCTTTTCTGCGAGTTGCATCTCTTTGCCAAGCGTGTGGCCAAGGGACTGAAGAAGGTGTGCCCCTGCATCAAAATTGGTGAGGCAGTTGTGGGTATTGATGTTCCTCATGTCCATATTCATCTGGTTCCCTTGAACAAGCCCGGTGACCTGAGTTTCTCTCACCATGTCGAGATGACTCCCGAAGAACTGAAAGTTTTGGCTGCGGAAATTGCCGCTGCGGTCGAATAGTGGATATTCTACAGTGAATCAAGGGAGTCTTCATGGAAGGCTCCCTTTTTCTATATGGTGATTATAGGATGAGTATATGCAAAAAAAGTAGTCACTATATAGTCATTATATAGTCATTTTATAGTCAATACTTGGTCATGATATGGATGGGGTTGAGAAACAGGGAATTGTGAGGATTGTGTTTGAGTACAATGATGAAATTCAGTAAGTTGTCGATTCTGTGCGGGATGGGAAAAAGTTTTTGCGGAATTTGCTTTTGTTGGAAAAAGTTTGTATGTTTGCAATGTTAAAGAGAATAAAAATATAATATAAGACACTATGAAAAAGATCGTTACAATCTTAATGGTGCTGATATTTTCCGCATTCGGGGTGTCGGCGCAGAACATCACGGTGACGAGTGCCGTCGGGCAGTCGCCGGCGACGTTCATCCAGAGCAACCTGCTTGGCGGCGGCGTGTATGTGTTCAACGCCAAGTATGCCAACTCGTTGGGCAATATCAGCTCGCCGGGCATCGGCACCTTCCAGGCCAACGGATTCCAAGATTTATCAATGCAGAACGGTATTGTGATGACCACGGGCGACATCAACATTGCCCCCGGTCCCAACGACCAGCTCGGTGCCTCTACGACGAACAACACCAACTACTCTGACCCTGAGATGGCGTCGGTGGCGACGGACGACATCAATGGCTGCTCGACACTCGACTTTGACTTCGTGTGTCTGGCAGACCAGGTGTCGTTCCTCTATTGTTTCGCCTCAGAGGAATATCCTGAATATGTCTGTTCGGACTACAACGATGTGTTCGCTTTCTTCCTGACGGGACCCGACCCTGTGACGGGCGAGGAGGTGACGCGCAACATCGCCATCATTCCCGGCACGGACACGGTTTATCCGCCCAACGGCATTGCGGTGGCCATCAACTCGGTGAACCCGGGTCAGGCCGGCACCTATGGCGGCAACGGAATTGGGTGCTACTACAACTATTCGGGCTATTATGTGGCGAACGCTGACGACGCCAACGGCTTGCAGTATGACGGGCGGACCGACAAGTTGCAGGCTTCGGCCCAGATAGTGCCCTGCCAGGTGTATCACATGCATATCTCAGTGTGCAATGTGGGCGACAACCAATATGACAGTGGCGTGTTCATCGAGGGAGGAAGCTTCACGGCTCCGACGGCGGCCATCGGATTGAGCCGCCCGGGAGTGACTCCTATCCACGGCAGCTGCCCGTACAGTGTGCCTTTGACGCTCAATGGCACCAACTTTGACCAAGGCACGGTGCACTTCTCCTTTGGCGGCACGGCGGTTGAGGGGGTGGATTTCGAACTCACCGACGCCAACGGCAATGCTTTCGGCAGCGAGGGAATGCTCATCGACAACAGCACGCGCAACTTCATCCTGCGCGGCCTGCCCAATGCGGACCTCAGCGAGGAGAAGAGCATCGAGGTCTATCTGGCCACGCAGCTCTGCCCCGCGTTCCCAGGTCTGCTGACCTACGACACGATGCGCTTCTCGCTCGATGCGGGCGGTGACGTGCGTGTGAAGGACACCACCATCACCTGCACCAATGCCTGCTTCGAGGTGGGTACGGAACTGGTCTATGGAACCAATGTGAGCTACTTATGGGTGCCCACGACGGGCCTGGACGACCCCTACAGCCTGACCACCACGGCCATGATATTCGAGAGCACCGACTATCAGCTTATCGCCACGGGCGGCACGGGTTGCAACACCGACACGGCCGACGTGCATGTGGTCATCAACAATGGGCAGCCCGACATTCCGGTGGGTATCGGCGAGGTTGAGATGGAGGGTGTCAGCGTATGGCCCAATCCGGCGGGCGAGGTGATCCATGTGAACGCTACCGGCGTGCAGCGCCTGGAAGTGTTCACCGTGGAGGGCCGCAAGGTGTATGAGCAGGTGTATAACAACCACAACGGCATGATTGACATCCCCACCGAGGGTTTTGCCGCGGGTGTCTATGGCATCCGCATCAGCACCGCCAACGGCGTGGAAGGAGCCAAGATAGTGGTCAATAAATAAACAGGAGGAATGACTATGAAAAAGATATTTGCCTTATTTGCAATGATATTCGCCCTGACGGCCATCGGCGGTCGGGCGCAGGCGCAGTGTACAGGTGGCGGTACCAACTGCTATTTGGTGTTTGCTCTTGCCGACACCTACGGCGACGGTTGGAACGGCAACACGCTGACAGTTGCCCAGAACAACACCACGCTGGCCACACTGACTATCAGCGATGGTTATTCCCAAGTCGATACGGTGCGCATCTGTACCGAGGATGGCCCTGTTCAGATTACCTATGTTGTGGGGGGGGGCTATTCATATCCGACTGAGAATAGCTTCATGGTGACCGATTCGCTGGGTTCGACGCTCTGCTCGGGTCAAGGAGATGCAACGGGCTTCAGTTACACGGTGGCTCCGTGTCCGTCATGCCCCTCACCGTCTAACCTTGCCGCCAGCAGCCTGACCTCTTCGTCGGCCACTGTAGCTTGGACGGAGATGGGCAGCGCCACTACGTGGTATTATACCTATGGCACTTACAGCACCCCCACGGGTGCCTGGCAGATGGCTACGGCGGATTCGGTAGAACTGACTGGACTGCAGGCCAACACGGTCTATCACTTCTTTGTCTATTCCGACTGTGGCGGCGGCGATACCTCGGTATTTAGCACCTTCACCTTCCGCACTGCTTGCGGTCTGATGTCGCTACCCATCGTGGAGGACTTCGAGAGTGGCGAAACCATTCCCTCGTGCTGGAACCGCTTTGAGACGGTGAACTATGATTATTATGGCACCTTCCCGACGGTGATGAGCTATTACGGGATAAACCAAGGTAATGGATTGCTTCTGGCCGGCAACAATGGCGATTATTATTCGCCGACTCCCCATGCCACATCAGTGATGAGCCCCAAGATGCCCGTGGCCGCCAATGCGGTGGAAGTGGTGATGTGGGTGAAAGGCGAGGAGGCCGTGCAGGTGGGCTATGTGACCACCAACGACACGAATGCGGCTGTGTTCCATCTGGTGGGAACGGCAGGCCCTACAACCTATGATGAGGATAACTATGACTATGTTTGGGAACAGTTCACCGTGAGTTTCGACACGGTGACCACCACCGACAGCATCTGGGTGGTCTTCCGTTGCGCCCCGTCGCTGGCTAATTATCCCATGTATGTCGATAATATCACCATCCGACAGATAATCAACTGTCCGCTGCCTACGGGCTTGGCCGAGGTGCCCGCCAGCACCCCGGTATCGGGTCAGGTGACCCTCACGTGGAACGATGCTGTGGGAACGCAGTGGCAGATTGTCCGCGGAGCGCAGGGCTTCGACCCCGACACCGCCTCCACCTTCGTCGCCGCCAGCAGCACTACGACGACTGTCACCGGCTTGGACGACTCGATGATGTACGACTTCTATGTGCGTACGGTGTGCGGAAATGAGCACGGCTACTGGGTGGGTCCGGTCAGCGCCTTGCCGAACACCTATCAGCTCGATACGCTCCATGCGGTGGATACCATTACCTCATGCGGCATCAATGTGGTGAGCGACGGCGGCTTTAGTGCCTCCTGCACGCCCGGCTTCTCGCAGACGGTCGTGCTGATGCCCACCGGTACGGACAACACGGTCCGCATCCGCGGATATGCCCACCTCAACAGCTACTATAGCAGCTATTATCCCAACAAGATGCGCATCTTCGCCGGTACCGACACCAACGGCACCTTGCTGGCCAACATAAACTCGACGGATGTCAACAACATAGACATTACTTCGGAAGTGGGTGCCATTACCATTTGGTACTCCATTGCGGATGAATCGTATTATGCCGCCGAAGGTTTCAAGTTCTATGTGAGTTGCGAGGAGTTGCCCGATTGCACCACGCCATACGGTTTTGCGACGACCGATGTGGGGGGCAACTATGCCGATGTTGTATGGAGTTATGACAATTCCATGGGTGAGGCTGCAGGCTTCACTTTGATAGTGACCGATTTGAGCGACAGCTCCACCATGAGCATCACCCTTGGCGGAACAGAACGCAGCTATATCATCGGCGGCTTGAATGAGCGCACTGACTACAGTGTGCAGTTGGCGCTCGATTGTCCAGGTATCGACACCCTCGAGATTACCTTCTCCACTGGGTGCATTGTGGGTGGCGATTTGAGGGTGGGTACGGGTACCAGTACCACCAGTTATATCCCTGCCTATTTGTATTACAATTATAGCCTCTCCCAGCAGATATTCACAGCCAACGAACTGGAAGGTGTCGATTCCATTTATGGATTCAAGTTTTATATGACCAGCAGCAACACTACGCCTAACCGCACGTGGGATGTCTATTTGGACAGCACGGCGTTGTCGCATTATAGCTCGACGAGCGACTATCAGCCCACCAACGACAGCAGCCGCTACTTCCATGGCACGGTTTCGTTCGCGCAGGGATGGAATGAGGTGGTGTTTGACAGCGTTTTCGCGGTGCCTGCGGGCAAGAACATCACGCTGACCATCAACGACATTACCGGCAGCTATGAGTCAGGCCGTTCGTTCCGCAAGACCAATACGACCGACACCATGTCGCTCTACGGCTACACGGACTATGCCATCTACAATCCTGCGCAGGCTTCGTTGAGTTATGCAGGCAAGTTCCGCACCACGATTATATTCACATCCTCCTGCTTCTCTACCGACTGCGTACCTCCCACACACGTTGTGGCTACACCCGACACCCACAGTGCGACTCTGACTTGGATGGCCGGTGCCGACGAGACCACATGGAAGGTGGAATACCGCGTGGCAGACTCCACGACGTGGCAGTTGGCCGATGCCGCTGTATCTACGACAAGCTACACTGTGACGGGCCTCATGGCCGCCACCGAATATGTCTTCCGTGTGAGCACCGTGTGTGCCGACACCGCACTGGGACGCACCGCTGTGGCCACCACGCTCTGCGGAGAGTATGGACTGCCCTTTGTGGAGAATTTCGAGTGGTTCACCGCCACCACCGCCGATCCTACGACGGAAATGTGCTGGTACCGTGCAACGAACTATTCTTGGGATTACTATTATCCGTACTGTCTGAACAACGCCTCTTCTGCTCACGGTGGCATGTGGAGCATGTATTTCCTATCGTATCGCGACCGTCTGGTGCTGCCCAAGATGGCACCTGCTGTCAATACCCTGAGCCTGGACTTTTATGCCATGTATGATGTGTCAGAATATTATTATGTTCCCGCACTCGAGATAGGAGTGGCGGTGAACCCTGCCGACACCAACACCTACACCGTGGTGCAGACCATTACACCGGGAGCCGATGCCTATGAGTTGTTTACGGTTGATTTCGACAGTTATAACGGAGCCGATGGATATATCTTTATCCGTTCGCTCGCGGGCGGAAACTATAGTCCTGTCTATGTTGACGACATCACGGTGATGCCTCTTCCTGCCTGCCGCGCTCTGACAGCTGTTAATGTAAACAACGTGACCCCCAACAGTGCCGAACTGGCTATCGTGGATGGGTACAACCGCACGAGTTACACGGTGCTTTGGGGTACGGCCGCCAGCATACAGGGTGCTACCGACAGCATGACCGTCAGTAACAGCACCCTTGTGACGCTTACCGGTCTGGCTCCGGCGACCACCTACCATGCCTGGGTGCGGGCCAACTGTGGCGGCACCGACGGACAGAGCCGATACAAAGCAGTCCGTCCCTTCACCACTATTTGCAGCGCTATCGCCGTTACAGAGGATACGCCGTGGTTTACCGAATTTGAAGCCGACTCGATGCCGTGTATTTGGCAGACGAGCGATGTGCCGAACCTGGAATGGAAGGTGGCTACTACCGGTGGCGATTACAACAATACGGTGCATGCCTACAGCGGTGGTCATATGCTCAATCTTGGCGGCAATCAGACCGCCGAGGTCAAGTTGGTGCTTCCCACCTTCGATTTCACCGGGATGACCGGAAACGCCGAGGTGTCGTTATACCACTACATGCTCGCCAGCCATACGGCCTACAGCAATTACAATGCTCCGACCCTCTCGATTTACTACCGAGCCGGTGTCAGTGGTCCATGGACGCTTGCTGCCACCATCGACACTTCGGTTGTCAACAGCTGGAAGAAACGCTATGTGGAGTTGCCTGCCTCGCAAGGTGCCGCCAACTATCAGGTGGCCATTGTGGGCAATCCCAATGGCAACAGTTATGGTGTTTATCTCGACAATGTCGAGGTGAAAGGTGTTACCACCTGTCTGCCTCCCACCAATGTAACCGTGCGTGACGTTACCGACCGTACCGCCACTGTGGCATGGACTGGCACAGCCCAAGCCTACAAGGTGCAGTATCGCCCCGTCGGCCAATGGTCGTGGAATGCCCGCACCGTGGAGAACAACGACACCGTTGTGCTGATTCCTCTGGAGATGCTGACCGAATATGAGGTGCGTGTGGCCTCTTTGTGCGGAGACTTCGAGCAGAGTGAATACAGCGATGTGGTTCGCTTCATTACCGACATCTGCGGCGACCGTATGGAGAAACTTAACCATGTTAGCACGGATGTCGATACCGTCAGCACGATGGCTCCCTTCAACGCGGCGAAGAACTATGTGTATGATGAGATTATTGTCGATAGTGCCCGATTGGCCGGTATGACCGACATCAACGGTTTTGCTTTCTATGTGGATAATATCATTGGTACCACCGACCTCAACAATTGCCAGGTCTATATGGCTCACACCAGTGCCAGCACTTTGACCGCCTTCCTGTACGACACGACCTTTACCCAGGTCTTTGACGGAACATTCAACCTCCATACTGGATGGAACACTCTGGTGCTTGATACCCCCTTCCAGTGGAACGGATCGGACAATCTGGTGGTGGGTGTCAGGAGCGCCAGCACTGAATATTCGGACACTGTCATCTTCGGTGCTCATCAGGCGACGGGCAACAAGGTTTTTTGTGGCAGCAACAATACGTCGTTCAGCCTTACGAATGCCAACATGCTGAGTGCGGCCAACAAGGTTGCCACGTCGGTGGTGCCCGACCTGAAGTTCTACAGCTGCAATCCGGTTTGCAACGAACCCGTGCTGAGTCGGGTCTCCGCTACAGCTACCACTATCGATGTCGAGTGGTACAACGAAGGTGCCACCGTCGAACTCCAATTTAAGGAGAGTGCAGCCAGTACTTGGGGCTCGTCGGTCATCATCTCAAATGCCCACAGCTTCCGTCTCGAGGATATGGCGAGCATTACCAGCTTCGATATCCGTCTGCGCCGTGTGTGCGACGAAGTGGCCATGTTCTACTCCGATTGGGTGGAGTGCACGGCTGTCACTGATACGATGTGTTCTATACCTACCAACCTTACGGTCAGTTCCGTGGATGCACATAGTGCCACCTTCAGCTGGACCGACGGCGCTGTGGCGGGTTCCATGTGGCTGCTCCATGTATGGAATGACGAAGTGGATTTCCTCCAAGATGTCACCACGAATCCTGCTACCCTCAGTGGTTTGCCTTCGGGCGGCACCTATCATGCTGCCGTCAGTGCCTACTGCGGTTCCGGCAACCATGTGCCCGGAGAGTTTAGCCAGGAGATTGTCTTCAACAACATTTGCCAGCCGGTCTCCAACCTGAACGCCACCATTGTCAATGGCTCCGATGTGAATCTGACTTGGACTGCCGGTGAACGCAACACCAAGTGGTATGTCTGCTGGGGCTTTGCCGGATTCGACATCAACCAGCAGTTGGGCTATATGGTTGTCACCTCTCCCAGCGCCACTATCACGGGACTGGGTGCCGTCACAGCTCCCTACTCCGGAACCAAGGATGCTGAGGGTACAACCTACGCCTTCCTTGTCCGTGCCATCTGTGCCGACGACTGGAACAGCGCCTGGAGCAGTGCGACCACAGCCCGCTTTGTTGGAATTGATGAGGTGCAGGGCGAAGAGATGAAGTTTGTCTTGCAACCCAATCCCGCATCTGACCGAGTCGCCCTGCGTATCAGCGACTTTGAAGGCTGTGCACGGGTGGATGTCCTCAGCATTGACGGTCGTCAGATGTTCGAATTCGACGTTCAGAGTTCGAGACTTGACTTCGATGTCAGCGCTTTGGCTGCCGGTACCTATTTCGTACGCGTGCAGACCGACAGCTGGACTTCGGTTCGTAAACTCGTTGTCAGATAAGTCTTTGCGGATTCTTCTTAAAGGGGGGATGGTATATGCTATCCTCCCTTTTTGTGCGCATGAACTTTCATAATAAGTGTTAAATGTACACAAAAAGAGAAAAATATTTTGCCAGTTTTGAAAATAGTCGTAATTTTGCAGCCGATTCGAGAACGAAAATAAGAGAATAAAAACAGCGTAACACGTTATGTATCTGACAAAAGAAAAGAAAGAAGAAATCTTCGCCCAGTACGGTAAGTCCGCAAAAGATACTGGAAGCACCGAAGGACAGATAGCTCTCTTCACCTATCGTATCCAGCACCTCACCGATTTGATGAAGCAGCACAAGAAAGACCAAGTCTCCGAGCGCGCCCTCGTCATGCTCGTCGGTAAGCGTCGCAAGATGCTCGACTATCTCAAAGAGAAAGACATCGAGCGCTATCGTGCCATCGTCAAACAGCTTGGCCTGCGTAAGTAACCGCGCAGCAAGTTGCCTTCAACAAGAAAATAGTTTTTCATATTTATTTGGTTATGGTTGGGATTGCCCGGGTTCTCCGGGCAGTCCTTTTTTTATGACTATAAGCCATTAAGAAGGGCGCATCCCCTATATGAAATAGTGCGCCCTCAGTATGCCGATATCCCCATCGGTATGGCCGATAGGTTCCCGTTACATCGTCCTTATCAAGGAACCGGATTCTTTGCGGAGTTCGGTTTTGCCTTTGATCGTCTGAGGATGTTCGTTTTTATCCGTCAAAGGATTATTTCTTGAAATACTCCTTCTCAGCTTGGGCAAACACCGGCTTAAGTGCCTCAAGGTTCTCGTCGTTCTTGTCCAGCTGGTTCTTGAGACTCATGGAATACCATCCGCTGTCGTGATTCCGTCCACCAAATCTCCCAGCCAGGATACTGTCCACTTCGTCTGTGCAGTCAACTTTGATCCATATTGTAACATCGCGACGGCGAGGCACAACAGACATATAGTTCGTGGCCGATCCGTTCATCCTTAAGCCCAAATTGGTTTTGTTGTATTTGTATTGGTAGGTGAACTCTGTGGCTGAATTGAATGCTTCAATCAACTTTTCTGCAAGGACAATATTGGCTTCATTGCTCCGCTCCACCCAGTATTGGCGGTTGTATGTCTGCGCCTGTTGGGGCGTGTCGAAAGCTTTGAGGTTTGTCACTGCCGACATCTCGAGTGTGGCGGCAACCACCTCGCCCAGGTCGGCTTTCTTGTCAACTAATTCGGCCATCTTGTTCAACAGGCCCGACACCTGGAATGCGCGCATGCTCAGGTAGGTCTCCTTCTGGCACATGCGGAAGGTTACTTTCTCCCATTCCTCGTCAAACTCATCGGAAGCATCCAATGTCCTGCGCTCTTCCTCGGTGAGGGGGCGCAGTTTCAGCTTGGAGGCAATCTTGTCGTTCCATTGCTTGAAGTCGGGCTCTTCCGTCAGCTGGTTGTAGATATAGGGATAGGCAATCTGCGTGCAGACAAGGGCAAAATTGAGAATCTTGTTCTGTCCCGACGTCTCTTCGCCTTCGGCAAGGCGGCGGTTGATGATGGATATCAGCGACAAGGTGTTGGTAAGACGCTTCAGTGAGCGTGGGTTACAGCCGACCGACAGTCGCGCTATCTCCGACAGGTTGGCGGCCGTTGTGGGGTCTTCCAACTCTTTGTCCGAGAAGAATTCTATCTGCTTCAGCGCATCTACCAGGAAGGTGTCGATATTGTACGACGCCACAGGCATGGAGAAGGGCAACTGGATAATCTTGTCGAAGAACGAGCGGAACTCACGTTCGTTCTTGTCCGTGAGCTCACCGAATTTGGGCTTGAGGCCTTTGATGACCACATCGTAGTCGATGGCCAGGATGAAGACGCAATGCTTCAGGTCGAAGATGTTCTTCAGCAGCTCCAATATCTCCACAGCCACCGGCGGGTCGATGCGGTCGAGGTCGTCGATGTAGAAGGTGAAGCCTTTCTTCGCCGGGTTATGCTCTAGGGCGTCGGCTATCAGAGACTCTATCTCGTCCTTGAGCTGGCTGATGTCGCTCTGCGGCGACTCCTCACCCTCGAAGAGTTCAGCTACCGCACCTCCGTCAAAGCCGGCGGCAGAAACGGCCACCTGTGTACCCACTTTGGCCATCTTCTTAAACAGCTTGCCTATTTTCTTCTTGCTGTCGTTCCACCGCTGATCGCTGGGGTTGAGGGCTCCTATCTGGTTGATGATGCCGTCGAGGATGCTCATGATGGCCTGGTTGGGCGACTTCATCAGCGAGTACTGCCAGGTGTTGATCCATATCGGATAGAACGGTGCCGGCACATGGCTGCCGGTTGCCTCATCAAGTTCGGCATCCTCGTTGTCACAGAGGTTCCACCGCAGCAGGTTCATCAGCGACGTCTTGCCACTACCCCACTCGCCCTGCAAGGCGATAGTGATGGGCGTGTCGGTGTGCTTTACAAAATCTATCAGCGCATCCTGATATACATTGATGCCGAACAGGTCGTTCTGGTCATGCTGACGCGGTACGTCGATAATGCTTGAAATCATATTTCGCTCTATCTTTAATTCTTTGCCAACAATAAAAATATTTCAAGTGCAAAGGTACGACTTTTTGCCGATTCAGCAAAATATATTTGAACTTCCCGACACTCCTTGATATCCCGACACTACCTAAAAACCTTTATATTCTTCGCGATGCATTAACTCACCGCTTTTATTGTCGAATATCTCACAGGTGAAGCCGTGGGGGGATTGGCCATCGCGAGCCATACAGATAGACCAGCTGAAACCGCGCACCGTCTCCTCGTAGTCGTTTGTATACCACACCTCTCCGTCCTCTACAACTTTATATTTCATCTCCTTGCAACACAGGTAGT
>JAGCYV010000074.1 GCA_017960605.1 Bacteroidales bacterium | reverse complement strand
GCCTTGATGTTCCGCTTGGCGCAAAACAAGTGCTGCGATATGCGCTACCTGGACGACTGGGCAAGAAGTCAACAGGCCCACACGCTCGATTACAGGAACGACATTCTGGCCATCGTTGCACCCCGCGGCTATCAGGACACTGTCTATCAGAACCGCCTGCTGGCGATGAACAGAGCCAATAATGCAGCATGGCAGATGCATCACGGCAGCAACAACCAAGATTCTGTGCGGGATGCCATGCGTATGGTTAATTCTGCCAATCTGAACGAGTTGAAGCAACTGATTGCCGAGCGCGGTTTCCCGACATACAGCAAGGTGGGCTACTATTGCGTCAAATATGCCTCAGCGATAGCTTTGTACCAGCCATCGGAGTTTCTCCATTGGTATCTAAAACAAGCCAAAGCCGCCGCCGACAGCAACGACTATGACACTGAATGGCTCGGCCATCTAATCAAACGCGACAGACAGGTGAGCATCTACGATACCGTGTTCTATTCACGCATCGAACCGCTGTTCCAAGCCGACCAGGAGGCACGTCATCTGCTGAACAAGGGCTTGGACGAGGACTCGGTGTTGCGCGTTATACATGAGGTGGACTCGGTGAACCTCATTGAGCTGAAACAACTGATTGCCGAACGCGGATTCCCGACGCTGTCCAAGTCGGGCTACAAATGCTGCGACTACGCCGCCCTGATAGCGCAACACTCGCCGCCCGAGTACCTGCATTGGTTCCTGGAACAGGCGCAGGCTGCCGCCGACAGCGGCGACTTCATTCCCTCGTGGATTGCCTATATGACCGACCGTGACCTTACCCACCAGGACAAACCTCAAATATACGGAACTCAAGGTTCTACCCGCGACAGTTTGACAGGGATGTACCTTATCGATGATATTGAGCATCTGAACGAACGCCGAAGAAGTATGGATTTGGAACCCATTGAGGATTATCTTCCATACATGGATATGCCCGACTTCTATTTCCACCCCTCGCTCGTCGATTACAGACAATACAGCCTCAACCTCCGCATCGAGGGCGACACGCTGCGGGTGTCAGGTTTTTATCTCATCCCCTACGACACCACCACCTATTCGGGACAACCTATCAAGGTCGATACCGCCTATTCCTTGCCGCTTGCCGATTATCGCACAGCCGATGGTGCCATTGTTTTGCGCCGCGAGGGTAACTGGTACCCGCACATTAATGGCGAGCTGCTGACGGCACAGGTACACATCGAGGTAGACGACTACTATATCATTGGCGGCACAGAATGGCTCCCCTCATTCGACATACACCTCGTCCTCTTGCCGAAGGACAAATACGCTTGCAAAGTGGTTGAATCGCCCACGCGACCTTTCCATTTCTATCGCCTTGCAAGTGACACCACACAATATCCAGATGCCTATTACCGCGAGTTCGTGGATTCCTACAACTTCTACTGCTCCTTCTTCGGCGATTCCTTGTCTTCAAAGCCGATGAACATCGTGGAGATTGGCGACCCGCAGTTTGTGATGTGTCAGTCGCTGCGCGATATGATTATCTTCGGGCATTATTTCTATGATGTCTATACGATGATACCCGACTTTTCGTGGATTCCCCACGAGGTGGCGCACCAATGGTGGGGCAACGGCATCTTCTTCGAGTACCGCGACTACGCCCTCAGCGAAAGCCTGAATGAGTACATCAAACTGCATTTTCTCAAAAGCCGCGGACGAGGCTACGAGGAGCAGCTGGAATACTACAAGGCGATGATGGAGCGTGCCGAGAAAAAGTTGCCTATCGCCGATATCCACAGCGTCGAGTCGCAGGACGAGTCCATCGCCATCTACCATGCCGCCCCTTATCGCTTGTCCCTCATGAAAGCAACCTCTGTCAACGCCACCCTTCAGCAACTTTATCGCACTCACAAACACGCTGTGGTGAGCCGAGATACGTTCCTAAAAGAATGTAAGACATTGCAGCACTGGCTGAAGTCAAATAATTATAACCGAAATTTTACCCCCCCCAAATAATCAAAATGAAACACAACATCATCAAATCCCTCGTCGCTCTCGCTTTGGGCGCAATGCTGCTGACCAGCTGCGGCAAAGACAACAAAGACAATGAAGCCCTTATCGGCAAATGGGCCAACACGGCTCAATCGTATGAAGTGACTATCTCGGGACGGGAGGATATCCCGGAAGGTTATATCTACATGGAGTTTACAGACGACAAGGTATTGGTATCCGATCAAAGGACGGACTGTCTTGCAGAGTGGCATAAATACAGCCTCTCGGAAAAAGACGGTAAGCAGTTGTTGGAGATTGAAGGCGGTTGCTATAAGGGTAGGGTATTTGTGGTGGAAAAGCTCACCAGCGACGAACTTGTGCTGGCACCGTTCTCCAGTGGAGCCGACTGGGACTTCCGCTACATCATGAAACACTAAGAGGCATCTCACTAAGTAAAATATAAGGGGTATATAAAAAGTCCGGCTATATGTCGGACTTTTTTTGTATTTTTGCATTTGCATATAATATATAATGTTGCAAATGGAAGATAACGAAAAGGATATAATTCAAGAGGTTACCAACGAGGAATATAAGTGGGGCTTCACCACGGATATCGACACCGAGACTATCCGCAAGGGATTGGACGAGGAGGTGGTTCGTCTTATCTCGAAGAAGAAGAACGAGCCGGAGTGGCTGCTGGAGTTCCGCCTGGAGGCGTTCCGCCGCTGGCAGAGGATGAAGGAGCCCGACTGGGCGCACCTGGAGTACGAGACTCCCAACTACCAGGACATCATCTATTTTGCCGCCCCCAAGCAGGAGAAGAGGAAATCGATGGACGAGGTGGATCCCGAGCTGCTGGCCACCTTCGACAAGCTGGGCATACCGCTGAGGGAGAGGGAGGCGCTGGCAGGAGTGGCCTACGACGCCATCATGGACTCGGTGAGTGTGAAGACCACATCACAGAAGGCGCTGGAGGAGAAGGGTATCATCTTTATGCCCATCAGCGAGGCGGTGCAGAAACACCCCGACCTGGTGAAGAAGTACTTGGGAAGTGTGGTGCCGAGCGCCGACAATTTCTTTGCCGCCTTGAACAGCGCGGTGTTCAGCGACGGCTCGTTCTGCTACATTCCCAAGGGGGTGCGCTGCCCGATGGAGCTGAGCAGCTATTTCCGCATCAACGCGAAGGGGACGGGCCAGTTCGAGAGGACGCTGATAGTGGCCGACGAGGGTGCGTATGTGAGTTATATGGAGGGATGCACGGCTCCGCAGAGGGATGAGAACCAGCTGCATGCGGCCATCGTGGAGATTGTGGTGATGAAGGACGCGGAGGTGAAGTACAGCACGGTGCAGAACTGGTATCCGGGCGACAAGGAGGGCAAGGGCGGCGTCTATAATTTCGTGACCAAGCGCGGCATCTGCAAGGGGAGCCATTCGAGGCTGAGCTGGACGCAGGTGGAGACGGGCAGCGCGGTGACGTGGAAGTACCCCAGCTGCATCCTGCAGGGCGACGACTCGACGGCGGAGTTTTATTCGGTGGCTGTCACGAACAACTACCAGCAGGCCGATACGGGCACGAAGATGATTCATGTGGGCAAGAACACGCGAAGCACCATCATGAGCAAGGGCATCAGTGCCGGACGGAGCCACAACAGCTACCGCGGTCTGGTGCAGATAGGCAAGGGGGCCGACAACGCGAGAAACTATTCGCAATGCGACAGCCTGCTGCTTGGCGACGAATGCGGCGCCCATACATGGCCCTACATCAAGGCCGACAACCACACGGCCATTCTGGAGCATGAGGCGACGACGAGCAAGATCAGCGAGGACCAGCTGTTCTACTGCCAGCAGAGGGGCATCAGTCCCGAGAGCGCCGTTGGCCTCATCGTCAACGGCTACGCCAAGGAGGTGCTGAGGAAGCTTCCGATGGAGTTCGCCGTGGAGGCGCAGAAACTGCTGTCGATATCTCTCGAAGGAAGCGTGGGATGATTGAGAATTGAAAAGTGAAAAGTGAGAAGTGAAAATTGAAATTGTAAAATTGAAAATTGACAAAGCTAACTACAGATGAGATGCACCGGATGACGGTGG
>JAGCYV010000073.1 GCA_017960605.1 Bacteroidales bacterium | reverse complement strand
TATGTTGAAAGGTTGTCGTTGTAGAGGTCGGCGGTGTGGGCGATGATCTCCACGTTGCGGGTGGGCAGCACTTCGTTCAGCGTGTAGTCGTAGAGTTCCTGGCTGTCGGTCTTGAGGTGCAGGGTGCTCTGCGGCGCGAGGAAGCGGCTGTAGGTGTCGAGGAATCGCGGCGAGGTGAGCCTTTTGTTGGGCTTCTTGAGCTGCGGGTCGCAGAAAGTGAGCCATATCTCGGATACCTCGTCGGGGGCGAAGAAGCGGTCGATGAGCTCGATGCGGGTGCGGATGAAGGCCACGTTCTTCAGCGGCTCTTCGATGGCGGTCTTGGCTCCGCGCCAGAGGCGCGCCCCTTTGATATCGACACCGATGTAGTTGCGGTCGGGGTGGATGCGGGCCAAAGCCAGCGTGTAGTCGCCCTTGCCGCAGCCGAGTTCCAGCGTGATGGGGTTCGTATTGTCGAAGTGCTCCGCCCAACGGCCGCGCAGGGCAAAACCCTCCTGTTCCAGTTGCTCGAAGCCCACCTGGAAGAGGTTGTCGAACGTCAGGTTCTCGGCGAAACGCTGCAACTTATGGTGTCCCATTCTTTACCACTGCTTGATGGCCACGTCGCCGTCGTACCAGCCTTTGATGTGTTTGAACAGGGCTTCGGCTGCGGTGCGGTTCTTGGCGCTGCCCATGCTGACGTAGTACATGTTGTTCTTCTCGATGATGTAGGCGTCGCTGCCCAGTTCATGCAGACGGGCCGTGAGGCGGGCGGCGGAGGCGCGGTCAAGATAGAATCCGGCGATGATGTCGAATCCCTGGCGGCTGTCCTGCTCCATATTGACATTCACGGGGGCGGGCTCTTCCTTGGCTTTGCGGTTCTCGATGACTTTGCGTTCCTCGGTCTTCACCTGCTGCACCTGTTCGGCGGTGCGGGGGGCTCCGGCGTCGGGCTCCAGGCCCAGGTCGGTGACCACACGGTCGAGGATGCTGTCGAGGACGCGCATGTCGAGGAGCTCTTTCTGCACGGTGAGCCGCTGGCGGGCCGCGAAGGTCTGTCTCAGCCAGGGTTCCTGGTAGTTGTAGATGTAGTCGTTGTGGGGGATGAGACGCTGGATGGCGAAACGGTCGGCCATCAGGACGCCGAGACGGTCGCCGGCGTACTGGCGCACGCGGTCGATCATCGGCACACGGGCGCCGGTGAAGTGGCGGTAGGAGAGGTAGTTCTCGATGTAGTCGGCCATGTAGTGGCACACCTGGTCGCGGTTCCGGTCGATGTCGCGCTGGCTGTATTCCAGCAGGTCGGTGTTGTAGGTCAGGTCGTTGGCTGCCGGCACGTCGGCCAGGTGGGTGTTAGGCGTCTCCACGACGGCGGCGACGGCGGGTTCGGTGTTGCCGCGCATGTGCGTGTAGTAGTAGGCGCCGGCGGCGAGCAGCAGCAGGAGCAGCAGGACCAGCAGTATCCACCACGGGAACCGCCGTTTCTTGTCGTCGTCATCCTTCGGTTTCTTGGGCATCTCCTCCAGCTTCTTCAGGGTGTCGTCGTCGCTCTCGGGTTGCTTCCCGGCCACGACGGGCTCGGGTTCCGGCTCGGGGACAGGTTCGGGCTCCGGCTCGGGCATGGGCTCGGGCTCGGGTTCCGGTTTGGGCTCGGCTTTGGCCTTTTTCGGTATGACGGGAAGCTCCACCACGGGTTCGGGCTCCGGCTCCGCCTCCTTGGGGTTGTCCTTGTTGGCGACGCCTTCGGCATAGAAGCGTGCGAAGGGGTCGTCGTCGTTGTCGTGGGCATAGATCTTGACGTTCTCGATGGGCTTTTCCTCACCCACGCTGAGCATCAGTCCTTCGGCGGGCTCGAAGCGGAAGTTGTCGCCGTCGTGGTGCAGGGTGCCCAGTTCGCCGAAGGTGTGGCTGCCCGAGCGGCTCAGCTTGTCGCCGAGGGCGTCGGTGTAGTTGCGCCACATCTGGCGCGCCACATCCTGACCCACGCATTCGCGTTCCGCCAGCAGGCCGACGAAGCTGTCGTCGCCGGTGGTGGCGGTGCTGAAGGTGGGGATGCGATGGGCGGGGTAGAAGGTGCCCGTGGCGGTGTCGTGGTGCGGGTTCTGCAGCTCGCTGGCGAGGGTGCCGATGCCAGGCAGTTCGACGCTCTTGCCTTGTTTCAGTTGCTCAACGATTAAGTCTGTTATATTCATGGTGTATGTCTATTTTTTATCGTTTGTTCTTGAGATAATCTTCGGCGGCGGCAAGGTCCCCGGGGGTGTCGATGCCGATGTTGGCGTGGTCGGTGAGGGCCACATGGATGGTGTAGCCGGCCGCCAGCCAGCGCAGCTGCTCCAGTTTCTCGGCCTCTTCGAGGGCGCCGGGTTCAAGACGGCACACCTCGTGCAGCGCCTCGGAGCGGAAGGCATAGATGCCCACATGCTTGAGGTAGCGTCCTTCGTCGAGCCAGCGTTCCTGCTCCACACCGCGGCGGTAGGGGATGGGCTGGCGGCTGAAGTAGAGCGCCTTCCCGTTGTCGGCGCAAACCACCTTCACGTTGTTGGGCGAAAGCAGTTCGTCGGTCGAGGTGACGGGGGTGGCCAGGGTGGCTATCTGCACCGACGGGTCGTCGAAGCAGGCGATGAGGGCTTCCAGCTGGGAGGGTTCCACGAAGGGCTCGTCGCCCTGCACGTTGATGACGATGTCGTAACGGTCGCCTTGTTTCTCCATGCGACTGACCACCTCGCCGCAGCGGTCGGTGCCCGAGCGGTGCTGGTCGGAGGTCATCATCACGCTGCCTTCGCCGGCTGTCTGCTCCATGTGGTCGCAGATGCGCTCGTCGTCGGTGGCCACCACGGCGGCGTCGATGCCGTCGGCACGGTTCACACGCTGCCACACGCGTTCGATGATGCTGCGTCCTCCGAGCATGGCCAGGGGCTTGCCGGGGAAGCGTGTCGATGCGTAGCGTGCGGGAATGACTGCCAATACTTTCATACTCTGCAACTCTATCTCTCCTTGAAAAGGCTGTTGAATTCGGCGTCGATTTTCTCGATGATATGGCCCAGGTCCTCGCGGTTCTCCACAAAGTCTATCTCGTCGGTATCGACCACGAGCATCTTGCCTTCGTATTGCTCGGCCCACTGCTCGTAGCGGTTGTTGAGGTTGGTCAGGTAGTCGAGGCGGATGCTGCTCTCCAGCTCACGGCCGCGTTTCTGGATGTGGCGGATGAGGGTGGGCACGTCGCCGCGCACGTAAATCAGCAGGTCGGGCTTGGGCAGCAGGGAGTAGGTCAGCTCGAAGAGCTTGGTGTAGGTGTTCAGGTCGCGGGTGGTCATCAGGCCCATGGCGTTGAGGTTGGGTGCGAAGATGGCCGCGTCGTCGTAGAGCGAACGGTCGCGGATGAAGTTCTCGCCCGTGGCCTGCAGGTCGGCCAGTTGCTGGATATTGGCATAGAGGGTGTGCACCATCATGTTGAACGACCAGCGGCGCATGTCCTCGTAGAAGCTGTTGAGGTAGGGATTCTCTTCCGAAGGTCCGTAGATGGCCTTGTAGCCATAGTGGCGCGAGAGCAGTTTTGTCAGCTCTGTCTTGCCGGCTCCGATATTGCCCGAGATTGCTATCTGCATATTGTTTCAATTATGCCATACAGACCCTTTCTCTTTGAGAGAGAGCTGCATAGCCATTTTATTATGTTTTCTTTTAAAAGGCAAATATACGTCATTTTTTTCAATCTGCTGAAATTTATTTTGCCATTAGTCTTCATGCGTCTGTAATCCGCTGATATTAAACTCTGTATCTGTTATGGTTCCATGGCGGCTCCATTTTTCCTGTGGAGTCATGACGGGGTCGATGCCGCTCCAGCGGGGCGGGGGCAAGGATGGATGGAAGGCGGGTCGGCTAACTTTTTGCGGGAGGTATCGTTTTTTTGTGTATATTTGCAATGGAAACCGGCCTCCGAAAAGAGGTTGGAAAGTGATGTTATATACCATACAACCAGATTGTTATGATGGATATAGAGAACCTTGACGAACTGATTAAAATGGCTTTGGCCGAGGATATCGGCGACGGCGACCATTCGACACTTGCCTGCATACCTCCCACAGCTGAGAACGCGGCCAAGATGGTGGCCAAGCAAGAGGGTATCCTTTGTGGCGCCGAGGTGGGTGAACGGGTCTTCCATTTGGTTGACGATACATTGCGTGTGGCCCTGTTGAAGCACGACGGCGACGCGGTGGCCAAGGGTGACGTGATCATGACCATAGAGGGTCACGCCGGCAGCATTCTGACCGCCGAGCGTACGGCGCTGAACTTCATGCAGCGCCTGTCGGGTATCGCTACCGAAACGCATCGTATGGTGCAAATGCTCGACGGATTGAACACCCGTCTGCTCGACACCCGCAAGACCACACCCAACATGCGACTGCTGGAGAAATACGCAGTGGCTTGCGGCGGCGGTACCAACCACCGCATAGGCCTCTACGACATGGTGATGCTCAAGGACAACCATATCGACTTTGCCGGCGGCATCGAGCAAGCCATCGACCGCACCCGCGAATATCTGAAAGCCAAAGGGAAAGACCTGCGCATAGAGATAGAGGTGCGCGACCTCGACGAGTTGCAGCGCGTGCTCGATCACGGCGGTGTGGATCGCATCATGCTGGACAACTTCGACGTGGCGACGCTCCGCGAGGCGGTGAAGCGCATCGACGGGAGATATGAGACCGAGGCCAGCGGCGGCATCACCGACCAGACCTTGCGTCCCTATGCCGAGACGGGCGTGGATTTCATCTCGGTGGGAGCTTTGACGCACCATATCAAGAGTTTGGACATTTCGTTGGTGAAGAAGTAGCGACAGGTGATTCCTTTCAAGGCATACATACGGTTGTGGGTCGGCAAGCTGAAGCAGTGGCGGCGCAAGGCGCTCTACTGGCGGCCGGTGCGTTCGACGCTCTATTTCCTGCAACATTTCTCGTTGCCGGGCAACAAAGGTGTGCCGCTCTACGACGTGCTTCGCTACTTCCTGGTGGGCATCTTCAACGGCGACCTCAACCAACGGGCCAAGGGGTTGACCTACAGCTTCCTGACGGCCATACCGCCGTTGCTCATCTTCTTCTTCACGCTGGTGGCCTACTTCCCGGTCGATGGCATCCAGGACGAGCTGCTTTCGCAGTTGTCGGGCATCATGCCGGAGAAAATCATGGGGCCGATGGCCGACACCATCAACGACGTGATGGGTCACCGCCACAGCACGTTGCTGAGCATCGGCTTCGTGTCGTCCATCCTGCTGGCGGCCAACGGCTTGATGGGTGTCATCTCGAGCCTCAACTTCGCCAACAGGAGTGTGGAGAAGCGCCCCTATATACAGCGCTACCTGCTGAGCATCATGCTGGTGTTCATCCTGTATGTGATGATTGTGCTGACGATGGCGCTGCTGATAGGCCACAAGCTGTTGCTGCAGATTATCTTCAGTCAGGGCTGGCTGATGGCCACCAAGGCCAATACGCTGATGTTCAACATCGGGCGCTGGGTGCTGGTGACGCTGGCTATCCTGACGGCGGTGTCGATGATCTACTACTGGGCGCCGGTGAAGAAACAGCGGGTGGGCTTCTTCTCGGCCGGTTCGGTGATGGCCACGGGCATGTTCCTGGTGCTCAGCTGGGCGTTGGGGCTGTACCTCAATAACTTCAGCAACTACAACCTCGTCTATGGCTCCATCGGCACGCTGCTGATGCTGATGTTCTGGGTGAGGTTCAACTGCATCGTGCTGCTGGTGGGCTACGAGCTGAATATCAGTATCTATAATGGTACTATAGTGAAGAAAAACCGCGACAACCGTCGCGAGATAAAACAGAGAATACAAAACTTACACGATGATAATACAGAAAAGCCATGGGCGCGTGGTGAATGAGACCGCCGCCCCGCGAGAGAAATTCAAGATGGTGGCCAAGACGATGGTGAGCCTCGAGGAGGTGCTGGCCGACGAGTTGCGAGCCTTGGGCGCCGAGAATGTCGAGGTGCTGAACCGTGCCGTCGAGTTCGAAGGCGACATGCGCCTGCTCTACAGGGCCAACTACTGCTGCCGTACGGCACTGGCGATATTGAAGCCCTTCGCCGAGTTTGACGCCAACGACGACCAGGAACTGTACGACAAGGTCTATAAGATACGCTGGGAGAAGATGCTCGACTGCGACGGCACCTTCATGATTGACAGCACGACGAGCGGCGAGGTGTTCATCCACAGCTACTATGCCGCCCTGAAGACCAAGGACGCCATCGTGGATCGCTTCCGCCGCAACTTCGGCAAGCGCCCCAGCATCGACACCGAGGAGCCGGATTACAAAATCAACCTGCACATCCGCGACAACCACGTCACCCTGCTGATGAACAGCAGCGGCGACTCGCTGCACAAGCGTGGCTACCGCCAGGGAGTGGGTGTGGCGCCCATCAACGAGGTGCTGGCCGCCGGCTTGCTCAAGCTGGCTGGCTGGAAATGCGACTGCAACTTTTATGACCCCATGTGCGGCAGCGGCACGATGCTCATCGAGGCGGCCATGATGGCCAACAACATTCCGGCACAATACTATCGCGGCAACCGCTTCGGATTCATGAAGTGGAAGGAGTTCAACCTGGGCGAGTGGAAGAGCATCAAGGCCGAGGAAGACCGCAAAATAGGCAGCCTCGACTTCGAGGGCGAGATATGGGGCAACGACATCGACGAGCAGGTGATTCAGCAGTGCGAGAAGAACTTGGAATACACCAAGTTGCACCACGACGTGATGCTGCACATCGGCGACTTTGCCGACCAGGAGCCGCCCGAGGGCAAGACGCTGATAGTGACCAATCCGCCCTACGGCGAGCGCATCAAGGTGGAGGACCTCAACGCCATGTACGAGAAACTGGGCGACACCTTCAAGCAGAAGTATGGCAAAGACTGTGAGGTGTGGCTGATTACCAGTGACTTCGAGGCGATGAAGCACATCGGCTTGCACCCGTCGAAGAAGATCCCGGTGCAGAACGGCTCGCTCGACTGCCGCTTCCTGAAGTTCGAACTGTACGAAGGCTCGAAGAAGGCCAAGTATCAGCAGGATGCTGAATAATGGAGAGATAAAACGTCTGGCCCGAGAGGTGGGCTTTGACGACTGCGGGGTGGCCCGTGCCGATGTGCTGACCGATGAGGAATACCCTCTGCGGGAGTGGCTGGCCAAGGGCTGGCACGGCGACCTCGGATATATGGAGCGTAATGTGGATATGCGCATGAACCCGCGCCTGCTGGTTCCGGGAGCCAAGAGCGTTATCTGCTGTGTCAGCGCCTATCCGCCGCCCGAAAAGGGATGCGACGACGGGGTGGCTGCCTATGCCCGGCATCGGGAATATCACCAGGTGGTGAAAGACATGCTCTTCGCCCTGAGGGAGCGGCTCGCTATCGACGGGAAATGCTGCTGCGACACGGTGCCCATCAGCGACAAACATTGGGCGGCCCGTGCCGGATTGGGGTGGATTGGACGACACACGCTGCTCGTCACCCCCCAATGGGGCTCCTGGGTGAACCTCGGCGAGATTGTCACCACAGAGGAATGCGACCAATACGACCGCCCATTGGCTGCCGGCTGCACCGACTGCCACCTCTGCGTTGAGGCCTGTCCCAATCACGCCATCGGCGAGAATATGATTGACGTACGCCGCTGCACCGCCTACTACACCACCCACCACCGTCGCGACATCCCTCCCGATGTGGATGCCCACGGATACACCATGGGGTGCGACCTCTGCCAACTGGCCTGCCCGTTTAATGAAGTGACCGATAAAAGAAAGTAACCTAAAAAACATATCATTATGAAGAAAGTATTGTTTGCCGTGGTGCTTGTCGCTATGTCGATGAACGCGAAAGCACAGTGGTTCAGCCTTGAATCGAACCGCGATTACTACCAGCTGGGTCTCAACCTGGGTTCTGCCGGCTTTGGCACCGAATATGCCGGTTTTGGCTTTGGCGCAAGTCTCGCTGTGTGGGGCGTGTATATCGACTGCCTGGTAAATCCTCCGGCGAGTGCGACCGACAACCATGTGAAAGACGAGTTGTGGCCCGACCAAGAGGCTTTTGTCGTCAATGTGGGCTACCAGATTCCCATCCTTCCGTGGCTCCGGCTGACTCCCCTTATCGGCTACAGTCAGACCAATTATGGCTTTGTTGATGCCAGCACGGTGAATGTGAATGTCGATAGCCAGACTTCGACAGGTCATATCTCGCACGACTATAACCCTGTGGAGAGATTCCATGAGGTGAACTTCGGTGCCGGTATTTTTGTGCAGCCCATCGAAGAAATCAATTTCTATGCGGTGGCCACTCGTCGTGCCATCTATGGCGGTGTCAGTTTTGTGCTAAGCGAGTTTAAATAGAAAAAAATATTTTGCCGGAATGGAAAATAGTTGTATCTTTGCAGCACGAAATTAATAATCAAATTATAAACAATCGTCTAACAATAAACGGGTTAGACGGCAAAAAGTAAGAAAATGAAAAAAGGAATTCATCCCGAAAACTATCGCCTCGTGGTGTTCAAAGACATGTCGAACGACAATATGATTCTCACCAAGAGCTGCGCCAACACCAAAGAGACCGTTGTTTATACCGATGGCAAGGAGTATCCCGTGGTGAAACTCGAAATCTCGAACACCTCGCACCCCTTCTTCACCGGCAAACTGAAACTCGTTGACACCGCTGGCCGCGTCGATAAGTTCATGAACAAGTACAAAAAGTACGCCAAGAAGGCCGAGTAATCGGACTGCTTGAAGTGCCGCCAGGCCAAGAAGGCCGAATAAGCGGACTGCTTGAAGTACCGATTCAGTACAAGACCAAGTAAGAAAAAGGTAATTTGTTTTAGATTTTTAGATCTAGAAACCCCGCCCTGCAAAGGACGGGGTTTTCTATTTTGTTGTATTCCCCCTTTTCTGTTAGAGCAGCTTCTGAAGCATGGTTTCGATGTCGTTACTCTTGGCTGTGGGTTCGAAGCGGCGCACCACGTTGCCTTCGCGGTCGATGAGGAACTTGGTGAAGTTCCACTTGATGTCGGGATTCTGGTCGTAGAGGCTGTCCTGCTGGCGAAACATCTGGTCGAGGTAGGCACCGATGCGGTCAGTGGTATCGAAGCCGCCGAAAGAGGCTTTGGACTTGAGCCAGACATAGAGGGCGTCGGCCGAGTCCCCGTTGACGTCAATCTTGGCCATCTGCGGGAAAGTGATGTTGTAGGTGCCGGTGCAGAAAGCATGGATGTCGTCGTAACTGCCGGGTGCCTGCTCGCCGAACTGGTTGCAGGGGAAGTCGAGGATTGTGAGGCCCTTGACGCCATACTTGTCGTAGAGCTGCTGTAACTCGGTGTACTGTGGCGTGAAGCCGCACTGCGTGGCGGTGTTGACCACCAGCAGCACTTGGCCCTGATAGTCGGAGAGGCTGATAGGGTTGCCGACGCCATCGAGGACGGTGAATTGGTAAATGTTGTCAGTGTCCTGTTCCACGGGAACTTCCGTTTTCTGCTTGCATGCGCCGAACATCAGCAGAGAGACGCTGATCAGCACAAAGAATTTTAACTGTTTCATGACTATATTAAAGTTGGTTGATGACTGCATTTTGGACATCACTCATGTCGGAAGTCCGGGCATCGAAACGGCCGACGACTTCTCCTTTGCGGTTGATGATGAATTTGGTGAAATTCCAGGGAATATTTCCTGGTTTCTTACTCTTGAGCCACAGGTAAAGTGGCGAGGCGTTTGTGCCATTGACATCAATCTTGGCAAATTGCGGGAATGTGATGTTGTATGTGCCTGTGCAATAGCCATGGATTTCTTCATAGGTGCCGGGTGCCTGTCCGCCGAACTGGTTGCATGGGAAGTCGAGGATGGTGAAGCCTTGGTTGCGGTAGCTCTGGTACATACGTTCGAGGTCGGTGTATTGCGGGGTGAAGCCGCACTCTGTGGCAGTGTTCACCACCAGCAGCACCTGACCGCGGTAATTGGCAAGCGACACGCTGTCGCCTTGTCCGTTGAGGACCTTGAACTGGTAGATACGGTCGAAGGTGACGGTATCTTCTGGGTTGACAATTTCGGGTGTGTTGGAGGTCTGGCCACTGTTCGCGGGTGTCTCGTTTGGGTTGGTGTTGTCCTTGTTACATCCGACAAGAAACAACGTTACAATTGCAGCTGCAAAAAGTCCTGTGTATTTCATCATCATAATATTGTTGATTGTTTCGGCGGCAAAAGTACATATATTTTTCAATACGTCAGAAAAAAAATGTAATTTTGCACCGCGAAAAACAAAAAACATCATATTATGACAAAGAAATATTTAGCATTAGCCCTCGGTGCCATGCTTGTATGTGGCGGCGCAATGGCTCAGAAGAAGAAACAGGCTCAGCCTGAGTACAACGGCGGCATCACCCCCGAGATGATGCAGCAGATGAAAAAAGGCTTCGGCGGAAACGCCAGCGACAAAGCCCTGCGCAACATCATGGTGAACCAGAGCCCCGCCAAGCTGGCCATGAACTACGAGAACGCCACGAAGTTTGACTCGCACTTCTCGAACCGTGTGGTCAGCAAGGCCGTCACCGACCAGAAGAGCAGCGGCCGCTGCTGGATGTTCACCGGCATGAACGTGCTGCGCAACCAAGCCATCCGCAAGCACCACCTGCCTGCCGACTTCCAGTTCTCGCAGGCCTACCTCTTCTTCTACGACCAGCTGGAGAAGAGCAACCTCTTCCTGCAGGCCATGATTGACACCTACCAGAAGCCCCTCGACGACCAGGAGGTGCAGTGGCTCTTCAAGAACCCCATCGGCGACGGCGGCCAGTTCACCGGCGTGGCCAACCTCATCAGCAAGTACGGCCTGGTGCCCGCCGACGTGATGCCCGAGACCTACAATACCAACAACACCTCCAGCATCAGCAACCTCATCGCCCTCAAGCTCCGCGAGGACGGCCTCGAGTTGCGCAGGTTGGAAGCCAACAAGTATGTTCTCCCGAGTGAATTGCAGAAGAAAAAGACCGAGATGCTGACCGAGATCTACCGCATGCTGGCCCTCACCATGGGCGAGCCTCCCGCACAGTTCACATGGCAGCAGAAGGACGCCAAGGGCGAGATTGTGGAGACCGCCACCTACACTCCCAAGGAGTTCTACGAGAAGTTTGCCAAGACCGACTTCAGCAAGTACTACATGGTGATGAACGACCCTACCCGCGAGTATTACAAGGTATATGAAATCCAGTACGATCGCCACGTCTATGACGGCCAGAACTGGCGCTATCTCAACCTGCCCATGGAGGACATCGCCCCTATGTGCATCGCCAGCATCAAGGACAGCACCATGATGTACTTCAGCTGCGACGTAGGCAAGTTCCTTAACCGCGACAATGGCTTGATGGACATGAACAACTTCGACTACGAGAGCCTCATGGGCACCACCTTCGGCATGGACAAGAAACAGCGTGTGGCCACTTTTGCCAGCGGTTCTTCTCACGCCATGACCCTCTGCGCCGTCGATCTCGACAAGGACGGCAAGCCGCTCAAGTGGATGGTGGAGAACAGCTGGGGCCCCAACTACGGCTGGCAGGGCAACCTCATCATGACCAACGACTGGTTCAACGAGTACATGTTCCGCGTGGTCCTCGAGGAGAAATACATCCCCGCCAACATCCTCTCCCTCATGAAGCAGGAGCCCATCATGCTCCCCGCCTGGGACCCGATGTTTGCCCCGGAAGAATAAAGGATGAAGTGCTGAAAACAAGGGATGCACCCGCCGAAAGGCGGGTGCATCCTTAGTTATATGTATCTGTCATTATTCCTCTTTCCACACGTATTCTCCCCGCTTGTTGATGTAGTCGATGGCGAAATCGACGCCGTCGTCTTCGGTGATGAGTTCGCGCTCAAGTTTTGACAATCCGCCGGAGAAGTCCCAGGGGGTGACACCCGTCACGGTGAATGCTTTTTTCCCTTTCGTGTCGAAGAAACACCATATGTTCTTGCTCTCGTCGAGCCTTACGGCGGCCAGCCCTTCCGAGAAGGGCTCGGTAAGGTTGAATTTCTGTAAAGGGACGATGTATTGCCCGCGCTTGTCGATATAGCCGGTAAGGCCATTGACAGATACTTCGGCAAATCCTTCCGAGAAGGAGTGGGAGAAATCGAATCGGGGTTCGATGGCGAATTGGCCAGTGTGGTCGATGAAGCCGGCCTTGTCGTCGATTCTCACCGCCGCCAACCCCTCGGAGAAGTCTTCGGCGCTGCTATACTGCGGGGCGATGACCATCTGGCCCTTCTGGTTGATGAAGCCGTATTTTTCACCTACCTGCACTTTGGCCAGCCCTTCACTGAAATTCTCGGTGCGGTCGTACTGGGCGGCAATGGCTATCTGGCCCGTCTTGTCGAGGTAGCCCCACTTGCCGCCGACCTTCACCTGCGCCATCCCTTCCGAGAAGTCCATCACTTTGATGTATTGCGGAGGGATGACCACGGCGCCGGTTCTATCGACGAAGCCCCATTGGTCGCTATGATATCTGGTGCGGAGATTGACGGCGGCGAGCCCTTCCTTGAACCAGCGCACCTCGCTCCATTGGGGAGCGACCACCATGTGGCCCTTTTTATCGACGAAGCCCCATCCGCCACTGGTCCGCACGGCTGCAAGTCCTTCGTGGAAGTTCTCCGCCCAGTCGAACTGTGGCTCGATGACCATGCGGCCTGTCGTATCGACGTATCCCCAATGGAAAACGTCGATGGTTACTCTGGCCAACCCTTCTGAGAAGTCGCGGGCATCGACGAACTGCGGCTTGATAACCATCTTGCCGGTACGGTCGATGTAGCCGTACAGGCCGCCCTCCCTCACGGGGAACAGGGGACCGTCGGGATACACCTTCTTGGCGTAGGCCGAGAAGGGCATGGAGAGTGCCATGATGGCAAGGAACATTAAGATAATCTTCTTCATTTCTTTGCTTTTTTATGATGGTTGTTTCTCTTCTCTTTTCTGCCTTTGTGGCTTTTCTGCTGATTGGAAGACTTGCCGGCCTTGGGTTCGTCCTCCTCCACCAGGTCGAAATCGATCTGCTTCTTGAGCAAATCAACCTTGCGGACGCGGATGTGCACGGGGTATCCGAGTTTGTAGCAACGTCCGTGACGGCGGCCGATGACCTGGTAGTTGTCTTCGTCGAGCATGTAGTAGTCGTCCTTCAGGCTTCCGATGGGTATCATGCCCTCGCATTTGCTGTCTGCTATCTCGGCATAGATGCCCCATTTGCTCACGCCGCTGATAAGGGCGGGGAAGACCTGGCCCAGTTTGTCGGCCAGATACTCGGCCTGCTTGTATTTCACGCTGGTGCGTTCAGCATCGGCGGCCTTCTTCTCCATGACAGAGCAGTGGCGGCAGTAGTCTTCGTATTCGTCGGCGTTGACCGATTTCCCGCCCTGCAGATAGCGTTCCAGCAACCGGTGGACCATCAGGTCGGGATAACGGCGGATGGGCGAGGTGAAGTGGGTGTAGTAGGGGAAGGCGAGGCCGTAGTGGCCGATGTTCTCGGTGCTGTAGTAGGCCTTGCTCATGGTGCGGATGGCGATGGTATCGACCATGTGCTCCTCGCCGCGGCCAGCGATGTTCTCGAACAGGCGGTTGTAGCTCTCGGCCAGTGCCTTGCGGCTGCTGGTCTTCATGCTGAATCCCAGTTTGGCTACAAATTCCACAAAGGTGTTGAGCTTCTCGGGATTGGGCTCGTCGTGCACGCGATAGACGAAGGTCCGGGTTGGTTTCTGGCTTCCGGTTTCCGATTTTTTGGTGGGCTTGCCGATGTACTCGGCCACGGTCTTGTTGGCCAGCAGCATGAATTCTTCAATCAGCCAGTTGGCCTCCTTGCTCTCTTTGATATACACGCCGATGGGCTTGGCGTTCTCGTCGAGCTGGAATTTCACTTCCTGGCTCTCGAAGTTGATGGCGCCGCCCTTGTACCTTGCCGCCCTCAGCTTGCTGGCTATCCCGTGCAGTTTCAGTATCGCCTCAGTCACCGCGTCAACCGAATTTTCAATTTTCAATTTTCCATTTTCAATTATCTCCTGCGCTTCTTCGTAGGCCATGCGGCGGTCGCTGCAAATCACCGTCTTGCCCATCCACGAGCGATAGACCTTGCCTTTGGCATCCATCTCCATCACCACGCTGAAGCACAGCTTGTCCTCGTCCTGCCGCAGCGAGCAGACCTCGTTGCACAGTTTCTCGGGCAGCATGGGGATGGTGCGATCGACCAGATAGACGCTCGTGCCGCGTTCGTAGGCCTCGCGGTCAATCGCGCTGCCGGGCTTCACGTAGTAGCTCACGTCGGCGATATGCACGCCCACCTCCACGTGTCCGTCCCCCAGTTCGCGGAAACTCAAGGCGTCGTCGAAGTCTTTGGCGTCGGCGGGGTCGATGGTGAAGGTGGTCGCCTCGCGGAAGTCGCGGCGTGACTCGGCGACCGAAGTGGAGCCAAGTCCCACAAAGTGGGCTATCTCTTTCTTGGTGGGTTTCTTTATCTTCTTGGATTCTTCTTCGACCGCTGCCGGGAAGTCCAGCGGAAAGTCGTATTCGGCCAGGATGCTCTGCATCTCCACGTTGTTGTCGCCGGGTGTTCCCAGCCGTTTGACGACCTTGCCCACGGGGTTGTTCATCCGTTCGGGCCATTCGGTCATCTCCACCAGCACCTTCTCGCCGTTCTCGGCTCCGCCCAGGTCGTCGTTGTGGATGAAGATATCGACAGGCATGGTGCGGCTGTCGCTCACCATGAAGGCGAAGCGCGGCTGCTTCTGTATCACGCCCACGAAGCGGGTCTTGGCCCGTTTGACAATCTCCACCACCTGGCCCTCGGGCTTGTGCATCTTCCGTTGCGGGAACATCAGCACCCGCACCGTGTCGCCGTGCAGCGCGTGGTGGGTGTTGTTGGGGGCAATCTGAATGTCCTCGCCAAGGTATTGTCTTGTCTCCTTATCTCCTGTCTCCTTGTCTCCTTCACGAATCACGTAGGCTTTGCCGCCCTGCTTCATGTCGATGGTGCCGGTCACGTAGTTCTGCGGCATCAGCTCGTCGTCGATGCTCTTGGGGTTGATCTTGTATTTCCCCTTGTGGTCGTCTTCCACCAGGTGTTTCTGTTCGGCGAGCTCCTGTAGGGTGCGTATCACCTCCTGCCGCTCGGCCTTGCTGCCAGCCCCTATGCGCGAGCTGATCTGCTTGTGGTTGAAGGCGTCGAAGGGGTTGTTGGCGAAGATTTTTAGTATTTGTTTGGCTAATTGTTCGTTCATATCAGGTTCATTCTTTTAAGTAATGCTTTGTTGTCGGGCTCGCGGCCCATGAAGTTCTTGAAGAGCACCGCAGGGTGTTCGGTGCCGCCTTTGCTCAGTATCTCGCGGCGGAACTGCCCGGCGGTGTCGCGGTTGAAGATGCCGTCGTGCTTGAAGCGGCTGAAGATGTCGGCGTCCAGCACCTCGGCCCATTTGTAGCCGTAGTAGCCACTGGCGTAGCCGCCGCCGAAGATGTGGCTGAAGTTGGTGGCCGTGCAGCAGCCCTCCACCCGCGGCAGCAGGTTGGTCATAGCGGCAGCCTCAACGGCTTCTGCCATGAATTGAGAATTGAGACTTGAGAATTGAGAATTATTGTCCGCGTCAGCCGAATTTTCAATTTTCAATTTT
>JAGCYV010000072.1 GCA_017960605.1 Bacteroidales bacterium | reverse complement strand
CGCAGAGTACGATGATATCAGCATCTGTCTTGGCGGCCTGCTGCGCCAGCGCCAGGCTGTCACCGATCACGTCTGCTATATCCTGAATCTCGCCAGCCACATAATAATGTGCCATGATCACGGCGTTCTTCTCTTTGGCCAGCTGGCGTATCTCTTTCTGGAGTTCCTTTGTACTTTTCACCATTGTATGAATAATATTGTTTATTTCTTTTTTTTAAAAAGTCGGTTAATGTATATGTTATTTATCAGTTCACTCTGTTAATAACTTTGTTAAGTTATATAATTTCAATGGAATAGGTTGTCAATAATTATAGAATAGTTGTTCGTTTGTGGTTAATAATTGCGCGTTAACTTGTGTATTGATTCAAAAGTGTGTGTTTTCAACAGCAATTATCAACGTACCGTTAAAAGTCAAAGATGAATGATGAACAAGGGCTGTTGAAAACTTTGAATGAGGATTTGCAATATTTTTAGGTTATGAGATTGTGAGGTTATAATCTCACAAACTTATAATCTCACAAACTTATAACCTCACAACCTCATAACCTCATAACCTTGCAACCTCACAACTTTATTTCTTGATTTAACTTTCGCAAGCTGGAACGGAAAGCGCCCCAACGGGGCAGCAAGCACTCAGCCCAGGGTAACGCCCTGGGTTCGTATGCATTCCGAATACGCGCCCTGAAAGGGCAAAAGCATTATGTTCGTGCCGCTTTTGCCCTTACAGGGCGGGGTTGTCTGGTGAATACGTACCCAGGGCGATGCCCTGGGCTGAGTGCTTGCTGCCCCGTTGGGGCGTTTCGTTGCTGTTTGTTATTACTTGCGAAAGATGAATTACATTATAGAGTCAACTTGAAAAGTCTATTATTATGCTTTTGCCCTTGCAGGGCGAATTATCGGTTCCACGTTGTACCCAGGACGCTGCCCTGGGCTATGTGCTTATTGGCCTTTTAGGCCGCTATATACCTGTGTTAACATACTTGCGAAAGTTGAGTTCAAGTTTCAATAGTATGAGCAAGAAGTATTGAGCGCCCTGGCCAATGAGCAGTCAGCCCAGGGCCGCTCGGCGCTCTGCGACGGAAGAACACCCTGGGTATGCGGAACGATGATATACCCGCCCTGCAAGGACAGAAGCATTTGATACGCGTTGAATTCATGGCCATTTGCGTGAAAAAGAATCAGTTGACGACATCAAGGCTTATGGTCATGAATATAACAGGCTGAAACAAACGAACATACAAGCAAAGCAGCAAAAACAAATGAAAACCTGGCCTCGCTTGCTCTTGCTTCCCTGGTTTTCCTTTGTTTTTGTAGTTGATTAGCGAATGCTTTCTGCCTCATTCTCATTTGGTTAAGGTAAAAACCCTCACCTCCCCTCACCAATCCCTCACCAATCCCTCACCTGCAAGCGTCTTTCTTTCAGGCGATTATGACATTCGGTGAGGGATTGAGGGATTTTATGGAAAAATGCAGGGAAGTGGGTATTGCAGCAGAGAGGTTCTTTCATGACAACGGATGATTGCTGTCCGGGGGAAATAGCCTATAGAGGCAAGATTACTGCACGCATTATCGAGGCATGGGCATGAGGGATGTAGGACACCATGCGATTGTGCGTGCACATGTATCATCAATTTAGGTTGAGGTTGATGAATTTTATTTACATGTACAAGAAGCTGGAGGAGATATGCAAAAGGCGGTTTTACTTCTTCTCTCGCTCTATCCATTCGGTGGCCGTCATGCCCGTGAGTTTCTTGAAAGTCTCAGTAAACGTGCGATAGCTTTGGTATCCACTCAGTAGGGCTGCCTCCCGCGCGAAGAAGGGCTGATCAGAGGCTATTGCCTCGCGGCAGAGATTCATAAAATGTTCTATACGAAGCTTATTAATGTAAGTATTATAAGTAATGCCTTTCTGCCGGAAGTAGGCACTGAGATAGGTGCGGTTGGTGCCGACAGCGGCACAGAGCTTGGTCAGGGTGAGGTCGTACTGCAGGTATAGCTGCGGGGTTTCGCAGTGGTTCTTGAGCAACTCGTCGATCCTCTCCACAAGAGAGGCATCGCGGAGCCTATCAGCACTGGCATCTTTTTGGAATTTCTCCGACATTTCGTCCAAATTCTCTTTGCCTTGTCGCTCTTCAGTGCGTACGATTTCTTCTGTTTCCCTGTCGCCCATGAACTCACCGACCGGAAGACCCGTTTCGTCGGACTCCTCCACTTCGTCAAGCTGCGGCAACGTCTCCACGCGCCAGAGCAACAGCGCGGTGAGAAGAGCCGAACCCACCTGCACGGAGAACTCCGAGATGTCCGATTCGCCGCTATATTTATAAAGGTAGAACATCAGGAAGATGACCACTTCCATGAGGAAGACCTGCCACACTTTCTTATGCTCCAAGTCGGCATAGTTGTCGCGCAGCCATCGCCCATACCGAAAGAGGGCGACGCCCATATACACGAAGAACAAGACACTCAGCACGAGCAGATAGTCGATCAGCATTTGGCTGAAGCCGGGATTGCGCCCTGCGACTCCTACGCCCAGCGTAATAAACGGGATGGGCAGCATGGCAACCCCCACGCCCCACAGCGGTCGGCAGCGGTCCTGAAGCATTCGCAGCATCACGATCATGGCAAGCGGAACCAATGTGATGGTATCCAAGAAAGTGGCAATGGCATTCATCGCCAGCGGGCTTCCGTCGGGCGGGGCTTTCCTGAGGGCTAACCACCAGACGTGGCTCAGAGCCATCGAAGCGACGAAAGCGGCTGTCCAGCGACGCAGGCCGACGGGCGACTCGAAGGCAGAAAACGCATTGTGAGGTCGCAGCAAGAGATAGAGACTGGCCAGGATGCAGAACGACGCGACAGCGCCATAGAGCATCATGTAAAAGTCGTTCTGGAGTAAAGGAAATTCATTCATGGGCGAGAAGAGGTTGACATCTTTTCATGATTTCAGGTGCAAAAGTACACGTATTTTTCGGAATTTTCAGAGTCCGACTGGCAAAATTTACAAAAACACAGGCAGAATTTACAAAAAAATGCACTGTCCTGACAAGTTCATGGTGTATATTTAGGAAGAAAGTTGTACTTTTGCATAAATAAAGAAGCTCGCGAGGCAAGCCCACAAGGTTGCGTCAGCCCAATAAACAACAAAAAACAACTATCCTGATGAAGAAGAAAGATCTCTCCAACCACCACTTCGGCATCCCCGACCACTTTCGGAGCAGGAGATGGTTTCCTGACTCGGGAAGTCCGGGAGGAGGGGGCTGATTTTTTCTTGCGCGCATACGCGAAAAAATATGGTGCGAATTTATTTACAAAAGGCCAGACATTGGCTAAATGCCATCAAAGATGCCTCCGAGACATTGATAAATGTCAAAAAAACTTAAATTGGGGGGGTAAAATTAAGAATTAACATAGGGAAAGTTTGAGTGTATAACATTTTTTCATTACCTTTGCCGTTCGCAAGCAATAACAATAATAAAACGGCAACATTCTCTCAAGGAATCTTCCATTGAACTACTCGAAGAAACGCCATGTTACGAAACGACATAAACATAACAACACTTCTGCTGAGCATCATCTTATGGCTGATGCCGATGGTGGCGTTTTCCAGTGCTTTCTCTTCCGATGACACAAGAGTGCCGGCTATCACCAATTTCCCAGACACCACAAAATACGCCCCTTATTCCTACATCCGTTTTATCAATGAAGATGAGAAAACACCTGAACTCACTGATGAACAGTTCTACGACATCGCCGGACGTGTGATTTTCCCCATCAACAAGTACGACCTGCCGAAACGCGACTCTCTGATCCTCCAACTGCAGCAGGAGGTCCTTCCGCTCATCAACCAGGACAGCCTTGAGCTGGCCAGCATGATCATCCGTGGTGCCGCCTCTCCTGAAGGCCCCACCCGCTGGAACAAGTTCCTGGGCGAGCACCGTGCCGCCACCCTGCTCCAGTTCCTCCGCGAGAACATCGACCGTCCCATCGATGAAGAGACCTTCGACATGGAAATCGACATCGAGGACTACCGCACACTCTGTATCATGATGCACCGTGCCAGCGATAAGGACTACCACGTGGTGCAGACGCTCTGCGACCGTTATCTCCCGAAGAAAAACATCACCGCCCTGAAGCGTCAGTTGCAGACCACCCGTCAGGGAACACTATGGCGCCGTCTGTTCCGCCAGTACTTCCCCAGGCTGCGTGCCGCACGTGTGGTGCTCTTCTTCAGAAAGTCCCGCACATTTGAGCAACAGATCGTGACCACATTGCCCGAAGAGCCAAAGGAAGAACAGCAGTTGGTGGCAGTCCACGGTACGACGACTACAGGTGCCAACACGTCAGCCGTTGGAACAGGCGAACGTCCTGTTGATACCGTGGCAGTGACTCCCGTTTCCGTTCCCATCCGCAAACCCCGCCGCGAGGTGCTGTCCATCAAGAGCAACCTTCTCTTTGACTTCGCCTACGTGCCCGGCTATGACCGCTGGTGTCCCATCCCCAATGTGGCCATCGAATACTATCCGCTGCACGGCCACTTCACTTACGGCTTCTCGTTTGACTGTCCCTGGTGGCAGCACTATGACGACCACAAGTTCTTCCAAATCCGCAACTATCAGCTGGAAGCCCGTTACTACTTCCGTTCGGGCGACATAGCCAAGAATCCTCCTGGAGAAGGAGCAGCCTTCCGTGGTCTCTATGTGCAGGCATACGGTCATCTGGGTCTCTTCGGCATCTGCTTCGACGCCAACCGTGGCTGGGTGGGCGAGGGCGCTGGAGGCGGTTTGGGTATCGGCTATGTCCTGCCCCTCTCCAAGAAAGGCCATTGGAGGCTGGAGTTCGGCTTGCAGGCAGGCTTCTTCGGTTGCAAGTACGACCCCTATTTGTACGAAAGTCCTATCGAAGGCGATCCGCATGACAATCTCTATTACTACAAATACTACGGTGACCCCAACCTCTTTAAAGAGCGTCAGTACCGTTTCACCTGGCTGGGTCCCACTCGCGTAGGTCTTACCTTGAGCTACGATCTCTTCTACCGCCGCATCGCAAAGAAGGGTATAAGTTTCATTCCTTGGGAAAATGTTATTGAATAAAAGACTATTGAAATGATACGTACGGCACTCCATCACATCCTACAGGCTGCATGGCAAAAGACATGCAGCTGTCGGCGTGTTGTACGACACTCCACTTTCATGTTTGCATGTTCGTTCGTCGTGATGATGGCCGGACTCATGACTGTCAGCTGCATCCGTGAACCTGAACTGCACCTGCCGTATCGTTCACCGCGTAACCTCGAAATCCCTGTCGTGGACCTTGAACTGCTGACCTATTGGAATTATGAATTGGAATATGGTGTCAAATACGACTGGCGTGCTGAATGGGTCTTTGGCTGGGATAGGGAAGCCCGCGATGCCTTTGGAGATTCCATTGGCTATACAGAGCCAGAGGTCTTCAACCTGCGTCGCTACTATACCAAACAAGAGCCCTTAGGAAAGCACAGTAGCGTGCTGGAAAGCACCGTCCACGGTCGCATGTTCCACGGAGAGTATAATTGGGGCTTTTGGGATATCCTCGTTTGGAGTGACTTGGCCACTCTGGATGTACAGAGCTTGAACATCGACGAGACAACCACCTTGGACAGCGTGACGGCGTTCACCAACCCGACCCCGTACTCTTCACGTTTCCAAGCTCCTAAATACATCCGTTCCTTCTGGCAGCCCGAACAGCTCTTCTCTGCATACGACCGTGCTGTGGAAATCAACGAAAACCTTGATGGCTTTGAGTATGACAGCATCCGCAACGTGTGGGTCAAGCAGCTGGACATGGTTCTTGAACCCATTACCTATATTTATCTTACACAGATAATCCTTCACCACAACCGCAACAAAATCACGGGTGTTGACGGTTCCGCAGATATGTCGGCTATGGCTTACTCCACTAATGTCAATACAGGTGTCGCCGGTTCCACGCCCATCGACGTTTACTACAACGTCCTCTTTAAGCCCTTTGTGACGCTGACAGACAAATGCAAATCCTATATAGATGTAAAAGAAGATAACGAGGTCGTGGCCGTCGTCGGCGGGCGATTGCTCACCTTCGGTATCTGCAACCAAAACGGCAACCGCATCCGCTATCGGAGCGAGGTCAAGGATCAGTACCGCCACTTCATGGATGTGAACATGCAATTTAATAATGGTATGGACTCCACGTTCGTCTTTGATATCACGGAGAAGGTGCGCGACCGATGGAAAGGTGGCGTCATTACCGTGGAACTGGATATGGATACCATCCCCGTTCCTCAACGCTCAGGAGGCTCTGCCTTCAACGCCATCGTCAAGGACTACGAAGACGGTGGAACACACGAATTTGAAATGTAATCCCATAAGTTCCATTTAATTAAAATAACCATAATCAATATTAATCTCAAAAAATGAAAAAGTTTCCTTTCTTCCTCGCAGCTGCTTTGGTAGCCTTTGCCAGCTGCACCAACGACCAGTATGCTGGAGGTGATGACATCCCCGGCAACAAGACCCTGGCCATCAATTTCCTGGGTGGAAACAAGTCCATGACTCGCGCCGATGCCACTGGTGCTGATGCAGCCGCTTTGCTTGGCAACAGCTTCCGCGTCTATGGTACTGTCACCGATGCCAGCAACGTCATGACACCCGTCTTCGACAACTATGTTGTTGATTACGTTGGAACGCCCGATCCTAACATCCCCGACTCAACGAACGTTGCTGGTTGGAGCTACTACGGACAGACCTCCCTCGGTCTGGCTCCCGCTAATCAGAACGTGAAGTACTGGGATCTCAGTGCTCCACAATATGACTTTGTGGCTTTCTCTGGCTTGGATGATGACATGCGTGTGATCAGCACCACCTCCAACACTATCCCCGTCAACCAGACCAACAAGGACAAGATCTTTGTCAGCGACCATGTGACTGCCAAGTGGCAGGCTTCAGCAACTGGCAAGACAGCTAATGCTCAGTACGGAAAGACCATCACCCTTACCTTCAAGCGTCTGGCAGCCCGTGTACGCTTCGGTATCTATGAGACAGTCCCTGGTTATGCCGTGAAGGATGTAAAGTTCTATTATGATGACAACTACCTCGCTCAGGCTGGAACCTCCACCAAGACCGTGGCCGGTTTGAGAGGAACGTTCCCCCTCAGTGGCAATGTCATCGTCACCTATGACGAGAACAACTCCGTGCTGGCAGATTTCGAAGGCACCGACGTCGCCAATAGCATCCAGTTCGGCGAACTCGATTACACCTACGCTGTCAGCAGTCTTGTCAGCGGCGGCAACCTGAAGGAAAACGGCACCATCGATGCTACCGGCGATCCTAAGTTCCTCAGCACCACGTCCGCAAAGCCCACCTTCGCCATCGAAGCAGGCAATGACTGGAAGACCGTGCTCCCATACGCCAGCAACAAGCAGAACCTCGTGCTCCGTGCAGACTTCACCCTCGTCAGCCTCGACGGTGTGGGTGCTCCCATCAATGTTAAAGGTGCCAGCGCTGTAGTGCCTGTGGGCTACGCTCAGTGGAAGCCTAATTACGCATACACGTACATATTTAAAATATCTGATAAGACGAACGGCACGACGGATCCCAACCCGAACCCCAACCCCCAAGATCCCGACACCCCCAACCCGAATCCCAACCCCGGTGTTGATCCAGGCCTCTATCCCATCACCTTCGACGCTGTTGTCAGCAATATCGAGGACTACAACCAGGAGACCATCACGGGCGTGACCAGCCTTGGCGGCGATGCCATCACCACCTACTCTAAGACCTCCGATGTCACCAACGCTGGTGAATACAAAGTCGGCGAGACCATCATTGTCAGCTCCATCTCCCACGGACAGTGGAAGGTCGCATACTCTGCAACCGAGCCCACAGAACAAGGCGTGGCTGACAGCAACACCTTCACCTACGACACCCTTGCCGGTGCTGCTGAGGGTGGCAAGACAATCGACGAATGTGGAACCACCTTCGCTCAATTCAAGGTCGAAAAGGCTGGCTACTACGTCGTATGGTTGCGCTACCTCCCCACAGGACTTGAGGATGTGGAAGGTTACTATGTCGATGTCTTCAAGGTCGTTAAGACTGTTGAATAAGCCTCATTAAAACTCCTAAAAGCAATGAAAACTCTCAATTCACTCTTCGCCGCTGCGCTGCTGGCCACACTTGTGGCTGGCTGCGCCAGCGATGCTCTCGTCAATCCCCAGGAGCCTCAGGCTCCCGTGACTGATGCCACCGATGCCATTGGATTCGGGAGCACAACCCAACCCAAGACACGCGTGACTCATGAGGAGTCTGCTGCGTTGCTCGGCAATAAGTTCCTTGTCTATGGTACCAAGACAAAGGGAGGCACTGTCTCTCCCGTCTTCGACAACTATGTAGTGGAATATACCACCAGCTCTGCCGGAAGTTCTGCCACAAATACCCATGACTGGGAATATGTCGGCAAGGAATCTAAGAAAGGTGCCATCCAAGGTGTCAAGTACTGGGACTTCAGCGCTGAACGCTTCGACTTCGTGGCTGCTTCAGGATTGGCTGCCAAGGATAGCATCAAGAACACCACCGATGGTTTGCGTATCAATGTCGCCGATGCTGCAGCCATGACCAGTATCTTCGTTGCCGACCGCATCACAGCCACACCCACCGCCAAGGATGCCACGACTACTGAACCCGCCACGACAGCCTATAAGGACGTCGTGCAGTTCCAGTTCCGTCGTCTCGGCGCTCAGATGCGTATCGGTTTCTACGAGACCGTGCCTGGCTATGCTGTCAAGGACCTTATCTTCTACTACATTGGAGCTCCCTCTGGCAGTCGTGAGGTCGGTGTAGGCTCTGCCTTCCCACAGAGCGGCAAGTACACCGTCAGCTATGACGATGCCACCAATGCTGCAAAGGTGAAGTTTGCTGGTGCTGACAATTCGCTGGCTTTCACCAACAACTTCGGCGCCTTGGACTATACCTACGCCAACACGCAGGAAGGCATCGCTTCCAAACCTTATCTTGATGTCGATGGTTCTTCTACCGCCACTCAGGTCAAGGCATTCCTCGGAACATCCTCAACCCAGGCCACTTACGGCAAGGGCACCTACACCATTGACGGCACTGCCGGCGTGTCCTCAGCTTACAAGCCCATCCTGCCTTATGAGGAGAACTCCCTCAAGATGCAGATTCGTGTAGATTACACCCTCATCGCCCTCGATGGTAGCGGCGACTCCATCCATGTACGTGATGCATACGTCAGCGTGCCCGCAGATTTCTTGAAGTGGAAACCTAACTACTCATACACTTACCTCTTTAAGATTTCTGACAACAGCAACGGCTTTACCGGCAAGGGTGGGGGAGGAGACATCACCGTAGGTCCCGGTCGCGACCCAGATCCAGACAATGGCGGTGGCGACAATGACCCCGTCGTCGATCCAGGCACTGGCGAGGTGATTCCTCCGTATATCCCAGACCCCAATCATCCACAGCCGACAATTCCGGATCCGGACTTCCCTGACGACCCGACCAAGACCATTCCTAATCCCGACGTACCGCTCGTCCCGAATCCGGACTATCCCGATGGACCCAAGGGTGACCAGCACGACCCGTCTAACCCCGTGCCCGTACCCACCATTCCCGATCCAGGTAACCCAGGCGACGTGATTCCTGATCCCGAGAATCCTTCCAACCTGTTCCCTATCACCTTCGATGCTGTAGTCGTTGAGGCAGAGGACAAGACCACAACCATCTATACCGTGGTCGATGGAACAGACAACAGCTCTGAAACAGAACACTAAAACGAATCGCTCTAGAAAATCAACTCAACTCACAAAAAACAAAATTCAAACTATAACACAATGAAAAAGATTCATCTTCTTCTCACCGCTGCTGCTGGCCTCTTCGTCGCCAGCTGCGTCAGCGACGACTTTGTCAGCATCCCGCAGGAAACACCTGGCGTGGAGACTGAGAGTCCCATCCTCTTCAACTCTGGTAGCAAAGGCATGACCCGTGCTGACCTCGTCGGTGCCGATGCTGCTGCTAAGCTCGGCAACAAGTTCGTGGTTGCCGGCAAGAAAGGTGCCACCACAGCTGCCACCAACAGCAATGTCGTTTTCGACAACTATGAAGTGGTTTACAAAGAGAATACCGCCAACACCACCGAGTCCAATTCCAGCAACTGGGAGTACGTGGGCAAGGGCCGTATCAAGCACGCCATCGACAACGGCATCACCAGCCAGACCATCAAGTACTGGGACTACAGCCAGCCTCAGTATGACTTCATCGCATGGAGCACCGGTAACAAGACGGCCGTTTACGACGAAAGCGAACTCGCTGCTGGCAAAGTCTATGTATCGGCCATCAATCCCAATGCCACCGCCACTGGAGCCTACACCTTCAAAGGTTCCGCAGCCGACCTCAGCGCTTGCTACATCGCTGACCTCGTGACGGTTAAGAAAACTCAGTATGGCGACGACCCCGTCACCTTCCGTTTCCGTCAGCTCGGCACCAAGGTGCGCATCGGTATCTACGAGACCGTTCCCGGTTACAGTGTTAGAAACGTGAAGTTCTACCAGACCGCAGGCCTGCTCACCGATCCCGCTACGGAGATCACCACCACCCCTGCGCTCTTCACCACCACGGCTAACGACATCTACACCAGCGGCACCTACACCGTGACGTTCCCCACCGTGGATGATCCTTCAAAGGCTGATAACAACCAGGCTCACGTGACCTTCACCGGTTCCGGCACCCAGTCCACCGTCGTGGAATGGGGTGGCCTCAACTACACCATCGCAGAGGAAGGCGAGCAGACTCCCGGTAGCGTTTATCTCGGCCGCACCTCTAACACAGCCTCCTACGCTGGTAACGCAGCCGACGACTACTACGTTATCTTCCTGCCCAACGAAAATGGCACGAACCTCAACCTCCGCGTCGATTTCACTCTGGAATCCATCGACGGTGGCGGTGAGGTCATCGAAGTGAAGAACGCCAAGGCACAGGTGCCCAGTATCTACACCACCTGGAAGCCGGGCTTCGCCTACACCTACCTCTTCAAGATCAGCGACAAGACCAACGGCCGCACGGGTGTCTATGATCCTACACAGGCAGACGATGCCACCATCAACAGCGATCCCGCAGGTCTCTATCCTATCACCTTCGACGCTATGGTCGTGAATGCGGAGGACAACAACCAGACGCAGGAGACCATCACCACTGTCATGACCCCCAGCATCACCTCTTATCAGCAGGCTTCCACTGTGGTGAATGCCAATGAGTACACTGCCAATGGCAATGACATCTTCGTCACCGTCAACGAGGGCGACGCTCTCGTGACAATGACTAACGCGAATCCTATTGTCAATGCCGACGCTGCCCTCTACACCATTCCCGACGGCAAGACCGAAGCTGAGGTTGTAGATGCTCTGTCCATGCAGGACGACGACGCTGCTGCAGGCACCGTCAAGGGCCGCAGCGGACTCGTGCTGACCGAAGCCACCTTCACGTTGACCAACAGCGTTGAGTTCGGTGCTGACGGCAATGCCATCTCTGTAGGTACTGACCAAGCAGTGCGCTTCACTCCCACTGCTGCTACCACCTACGCCTTCGTTTACACGAAGACCGCTCCCACCGCTACCACCGACAACTTCCAGCCTGTCACCAAGGCTGCCGGCGATGCCGTTAATGGTTTCTACCGCTACGCCCTCGTAGCAGCTCCCGCCGGTGATACACAGAAGGGTGTCAAGTACTTCCCCGCTAACGATGCTTCCGCTGGCATGATCACCGCCTTCATCGGTCAGGGTGTCGGCAACCTCTACACCCGCAGCGGTGCAGGTACAGATGCAGATCCCTATGTCTATAGCATCGCCAGCGGCTACGCTGCTACCGGTACCACCTACTACTACACCACCGACAAGGGCATGACATACAAGGCTGCTCACAATGTCGCTTACGCAGACTTTGCCAGTGCTACCGACCTCTACACCTTCGACGGCACGAGCTACACACTGAAGACTGATGCAGCTCCTGTCGATGGCACAGCATACTACCAGAAGACCACTGATCCTACCCTCGGTGACATCTACACCTACTGCGTCATCCTGCCTCAGCAGACCACCGGCCTCTTCGTCATCGACGAGGCAGCCGACAAGGTGGCTTGCGGCAGCACAGACACCGCTGTCAACGGCATGACCTACTTCGACAAGTACACCAAGAACAACGGCGAATACTACGTTAAAGTTATTAAGGTTCAGTAAACTAACTATAAAGTCATGCGAGGTTCGACTCCTCGCATGACTACCACGCTCCACAGAATATAACACAACATATATTCCCTAAGTATAAAAGTAACAAAAACTATTAATAACTCAAAAACAATGAAGACAATGAAAAAACTTTTCTTCCTCGCAGCCGCCATCACGGTGATGGCCAGCTGCACAAATGACAACGTCGTTGGCGAAGGCAACGAGCCCAAGGCTACCGGCGAAAACGGAGCCATCGTTTTCAACTCCACCTTCAAGGGTGCCACTCGTGCCGACCATGTTGGAGCTGATGCTGCAGCATTGCTGAACAACAACTTTGTCGTAGAAGGTATCAAGACTGTTGGTGGAACTGTGTATGAGGTATTCGACAACTACAATGTAAATTGGGTTGAGAACACCGCAGACAAGACCCTTTCTAACACTGCTAACTGGGAATATGTGGGTCAACCAATTCTCACCGGCAAGACAGCTGTTCAGGCTCAGAGCATCAAGTACTGGGACTATGCTGCCACTCAGTATGACTTCTGGGCATATTCTTTGGGTGGAGGTTCCGCAACCGTTTCGAGTCTTGACCATGACGCAACTTTAACAAGTGCTGCTTACACTTTTACCGGTAGCGCTGCTGACCTCGCTAAGGTTTATGTTTCAGACTTGGTAACAGCCTACAACCCAACCGTTACTGGTGCTCCCGCTTTCCAGGATCAAGTGGACCTCACCTTCCGTGCTCTTGTCGCAAAGATTCGTGTAGGATTGTACGAGACCATTCCTGGCTACTCAGTAAAGAACGTACTGTTCTATCCTGCTGCTGACGGAACACCAGCAGGCGCTGCTGCTCTTTATGCAAGTGATGCAAAACTTCCCTCAAGCGGTGTTTGCACTGTCTATTTCAAAACTGTCGGCAAAAGCAATCTTACCCCGACCAAGAACTCAGACTATAACAAGGCTCACATCTCCTTTGCAGCTGCTGGAACAAAAGTGGCCAATCAGACCTATGGTAACTTGTCCTATGTTACTACAAAAGAGTTCTATGAGAAGACTGGAACAACTTTCCTAGCTCGCTCCTCTGCACAGCCTACATGGGCCGTAGAAACAGGAAAGTCTGCTGGTGATTACTCCATCGTTCTCCCCAACGAAGATGGTGAAGTCCTTACCCTGAAAGTTGACTACACTCTTGAATCAACAGATGGAAGTGGTGAAGAGATTACCGTGCATGGTGCAACCGCTCTCATTCCTGCTCAGTTCACTCAGTGGAAGAGCAACTACGCCTACACCTACATCTTCAAGATCAGTGACAACACCAATGGTAAGACAAATCCTGCTGTTGATGTCACAGGCCTCTATCCCATCACCTTCGACGCTGTGGTTGTTGATAGCGAGGAGCACACTCAGGAGACCATTACCACCGTTGCCACTCCCAGCATCACCACTTATTCCGTTACGTCAGATGCCACGAATGCTACTAAGAGTGAGTATACAACCAGCGATGTGGTCTATGTAATTGTAACTGAAGATGGAAGTCTTTTGAGCTTGACAGACAAGGCTGTCCTCTACACTGTATCAAAGGCAGGTGCAACAGAGGCAGAAGTGCTGGATGCTCTGAACACATATGTATCTAACACCAGTGGAACTTATGTTGGACGCAATGGTATCACGTTGACTCCTGTCACTGACGGTGTAGGTCTTACCGAAACTGAGATTCCTCTTATTGATGGTAACAAGATTACAGGATTGACAGCAGGTACCGTTGGTAAGCTGAAGTCATTTGCATCTGCAGGTACTTATGCCTTTGTCTACACCAAGACCGCTGCCAGCAGTCCTGTAAATAAGTATCAAGTGGTGACTAAGGCTGTCGGTGATGATGTAACAGGTCTTTACACCTATGATGGCTCTGCTTATACAGCAGCTACAGGAAGTGCCGTTGCAGATACCAAGTACTACACCAAGTACATCGAGAATAATGGTGTATATGGTATTAAAGTTATCAAGGTCCAGTAAATTCCCTCACCAAGTGGGGAGCCTCAACACCTTCCCACTTGGTTTTCAATCAAGAATAACAAAAATTATTTAACCGGTTAAATTTTAGAGATTATGAAAAAGTATGTTTTACTCGCATCTGCTATCTTAGCATTTGCAAGCTGCGCCAACGACAGCTTCACGGGAAGTGAAGAAGACGCTCGTTTGGCTCAGGGCGAAAAAGCCATCAGCTTCGGCTTCGATGTGCCCAATGCCACCCGTGCTGGAGGCGCTACTGCTGCCACAGCCTTAGACAATCAATTCATCGTCTGGGGTGAGAAAAATGAGTCTGGTGGTGCTGCTGTTGCAGTACCCAGTACCAATTCGGTATTCCCGAATTATCAGGTGAATTGGGTCAATCTGCCACATTCGACCACGTCCAACACCAACGGATGGGAATATGTAGGCTACACCCACAGCAACACTTCATCTACCGATGACTACCAAACAAACATCAGTCCTAGTCTGGGCGTTGCTCAGTCAATTAAGTACTGGGATATGAATGCAACGAATTATGTTTTCACCGCTGTATCAGCCCTAAAGAATGACATTAAAACTGGCAAGGTTCAAATCACCAAGACGAACACTGCTGTAAGTACCAAGTACCTCAAAGGTTATCAGATTGTTACTACTGCGGATGCAGACTTCGAACATCTCTATTTCTCAGATCGAATTGAGATGGCTCCTGGTACAAATCCTGTAACTCTGAACTTCCGTAATGTCCTTGCTCACATTCGTGTTGGTATTTACGAGACAATTCCGGGCTATGATGTCACGGCTATCAAGTTCTATCAGACAGATGGTTCTACTGAATTTACCACAGGTTCTTCTGCTGAATCCATCTTCGGAGCTACCGTTGATAATCTGAAGCCTGGTGCTAATACACTTACAATTACCTACAACGATGGTTCTGTCAATTCTACATTAGAGAATCGTCCTGTTGTAGCCACCAGTGGGGCTCGTGCAACAACCATTACTCTTGGACAGAATTTCAATACGCTCTCCACGTCCACTATAATGGCAGTCACATCGGCTGAACCCACTTGGGACAATACCAGCGGAGCTTATACCAGTGTCTTCCCTCGCGAAGGTGTCACGACAGATCTGACTTTGAAGGTCAAATATACCTTGTATAATCAAAATTCAGGTGAGACCATGGATATCACTGGTACTGCCGTTGTTCCTGGTGAATACCTCCAGTGGAAACCCAACTTCAAGTACACCTACATCTTCAAGCTTACTGACGACGACCTCACGCCTATCACCTTCGATGCCGTTCAGATTGAAACAGAGACAGGTAGCATTGATTTCATTACGACAGTTGACGTTCCTTCTATCACCACATATCAGAATGGCACACAGGTTACGTCTTCCAACGAATACGTGGCAAGCAAGCCCGTCTATGTAGTTGTTAACGATGGAGTAGCTCTTACCGTTGGTACAGATGCTAAGCTCTACACGGCAACAGTAGATCCTGGTTTCGTTGAGGGTATTACTGAAGCCTCTGTGGCCAATGCGTTGGCAAATGGCGAAGATGGCACAGGTGGAAGTAAGGTACTCACCGATGCTAGCAGCAATAAGCTAACAGTTACTCCTACCGCCTCCGGTACACTTACAGCCTTTACATCAATTGCAAAAGAAGACTCTCCCACAGGAGAAACATTGACAATCAATGGTGCGAAGTTCACCCCGACTGCAGGAACCATCTATGTATTTGAATACAAAGATAGCAGTGATAATTTGCACTATAAGGTTATCAAGATAGCTTCCTAACCCTCTCTATCTAGTCAAGCGGGGTTCTTGCAGTAGCAAGCGAGCATAGCTCGAGCGCGACTCCCGCAAATTACAAAAGCTCGCCGAGGTTCTTGCAGTGGCAAGCGAGCATAGCTCGAGCGCAACTCACTCGGAGGGCAACACAACCAAGTGGGGTTCGACTCCCCACTTGGTACCACCAAAAAATAAATAATGTACCCGCGCGCGAAGAGGCCGGGCCTCGAAAGCGCAAAGAAAATAAAGACAATGAAGGTTAAGTTCAGACATATAGCATCAACGGCATGTTTCCCCATGCTTCTGGCAGCAGTGCTCGTCTTTGCCGCCTGTTCCGGCAGCGACCACTTGGAGCCGAGCGAGCCGAGCGGGCCGGAGGTGAAGGACCTGATGCCCATCAGCTTCGCCGGCGGTATGCAGGAGGAGCAGGCGGTGACGCGTGCCGGACTGGAGGAGGTGCTGACGGGCGACAAGACCTTCCAGGTCTGGGGCTATAAGAACGACGCCTACTCTGGTGGCAGCTACACCAGCTATCAGGCCGTGATGCCTAACTTCACCGTCAAATGGAGTGCCAACACCGCCTACACCACCACCTCTAACACCAACGACTGGGAATATGTGGGTCAAGGCTCCACGCCAGAGCAACAGGCAGAACAGACCATCAAATACTGGGACTTCGCTGCCAATGCCTATCGTTTCTTCGGCTATGCCCTCGGCAACGCCACTGCCGATCCCGCCACCTCCCCCGCTGTGGTAACTGTGCCCGGTGGTTTCCCCACCGGGAATTCCACCTCCAGTTCGGCAGAAGCTGTCACCTTCTCCGCAGCCGTCGATGCCTCATCGAACGCTACTATCGCCGCTGCCCCCTACTTCTCACACCTTTGGTTCAGCGATGGCAACGCCGCCACTTATCCCGACCGTCAGTTCGGACAACCTGTGGTGCTGCAGTTCCTGAAGCCCTTTGCCCGCGTACGATTCTTGTTCACCTTCGTCGAAGGCCTCAACTTCGGGCGCGAGAAGCTCGGACATATCGGCTTCGGGCCTTCGGAGAATTTTGATAATGGCGATGCCAACGACGTGCTTATCAACACTGCCGGCACAGTCTCCGTCACCTATCCCCTCAAAGGAACAGCTACCACCGAGACCTGGGCGACAACGAACGCCACGGGCATCAAGCAATTTGATATAGACTTCTACGAGGTACCCGTTAGTACACCACAAGGCTATCCCGTCAATAGCCAGCCCACAAGTTGGCCTAACACCCCTGAAATGTGGTACACCGTCCTTCCCAACACTACTCAGAGCAGCTTCACCGCACGGGTATCTGTTGTATCTGATGAGATTAAGACGGTTGTCATCCCTGCAGAGTATATGCAGTGGAAAGCCGGCTTTGAATACACCTATAAGTTCAAGATCACTGAAACGGGTGGCATCACCATCGACGTCGTCCAGGTGGCCATCAACGACTGGGGTAATAAACGATTCAGCGATCACTCCGTCTTTAACTGGTAAGAAACTATGAGTAAGAAAGTTACTATAATTTCTCGTTGCTCGGGATTTTCTAGATTTTCTAGATGTCCTAGAATATATAGATGCTCAAGAATATCTAGAATTATCGGCAGCCTCTTCCTCTTGGGTGCCCTGTTCCTGACTTCCTGCCAGAGCGATTCCGAGGATATGCCTGTTGACAACCGTCCGCGGACAACAGTGGAGCTGTTGTCTTACTCCACTTCCTTCCTTGATGTCGCACCCTGGATTACCCGTGCCGATCCCGACCCCGACTTCAATTTCGGCACAGGCTACACCGATCATCTTCCCAATGGCTACAAATCATACGAACAGCTCCATCCTCATGCTTCTATGGATGACAGCACCATCGGTGTCTTTATGACTCCCGAAGCAGCCAATCCCGCTGGAGATTTCATTTACCAAGGCTTGGATGGTATTCCGCCTGTTAGCATCTGGAAGTCCTCCATCGTCGTGGAGAAGGATAAACAATACTGGATCTATGGTTTCATGCCCCGGAGCGGTACAGAAAATGCCACCATCGCATCCCTGAACGGCACGGGAGGCGATGATTTCGCCAACGGAGCCGTTATCACCCTCAACAACTACGAAGCACTGACGACAGCCGACGTTTCGGTCATCGTCGGTCTGCGCTGGGCCTCAGAGGATGAGAAGATGAATGGCACTAAGACCAAGGACGTTCCCCTTGGCTACTTCAGCTATCAAGGTAGGGATGATGGTGACAACCGCCTCTTCGTCCTGCTGAAGCACATCTATGCTGGCTTGCATTTCGCCACCAAGGTGGATCCCATCTACCGCGCCCTGCGGAATATCAGGATTACAAAGGTGGAACTCACCGCCGTCAACATCAGACCTACGGTAAATCTAAGGATTACGCTCACAGCCAACAGCGAAGGTACAGACCCGCTGACGAATATTGAATACCTCCCGACCACAACTCCAGCGGAAGACAAGACCATAACGCTCTACGAAAAGACGAACGAGCCGGACGACCTCGGAGTTGAGGTACCTGTGAATGACTACTACGACTTCCTAGGCTGTCTGGTACCTGCTTCCACCAATAGCTTTGTCCTCAAGACCACATACGATGTCTATGACACGAACACCATCTCGAAACCCGAAGGGAACCTCATCCGCCAAGGCTGTGTGGCTGTGAACCAGATTAACCCCAACATCGTGGAACATTTCCCGACCCTGCGGGCTGGTGAACTCTTCACCATCAACCTGCTCATCAAGCCCACATATCTCTACGTGATGTCCGAGCCAGACCTCAACAATCCCACGATTACAATTAGCAATTGATAAAATGCAATTGAAAGTTATGATAATTGCCACCATAAAAGAAATAGCGTCTATAATATCTAGGGCCTCTTGGGTGTCTAGGGCATCAAGGGCCTCTGGAATTTATAGAGTTCCTATCGTAGTATCCCTGTTCCTCGGCCTTGCCGTTTCTCAAGTAAAGGCGCAGATTACCATCGGCGGAAACGTCTATGGTGGTGGTAACGAAGGCGAGGTGGAAGGCAGCACCACCGTGACCATCCGTGACGGTCTGATCAACAAGGTGTTCGGCGGAGGCCGCATTGCCGATGTCGGCGGACGGGCATTTGTGAATCTCGACGGCGAAAACGCCGACAGTATTACCGGCAGGATACTCATCGGATCCGTCTATGGCGGCAACGATATCTCCGGTACAGTCGGAACCGCGGTGTCCCTCTCTGATACTGGAAAGGATATGGTTCCAGACTCACTGACCGATGTGCTTCGCGGTTCCGAGACTTTAGCCTCCAACCCCGAGAAGAACGACATCAACAACTCTTGGTCAGCCTTTGTTAGGTCGAGCAAGATGAAGGGCGTAGAGACCTTCGACCACGCCATCATCGTCGGTAGTGTGTATGGCGGTGGCAATGGTGACTACACCTATGATTCAGCAGATGACTTTCCCACAGCAGGCAAGACCACGCACTACATCAAAGATAAGTTGACTGGTGATACTATTGCCACGACAGTAACAAACACGGGTGAAGCCGGCTTCACGGAGCCTGAACTTGCCAAGGCCTATCTGGAAATTAACGGCGGCTGTCTGTCCCAGGTCTATGGCGGCGGCAATATGGCGACGGTGACGAATAACACCGTCATCAGCATGGATAATACGAGTAAGGGCTTGCAGGAACTGATTCCGGCCCAGCAGCCAAGTGAATCTGATTCGGTTTACAGGGCTCGACTTATGGGAATCTTATACCAACTGTCGGATTTCACGGGCCTCTCCATGTTCCAGGGCAACTTCTCCAGTATCAACTACACGTCATCACGTGTCTTCGGCGGCAACAACCAGGCCACGATGACCATCCATCCTCACTGGAACCTGAAGAACGGCAAGATCCGTGACCTCTACTCCGGTGGTAACGAGGGCGACATGACCAACAGCTACGGTCTGCTCTTGGAAATCCCAGCTAGATCAAATATCAACGTCTTTAATGTGTACGGCGGTTGCCGCAGGGCCAACGTGCATCCACTACGCAATGGAAGTGAAGTGCCTTCTACCGACGTACAGCTTCCTGATTCCTTGGGATATCATTTTCCTTCTGGCTTGTCGGCACGTGTCCTCGTGCATGGCGGTGATGTCACCAACGTCTATGGCGGTAATGACATCTCCGGACGTGTGTGGGGTGGCACCGCAATAGGTGTCTATACCTCTATCCGCGGTGATGTCTATGGCGGTGGCAACGGCTCCTATGCCTACACCAACAACCCTGACTTGAAGAATGACCCCAACTATAAAGACTTCTACTTTGAGGTACCCACGGGGAAGACCACTGTAGAGGCTCTGAACGACCACCGCCCGCACGTGGAGCAGACCTCCCTGCGTCTCTGGGGAGAGAGCCCCGAACACCGCACCATCATCGGCGGCTCGGTTTTTGTAGGTGGCAACAGTGCCACCGTGATTGAGAATCCTACTCTGACCAAACCTATTATCGAGTTGAAGATTGGCTCCAACGTCATTGCCGACAACGTCTTCCTCGGTAATAATGGCGTACAGATGATAGGACAGTCCGCAGAAAATGTACTCCAAATCTACAAAAGTACCGTAACCGACTGGAATGGTAATTCTAAACAATACAGTACATTAGACCTGACGGATGCCGTCACGGTGGCTGAGTATATGGAGGGGTGTGCCATGTCGCTGCATCCGCGTATCGTGTTTGACAATACAGAAAATGGTGACCCCGACACTTACGTGCCGTATTCCTCTTACTTCGGTTCCTTCTTCTGCGGCGGCAACGTAGGCAGCATGACATGGCCAGGCACCACCACCATCGATGTGGATGACCCCATCATCATCTTCGATAAATTCGTGACGGGCTGTAACAACGCCTATATGGATCCCGTTTCTGGATATAGTAACGTCTATTGGGGTGGTCTTACCGGATCTTCAGCTGAAATGCAGGAACATGGTATGGAGAACCCCGACGGCACCATCAAGGACGCTGTCATAATGAACCTCTCTGGTCTGAAGATCCAGCCCAAGCGTTGGGTCACAAAGAGAGATGCAAACTACGACCCCGTCCTGTCAGCAGACGGCAAACCGATCTATCTGGCAACCGACGGCTGTGAGCTGGCCACCATCAACGCTGTTTGTACTCACGGCAAGCAGCCTTATCTGGAGTGGAACACCTACGATAAGAGAACCGGCAAGGATGTGGCCAGTCCTACTGAACTGACAGCAGGCGCTACACGTAATAGTACTGCCGATGATGTCAACCGGCGCCTCAAAGGTGGCAACATCTACGGTGGTTGCTACGCTGCAGGTTTCGTGAACGGCAATGTGGTCTTCAACATCAACGAAAGCATCATGGACCGCGACGAGGTCTTCTCTCGAGTCCAGGAGGATGATGAGGGTGAAGAAATCTATTATAATAACACTGAATACCACATCACTAAGGTCAACAGCGGCGTTATCATCGATGAGCAGGGTATGGATGTGCTGGGTAAGTCCTTGAACATCTTCGGCGGCGGCTATGGTGCGGGCACCGAGATATGGGGCAGTACCACCATCAACCTGAATAAGGGCTATACCTTCCAGGTCTTCGGCGGTGCCGAGAAAGGCATCATAGGCATACCCGTGACCACTTACACTAACGGAGTAGCAGAATATCCCACGACAACGGATCCCGACGGCACTATTGACTGGACTAATAACACCTACGCTTTCAATGGCTATCTCTATCATATCGATGAGAGGTGCAGTACTTACATCAACCTCAACGGTGCACAGGCCGGTGTCTCGCGTCACTCCGACCATGATACATCGGAGATGGCTGAGACGGAATTTATCTATGGTGGCGCCTTCGTGGGACCCATCATGGGTAGCACAAACGTTTACCTGGGCAACGGACGTATCTTCAACTCCTTCGCTGGTTCCTGTAATGCCGACATCATGGGTCACACCGAGACCTACGTGGGGCTCAATGCTGCCGGCAATGCAGGCTTCCCCTTCATCCGAGACCATATCTATGGCGGCAATGACCTTGGTGGTAAGATCTACGGTTCGAAGGACTTCTTAGACCGTGTCCGCGAGGATGTCAGCGGCATCAAGGACAATATCTACGACAAAGATCACAGCACCGTGGCTTCGGCTTATGTCGAGTACCAGCAGGGCCGTGTCGATTACATCTTCGGCGGTTGCTATGGTACTTACGACTACACAGACTCGGAATTTAAAGATTATTTCTATACCACTGGAGGCGAAGGCACTACCACAGCTAACCTGGGCAAGGCCCGTCCCGGTTACTCCAAGCCGTATCTCGGCAATGCCTTCGTCAACTTCCGCCCCGTTGTCAGCAGCATCCCGCTTGACAAGGCCCTGCGCGTTTATGGTGCCGGACAGGGTATCACCGGAGAGAAGGAAATCGACGTCCTGCAGGATCGCAGCTACGTGCTCATCGACATCCCGCAGACGATGACACAATTCCACGACCTCGAAGTCTTCGGAGCCGGCTCCTCCTGCGGACTCGGCATGAATGCCCCGGCACCTGTGGATGAAGTTGCCAATCCAGGTGATGAAGGTTCGGATGCAGAGAAGGAGGCCTATCAGAAATATCTGAATTATCAAGATTACCTGGCCAATCCCGATGCCTATTCCGCTGTCATCGACCTCTTCCGTGGCGACATCAGCGAGGGTAACGTCTATGGCGGCAGCTTCACCGAGGGTGTCACGCGCCGCACCGTGGTCAACGTGCCTCCCGTGTCCACCATCAAGGCGAATAACATTTTCGGCGGTGCCTACGGTGTCACCAACGAGCGTCCCTGCGACGTCTATGAGGCCATCGTCAATTATAATAGCGACAACGCCCTGATGTCAGGTAGCATCTATGGCGGCAACAACGCCTACCGCCGCACCTTCTACGGCAAGGTGAACATCTCGTCGCCCGTATGGACGAACAAGACCGCAGGCTACACCGCCACCGTCTATGGCGCCGGCTACGGTGAGGACACCTGGTCGCAATATACTGAAGTCAATCTGAACAACGGAGCATCAGTCTATGAGGTTTACGGCGGCGGTCAGAAAGGCAAGGTCCTGAACCTCGAGAGCGTCAATGCTTGGAAGACTGAGTTGGAGTCAATAGGTCAAACCCTTTATACCGATATCTCCCCCGACCCGAATTCGGACTACACCGATCGTGGCCTCGACAGCGATGTGGCGAACTACAGCCAGCTGGAAATAGACAGAGCGGCTGAAATCACCAACATCGAAGACAGCTGGAGGAATATCGGCACTACCTATACAAAGAAGAAGTACAACACCAACGTCAGCATCAAGGAAGGTGCCACCGTAGACGGATACTGCTACGGCGGCGGCCTGGGCTTTAATAACATTCTCACCAGCGGTGATGTCTATGGCACAACCTACATCGACCTGCTCGGCGGAAAAGTCACCAAGGACCTCTACGGAGCCGGTACCACTGGAGCTGTTATGGACGGGAAGAAAGTAGCAAGCTTCATCGCTTCGGCCAACGTCTATATCAAGGGCGGCACGGTACGTAACTGCTATGGCGGCGGTTGGGAAGGCCCCGTGGGTTACCACGACGAAAGCACAACGGCCACCACCGACGACATCCTCGGCGAAACACACGTCGTCATCGGTGTCCTCGACGGACCCTGCACCCCCAACCCTGCCCTCACCTACACCAACGGCATACCCACCGTTCAGCGTAACGCCTACGGTGGCGGCGAAGGCGGTGTCATCTACGGCACGGCCAACATCACCCTCAACAACGGCTACGTCGGCTATGTTTATAACGCCTCCGGCAGCGACGTTGCCGCAACAGATGACTTCGACGAGCACTACGAGGAGAAGATTGCCGACGAGACCTACGACGACGGCAATGGTGCCGGCAACAACGAGCGTCTGCTGCGAGCTGGTAACGTCTTCGGCAGCGGTTATGCCGATCATAGTAATGCCGACTTCACCAATGTCTATCTTTATGGCGGCGTAGTGCGTAACAGCGCCTACGGCGGCGGCGAGATTGGTACCGTGGGACGCGGCTCCAACAGCAACGGCTCCGTGACCGTCCATAAGCCTGGCGAGTCACACGTGTTCATGTACAAAGGCCATGTCATGCAGGATGTCTTCGGCGGTGGTCGAGGCTTCGACAACCTGAACCGTTTCAGCAATATTGGCACTGGCGGCTACGTCTTCGGACTCACCGACGTGAATATCTTTGGTGGCGAAGTAGGTACGGCTGACGGCGTGAAGGACGGCTACGGCAACGTCTTCGGCGGCGGCAACCTCGGCTTCGTCTATTCCGGCTATGGCAAGAAGGGTGAGAGCTCGATTGCTAACTGGAAGACCACCAGTACCGAAGGCTACTATTATAAATATGACAGTGCCAACAATCGTCTTGCGGAAGAAAACGGTGAAAACGTCCTTACGGAAGACTGCCGCGTCATCGTGGCTCCTGCCTGTCAGGTGCTCTGTGGAGATACCATCACCCTCAATGGCCACGAGTACACCGCAGGTCAGTATGTTCCTGCCGAGGACATGAACTTCCTGCTGAACAAGAACGCCGGCGGCGACGACTGGGCTAAACTCGATGCCAGTGATAATCATAGCGGTGTCACCATCCGCAACGCCGTCTTCGCCGGAGGCAACGTGTCGTCCGGTTCCGACCAGGTGTATGCCAACACCGTCACCGTCTATGGCAACGCCACGGCTACACTCTACGATATCTTCAACCGCGACCTCATCACCATCGGTACGGAGCACGTCGGCGGCCTCTACGGCGACGGTAACCTGACCTTCGTCGATGGCTACCGCGAGTTGAATGTCTCCAACTACGGCACCGACTTCTACGGTCTGTCGGACAACATCTCCCTCGATGACTATTATCATAAGCTGACCGACCGCGAACGCGCCTACTTCACCCTGGAGTACAAATGTAAAGAAGCCTACCGTTCCGATGTACTTAACAAGTCATTCGATGTGGGCAATCGAATCAAGGAAGAAGATTATAAACTAATTACTGACTCGATAGAGCAGAATAAGTGGGAACTGTTAGGCTTCTGTACCATCTATGCCGGACGTCTGCTGAACACGCTGCAGCGTGCCGATTTCGTGGGTGTCTTCGGCAGCCGTATGGTGCTGCAGGGCGCAATGGACCGTGTGCCGTCGGTGGTGGACTACACCAACTACACCATCAACCGTGTCGGCGAGCTGTCGCTCAACAAGTGTGACTCACAGGCCGGCGATACGGACGCCAACGCCTCTCACGGCAGTTACTTCGGTATCTATAACATCGTGAACTATCTCGGTGCCCTCACCAGCGACGTGGATTTCACAGAGGTGCGCACCATCGACAATACCGATGCACAGTATAATCCAGACTCTCCTAACCAGACTTACGAAGAGTGGAAGGTGGCTCACATCACCGAGCGCAAGCGCAACAACGGTACCAGCCACAACAAGGTGGCTCTGGCATCCGGTGTCTATCTCGAACTGACCACCGAGGAGAGTACCGCTGACAACAAGGTTTGGGGACTGGTCACCGGTGTCTGCCAGCTCGACCTCATCAGCGTGGTTCCCGGTATCGGTGGTGGCTACGTCTATGCCAAGAACGAGCATGGCACACGCCAGTCGTCAGGTAACGACCACACCATCCTCTCGCCTTACAACATGGCGGGGTATGGCCATGCCAAAGCTGTCACCAACAAGATTTACACCTACAACTCGACCCTGAATCCCTACGAGACCTCGGGTAACTTCATACACAATCAGAAACACATTATCGACGACTGCTATCCCACCTCCGGCAGCTACAGCGGCACGGATGCCGCACCTGCACACTACTGGTACATCCGTGGTGAGATCTACGTCTATGACCAGTACATCTCAGCCTACACAGGTTCTGCATCGGCCTACTCCGAGTCCATCAACCTGCCGCTGACCATCACGCCCGGCTCAAACGGAGTACTGCAGCTGTCCGACGTGAAGGAGAACTTCTATGCCTACTACGACAAAACGACCTCTGGCAGCGAGACAAAGATAGGCGAAGACGGCATTCTGCTCGGCACCACCACCTACCACCTCAACGACCCCATCACCTATTGGGATTATTACCTGCTGAGTGCGGAGGACCGCAAGCACTTCGTCAAAGAGACATACACCATCGTTGAAAAATGTAAGATTGGTGGGGTAGTGTATAACGTTGGCGATGCCATGTTACTCAGCGACGTTCCGAGTTCTACTTCAGAAGCACTGGTATGGGTCGGAGGCGATACGAACGGCGAATGGAAGCAGGTTGAAGGCAAGGATGTCAACTATCTGGTACGTCTGACGAACAACCTTGCCCACAACACCGGCTATGCCCTCACCTACGACATGACCAACCCGAAGGTCTGGGATCGCTACTTTACCCCGCCGACCGGTGCAAGCATCGCAGACAATGTGGCAGGCAAGGTGACTACGTCGAAGTACAACGACAACCCAAGCTCGTATTCGACGTATATCGGCGCCCCCACCTACACCCCGACCACCAGCGGTGTCTATGGACAGCGCGACTATGAAGTGGGTGACATCATCCCGAGCGATATCCAAGCCAAGTACGAAGCCATTGAAACCAATGGACATTCATATCCTGGTGGCCAGGCTACCGTGGCCCGTGCCTACGTCGCTACCGATGAGGTGACCTATACGATAGATACAGGTACAGAAGCTGTCGAACACCATGTCTATAAAGGCTACGCCATCCCGAAATCTGAATATGATCTGTTGGCTTCGACAACACAGGCCAAGTTTGCCGAGGCTAACGTCTGCACCAGTACCATTGAGCTGGGCAATAACGAGTTCATATACTATGGCGACCTGCTCACCGATGCGGAGATGGCAACCGCCAAGACAGCTTACATCACTTTCCTCGAAAGTCAGGGTATTGATCCCGGAGATGCCGCCACGAAGGCCGACGCAGACTTCGCCACCACCGTCCTGAACGCATATTACTGCACCAGAGCTGGCAAGTACGGTGGCGACTGGTACGAGGCAGCTAAGAACTATCGTGCCGTAGAGGCTTGGAGTTCCATGTCCGAGGCAGACCGTGCACACTTCACCTTCAACTACGATGCCTTCGACACCCTCATCGATCCTGACTTTGCAGGTTTGACCGGCAGGTACGATGGCTACGACAGCAACAATGATCAGTTGCAGGAACTCTACTCCGCTCTGACGCCGGTGGACTACAAGGCAACCTACAATGACACAACAAACGATTTGACCTACACCGACGAGAACGGTGCTACGAAGACCGTGGCAGCAGGTGCTACCATCGAACGTGAGGTGTTTGAGGACATCCCCAACGAGAAACGCTTCTATCAGGCCATTAGCATACCCTCAGAATCGGTCGGGACAAGCCAATATATTGTCAAGGTGCCGTTCACACGCGGCGAAACGCCCTACACGGTCGGTACGGTATTGTCAGAAAGCATCTTCAACTCTCTCGATGACGATCAGCAGCAGTATGTGATGCAGCAGACGTTTACGGCTCCTGGCACCTATTACTTCTGCCGCAAGCCTTACACCATCAATGCCAATGGCGAAGGCCATGCCTTTACGGACATCAATAACGTCGGCCATGCCTCTGGTTCTGAGGTAACCGTCGGCACCATCATCACAGAGGCCGAGTACGGTTCTCTGCCCAACAAGCAGGCAAACTTCACCATCCACGGTGAGGTGCCCATCGGCACATCCACACTCTATGTGTCTCGCGAGTCCGACATCAACGACCTCAGCAAGGACAAGGTGATTACCGTTATCTACGACTACACCTACGAAGAGAGCGACTTGTCCGGCAACAACATCGAGGAAATCACGGAAAAGCACGTCATCAACATCCACCTGCAGTTCAAGAGCGGCGTGCCTTCCATCAGCGAACTGGAGAAACCGGCCATCGTGCTGCCCAACAGCACCGTGGGTCTGAAGCAGCCGAACGTCACACCCGGTGCCTTCGAGATCATCGGCGGCGGATGGGAGATGTTCACCAACCAGACCGATGCCGAACACCACACCAACGGCATTCCTTACTTCAACAACCTCACGCCGATGTACTGGTACCAGAACGACTACTACGTGGCCTACTACGCCAGGTCATACCTCGGCAAGACCTACTCCAACTTCGTGCAGTTCACCGTGGCCAACTACCACGACCTCGACGCTGTGATGAACCACGAGCGCCACCTGTTTGTGGATCACAAGGATGTGGACCGTCCTTGCAAGATCTACATCGACAACCGCGAGTGCACCGACAACACTAAGAGCGAGCTCGACCTGCTAAAGGACTTCTTCGACCTCACCTTGCAGAACACGATGGATGAGGACGGCAATCCCACCACCATTAGCGATCCGACCAGCGCTGTGAATGGCCACAAGACCGTGGACGAATACATCAAGGGTGGTGCCAACCTGGAGTTCTTCCTCAAGAGCGATGTGGCACCGAAGGCCTACACTACCTGGACGCCCATCGGTGATGGCACTCAGTGCTTCCAGGGCACACTCCATGGCAACGGCTACACTATCAGCGGACTCTCCAATTCGCTCTTCGGTTCACTCTGCGGCGATGTCTATAACCTCGGCGTCACCGGTAGCTTCACCTCGGCAGGTATCGTCGACGAGGGGTCCGGCTATGTCGAGAACTGCTGGATCAGCACCACGGGCACACCGGCTCCCGGCGTCCGTGCTGTTATGAACACCCCGACGCGCGGCAGTGGCACTCAGATCGTCAACTGCTACTATCCTGCCGATAACAACTATGACGAGACGAGCCATGCTCAAGGCGACGCCATCAAGAAACCGCGTCAGTCGTTCTACAACGGCGAGGTGGCCTACAACCTCAACGGCTTCTACCTCAACAAGCGTTACAACGACCACCTGGCCACGATGCCTGATGGATATTCGGCTGACGGCAATCCCAGTCACCCCTACTACAGGTACTTCGATGCCGATGACCTCGATGAGAACAACAAGCCGAAGCTGAAGGTCAGTGGCTACGAGGCCGAGACAGCTTACACCCTCGGTTATGTGGAGGAATACTACGAAGACGGAGACTTCATCTATTCCGGAGGCCACATCCCCGAAACGGATAACGAGCGCTACTCCACGACCTACGGAAAGCACTACCCCATCTGGCCCGATGACTACATCTTCTTCGGACAGATGCTGACCTATGGACACGTAGCATCACGTCCGCATCAGAATATGCCTGCTCACATCAACAAGAGCGGCGATCGCCTGACGACAACCGCCACCTCGGTCAACCGCGTCTATCGTGCTCCGGCATACTTCCGCAACTCCAATATGGGTGTGGCATACTACAATCCATACGCTGTCTTTGCCGCCAAGTCTGCCGACAACACACACACGGCGTACCCGAACATGACGGCCATTGACTTCACCGGTGGAAACGGTGACCTTGCCGGCACCACCACCACCCCCGCACCTGTCAACGGCAACCCGTACAAGAAGGGCCTGTGCGCACCTGTTTCTACGAGCGAAGCTGTCTTCTACCCGCCGTTGCTCGACAACGATGGCCTCACCTACTTCCGTAATGTGGACCTCACGCGCAACTTGCTGGCCTACACGCCTGCCTCAACCGGCAACGACCACGATGCCAACACGAAGACCTATTCGGCCGTCATGGCTGCACTCGCTGATCCCACCTATGCCGAGGGCAGTGAGACAGGCACAGGCTATGTGGCTGGCAAGAGCGACTACCGCACCGTTGCCGCACAGGATGCTACCATCATCTATGGACATGCCGTCGTGCAGGATGGAACAGATTACACTGCTACCTCCGACCACTTCCTCGTCGATCGTCATGACTTCAATGCGCCCATCGCCTACACCTTCGCTTCCGGCAAACGTATGTGGCATCAGCGCACGCCTGACAACTATGTCGATAGAGTCAAGGGTTGGGAAGCCATCAGCCTGCCGTTCGAGGTAGAACTGGTGACAACGAACCAGAAGGGTGAGATAAGTCACTTCTACCAGGACAACACCATCGGACATGAGTACTGGCTCCGCGAATTCAGTGGCGGCGGCACCACAGAGGGCAGTGTCTATAAGGGCATCTTCAACTATCCTGCCAAGGGCATCGAAGACAAGTCCTACACCAACACCTTCCTATGGGATTACTACTATCAGGAGGGCAACGTCGTTCGTCCGGATGCTCATAACGACAAGTACGATTGGAACTACTACAGCACCACGAAGACACTTGAGGACTACCCGCTCGCCGCTGCTGCCAAGCCTTACATCATCGGCTTCCCTGGCACGACCTACTATGAGTTCGACCTCAGCGGCAGATTCAATGCTCTCAATACGCTCAATGATGTCTCGCAGCTGCGTAAGCAGGTCATCACCTTCGCTTCGGAACCGGGAATCACCATCAACGTCAGCGACACCGAGATATCAAATGGCAAGGTAACGGCCGACGGCTACATCTTCCATCCAAGTTATCTCAACGAGAGCTTTGCTGCCGGTACCGATACCTATACGTTGAATGCGAACTACGACAGCGACAACGATGCCACCGCCGACTGCAGCAGCTTCGTCAAGGTGCCTGCAACGGGAGATGCCACCACCGTGCAAGCCTTCCGTCCGTACTTCACAAAGGCATCCAGCGGCGTCAAGGGCAACAATAAGGAAGGTGTCAAGTACATTTCTTTCAACCGCCTCAACAGCCAGTTCGGTAATGATGAGGAGCAGCCCGAGATTGATGACCGTCTCGAAGGCGAACTCATTGTCAAGGGTAAGCGTGGACGCATCATCGTTGAATCCCGCATGACCGGCGACACCTCCGTGCATATCGTCACCGCCGGTGGTGCTCTCGTCCGCACCTTCGAGATCGCTCCAGACGAGACCGTCGAAACCCATGTCGCACCTGGTGTCTATATTGTCAACAAGAAGAAGATTAGTATCAAATAGAAAACAGTGTGCTCGCCGGTATTCCCGGCGAGAAAAGAAATGGAAATCAAGCGCCCCACCAATCACCGCATGACCCGCCGCGCAGCGGCTCATGACTACACCCAGCCAGGCATCTACCACATCACCCTGCATGTGGGAGAAGGACTCGGGCACCCTTTTGGGCAAGTGGTGGGGAATCTCAATGCCCCCGATGGCAGCGCCGATGCACCCCGTGTCGCTCTCACCCCTCTTGGACACTTGATAGAGCACGAACTGCTCCACGCCATCACCGCGCACTACCCCATGATTACCATCCAAGACCACATCGTCATGCCCGAGCACATCCATTGCTTGATGGTGGTGCAGGACAAGATCATAAGCAGCAATGGCAGAACCTTGCACATCGGGCAGGTCATCGCTGGATTCAAGAAAGGATGTAATCGACTATATTGGGATATGACAGGGCAGGCAGTAGAATTCTGCGACGGGAAAACCGTCGCACACACTATCTCCACCATCGCAGAAGGCACCCCTTTCACCGCTGCCGCCGCTTTGGCTGGCAGTGTGTCCGGCGGTTTTCCCGCCGGGTATAAGGTGCCCAGTTCCGCCTGCAGCGGAAAGCATCCCCTCTTCGACCCCGGCTACTGCGATGTCATGCCCGTGGATGCTGCTCAGCTGGCGACCCAGCGTCAATACATTACAGCTAATCCCCGCAGCCGCCTGATGCGGCAGCAGCAACACCTCCACCCCCAGCGCGGCGGCATTGCCACCGCGCTCTTCCCCGCCGCCCTGCGCGGCTACCTGCAGCGCGAATGCCCGTCGCACCTCGTGACGACAGAATCACTCGATGCGCTGCAAGCACGCCTCCTGCTGGCTCCCGATGGCAGCATCACTTGCGACACCTTCGGTGACCGCGCGCTCCTCGCGCATCGCCTCCTGCCCGTCGTCTGCCATCGCAAGGACGCCTCGCGCTTCGCGCAGCAACAGCGACGCAGCCTCGAAGAGGCCGCTCGCGGTGCCGTCCTCATCAGCGCCCGCATCGCCATGGGCGAGCAGGCCATCATAGATGAAGCCATGCGGCGTGGCTTTCCCGTAGCCCACATCACCGACAACGGCTTCCCCGACCGTTATCACCCCTCCGCAGAACGCCTCGACCTATGCGCCGCTGGCCGTCTGCTCCTCATCACCCCCTGGCAGTATCATTACCGCCCTAACAAAGAACCCATCACAGTGCCAGCCTGCAAGACGATGAACTGCCTCGCGCAAGCTCTTGCCCGCACCAAGGACACCTGGTGGCAGCAGCCATAGTGTGTCCGACGGTTTCCCCGTCGGAATCCCGCATCATCGAAACAGAAACAACCTCGCTATATGATGCAGAAGCTTGCATTCGAAATCACATTCACAATGCTTCGCCGGTTTTCCCGACGAACCTTCTTCGTCTTTGCCCTCCTTCTGGGAATCGTCGGGGCAAAGGCGGTTGAGGTGGGCGATAGCATTATGGATGAGAACTTCGTAAAAGCGTCTATTGTTATAGCAGATCCTGGTGATGTACTTTATTCTACTGTTGGTCATGTCGGCATCCACATGGAGAGCCCCGAACATCATCTTGATTTCTTTTCTCTTATGAATCCGAAGATGCCAGCCAAAAGGTGCTTTCCTTCTTGGCCGGGAATCTGAAGATGGGTATGTTTGCGATTCCATTTGAGGATTATCTCGACATATACCGAAAAGAAGGACGTGGCGTCCGGCAATATGCATTGAACCTGCCTATTGATGTGAAGCGCAATCTATGGCGTGTCCTTGATAAGCACATGCTTGAAGGGGCCTACCTTCCCTATGACTATATCAAACGTGGCTGTGCTCATAGTGCCCTGACTTTATTAAAAGAAAGCCTTGATTCCATACCTATTGAATATGGGGCATGGCCGGAAACATACCCCCACCTAACTCGAAGAGAACTGACAGAACTTCAGGAGAAAGATTTCCCGTGGACCTGGTTCTTCTTGAATCTCATTGGTAATGGTGAAATTGATGATGAGTGCTCATTTGAGGAGAAAACCATCATGCCCACCGATCTTGTCTATGTGCTCCAGCATGCCAAAGTTCAAGGGCTGCAGTTGTTGTCGAATGAGGCTGATGTTTTGCTCCCCAGCAACTATCATCCTAAGGCACATTGGTGCTCTCCCTTATTTATAGCCATCGTACTTTTGCTATTATCCTTGATTTGCCTCTTCTTGAAGTCAAGCATCATGGATTATGTACTTTTGGCCATTCAATCAGCAATAGGCATCATTACTGTGTATCTGGTATTCATCTCCGACCTGGTTTGTACCGAGTGGAGTTGGCTTATCATTCCCTTCAATCCTTTGCCATTGCTTTTATGGAAATGGAGAAAAAAGTGGAGCCTGCCATACGCAGTCATTATTAGCATTTGGGCATTGGTAATGTGGCTGTGGCCACACACGCTGACAGATATTCCATACATCGTGCTTGCATTAGCCCTTGTTGCTTCATACATAAATCTCTCTAGAACATTTAATAACAAATAAGATATGAAAACACATCATATATCTCTGAAAGGTCTTCTTTGCATACTATTTCCTGTTTTGCATACACCTTCCCCCCGGAAGGTGTACACCTTCCCACTTTTTTATGTGCATACACATGAAAAGTGCTCAAAAAGCCTCAATCCCTCACCAATGGCGATAAGGTACAGTCTATGAGATGTTTACAGGTGAGGGATTGGTGAGGGATTGGTGAGGGATGGTGAGGGTTTTTCTCCATCGAAAGTCAAAAGCGACTGTCAAGAAGGCGAAAAACAGCAAGCGAAGGTACTATTATTCATTCAAGTTTCGCAGTAAGCACTCTGGGCTATGTGCTTATTGGCCTATCAGGCCGCTTTTTAGCGGACACCAATACATAAAAATAGACTTTTTCAAGAAAACAAACGAAAAGGAACCCTTGCTTGCTCCGGTTTCCCTGGCTTTCCTTTGTTTTTTGTTTTTGATGAACGAATGCTTTATGCCTCATTCTCATTTGGTTAACGTAAATCCCTCACCTCCCCTCACCAATCCCTCACCAATCCCTCACCTGCAAGCGCCTTTTTTTCAGTCGATTATAGTGTTCGGTGAGGGATTGAGGGATTTTATTGAAAAATATTGTTGTCCGGGGAAAATAGCATACAATCTCTACTTTGCCTGTCTAAACAGGCATTTCAAAAATGCAGAAGTGAGAGGGGCTTGGGGCGGCTATCAGCTGTAAGAATACTTGCAGAGCAGGGTAGGGGATGAGGTCAATGTGCCATGGTGGGGTTTTTGCACGACTGCCTGAAGGAGGGTGTAATATGAGAAAGAAGTGGTTTTCTTATCTCCTGAATAGGCGGCACTTAAAAAATAGTTCTTAAAAGACCTAGCTTCATGGCCTTCGGCCTGTTAAACAATGTTAAGCAGGGGGCAGAATTCAAGATATTTGCAGGTTTTATGGTGGAGAATCTCTATCTTTGCAAATCAAAAAGATTTCTTTCAAGGACTATGCGCGTTTCCTTCCTACGCTTTATATTTCTCATCTATATCTTTACCTTCGCCACCAACGTGTGGGGGCAGACCGATTACTCTGGGACGTATTACTTAGCGATGCCGGGTACAGGTTCATACAACTCAGACACGCCGGCCAGCAACTATTACCTCGTCCCGACTCAAGGTTGGTGCTATTATGTAGCCACTAACAGCGTCCAGGAGGCAGACAACGGACAGCCCTTCCTCACTACCTATATGTGCGGACATGTCAGCAATGCGAAGTGGATCATCCAGAAACATGAGACAGAGAACAAATACTATATCATCCATTTCGCAGATGGCAGATACCTGACCTATAACGGTCAGCTTACAGGTGCAGGTGAGAATCGTGCACGTGTCCACCTTGAGACTTCTGCCACGGGCAATAACAACCTGTTCGCCATTACCAAGAGTGGAGACAATTATTTTATCTCTCATGAAAGTGGCCAGTATCTGAACGTCACTGACGGTAATAAGGATTCGTATGCCGGAGCTGCAGGAAAGACCGATGGCCCTACAGGATATGAGGATGTGAGCGGTATCATCGGGCGTTGGAAAGAGGCGAACAACACGAGTCAGTTTCGTTTTGAGCCTGCAACCTCCATAGACGCTCCCATCATTACCAACAATAACGACGGTACGTTCACTATTACAGCAGCGGCAGGAGCCACCATCTACTATACCACCGACGGCACCACGCCAACCACGTCCACGACAACCACCGGCACTACTCCCGTCACGGTGACCCAGACGGCGAGCATGACGGTCATCAAGGCGATAGCGAAGGCGGCGAGTGATGCCATTGCTACCGATGCGACGACCTACGAACTGCCTGAATGTGATGCTCCTGCCATTAGTTTCGACAACACTACGTCTCTGGTGTCCATTTCTGGCGTTCCCGCAGGATGTACCTTCTACTATACCTTAGACGGCGGTACTCCCACCGCTTCGAGCACCCAATATAGTGCACCGTTCTCCGTCAGCAGCGTCACCACGGTGAAGGCGATAGCTACCAAACTTGGTTATGTCGCTTCCACGGTGACGGAGTTTTCAGTCTCACAAGTGGCTACCCCTTCCATCCAGAACAACGGCAGCAATGCCATCTCCATCACATCAGCCACTGCAGATGCTACCATCTACTACACCACCGACGGCAGCACCCCCACGACTTCGAGCGCCGAATACACCGCCCCACTGACCGAGAACGTCAGCAACGCCATCATCCAGGCGATAGCTGTCAAGGCGGGAATGATTACCTCTGTCGTTGGCAGTGGACAGGTGAAACTGCGATGCGCCACTCCTGTCATCACCCGTGAAGGCATGACCTTCACCCTCTCATGCAGTATGCCCACCGACGCCAACCTCTATTACTCCTTGGACGGTGGGTCTGAAGTGGCATATCCAGGAACACCCGTTCCCTTCACCATTGACCAGCAGCCCATCATTCTGACAGCAGTGGCCAGACATAGTGACTATATGGAATCCGAGACGGCTTCCATGGAACTTAAAAACGGTACGGGCACACCCTCTGACCCCTTCCTGATTTATGGAAACTCAGATTTTTCCGACTTTGTCTCGGACGTCAACGCCGGCACTACCGCTTCTGCCTGCTACAAACTGTGTTCAGATGTTTCTGCCAGCGGTTTCACTACCATAGCGACCACTTTCAGCGGCGTCCTGGAAGCCGACATCAACCCACAGACGCAGATGCCCTACCGCATCACCGGCCTTGACGCCCCCCTCTTCGCCACCCTTACTGGTACGGTGAAGAACCTGGTGCTGGAAGACGTTAGCATCAGCAGTGGTGACAATGATGGCAATACAGGTGCTATTGCTTGTAAAGCAAATAGCGCTGCCCGCATCTACAATGTAGGCATCCTCAGCGGCGAGGTGGGCGGCACAGGCAACACCGGCGGCTTGGTAGGTTATCTTGATGGCACAGCCCGCGTCATCAACTGCTATAGTTTTGCCGATATCACCGGCGGCAGCAATGTTGGAGGTATTGTGGGTTACAACAATGTAACGACGAATTCCGATGCCGCCAATCTCAAGACCATGGTGATGAACTGTATGTTCTACGGCGACATCACGGGCAGCTCAACCATCTCTCCCGTCTATGGCGGCAATATCATTTCTAATGCGGGCAATAAAGGTGTGGGCAATTACAACTATTTCCGTCTGGAAGCACCATTCGTGCAGCCAACGGGTATCACCTATAACTGTGCCCTTGGCGCCGAGGACCGTTTCCTAAAGCGTTTCGAGTTCTACCGCCTCCTACTTAACGGGCACCGTGAACTGGCAGGCTGGTGGGCTACTGGAACCTATAGCAGTAGCGAAATGCTCAAATGGGTACTTGAAACTGCCGACCGCACCATCGACAATCCCAAGCCTTACCCCGTACTGAAAGTTCAAGGCAGGTATCCGTCCATCGCCAACTATGATGCAGATCATGCACCCACATTGACCTTAGTGAATGGCAAGCCAAGAGAAGAAGATCGCAATAAGGGCGGCAAGTTTGGCACGCTGACCGTCAACATACAAATGGGTGACGGAGCAGTGTACCAGCGTCCATCGGGAGCTGCAATCACAACCTCGCAGCTCACCCTCAACATCACTGACAAGGATCCTGACCGCTTCAACTTCAACTACTACAAGGTGCAGTTACCTTATTATAATGATGTAGGCACGAAGAATTATAATGGCAACCGCGTGGTGACTGGCTGGAAGATAGTCAGCATCACAGGCGGCAAGCCCGGCACCTTCACCGCTTCCGACACCTGGGGCGGATACAATTTCGCCGACCGCAACTGCACCAACAAGGACCTTTACGGCACAGGCGGTAGCAATCGTATTTTCAACCAAGGAGCCTATTGGGACGTGCCCGAAGGTGTGACTTCCATCACTATCGAGCCATATTGGGCTAAATGCGTGTATCTGGCCGACCCCAATGCCGACAAGGTGTATAATACGGCAATGGAAACCGGATATGATGTACCCAGGGTCGGTGGCGGACAGATATACACCAATGGCAACAGCTATTCCATTGCAGGAGAAAACCAGGTGGTTTACACCACGATGGGCAACGCTATCTCAAGTTCGAATAGTACGGGACTTTATGTGGGCATTGTGGGGGACCCGAACAAACAGACCGTTTATGATTATGCCGTAGTGCTTGTGGGCAATTATCATCATTTCAACTCCATAGAAGACAGTAAAGCCAAGCCCTATACGGTGACCTCTATTGACCTTGATGGCGACAATGAGCCCGACTATTCCTATATTCTGCGTTTCAATGGCCGTACCGAATGCCACCCCGTGAGGGCCGACTTTATCAATATGCCCGGCTTCGGTATGGCTCAGAAATCTACAGGCGGCACAGGCTCGTACAACTTCGGTATCATGATACCCAAAGGATGGTTCGAGAGTACCAACACCTCGCTCTTCCGTGTCACACAGTTCGAGTATGAGAATCAGACCAGAAGCGAGACCGATGCCCTCATCGTTCAGGGCGGCGTTATGGAGCAATGGGTGAGTTACAATCAAAAAGGCAGATCAAACAAGATACCTTACATCCATGTGGGTGGCAACGTGTGGTTCAAGGAGTTCCACACAGGCTGTCACCAAGATAAAAACCAATCAAGTGGAAGTTATCGATTCCAGCCAACTAAACACTCACCCATATCGGTTACTGGTGGCGATTTCGATGAGTTCTACCTCACGGGACTTTATGTGGCCAATGCCGGCCTTGACAATTACGCAGACAACGCCGAGTGCTACATCAATGGCGGACGCTTCGGCACCGTCTGCGGTGCTGCCATGGAAGGCATCGGCAAAGCAAATGGCGACGACAACACCGGCAACATCTCCTGGCTCATCCAGAACGCAGACATCCGTGAGTTCTACGCCGGTGGCCTCAACGCCGCCAAGCCTGTAACGGGCAACCTCAGCACCACCATCGTCGACAGCCATGTGGACATCTTCTGCGGCGGACCCAAGTTCGGCGACATGAGTGCTAACAAAACCGTTGTTACCAACGCCACAGGCTGCACCTTCGGCACCTTCTTTGGTGCTGGCTACGGTGGAAACTCCTACAGCCGTCAGGCACCGAGGAACCATAACAGTATTACAAACTTCCCCCATAACGACACGAGTAATCCACCTGCTGGTTACCACGCATCTTGGAACGCATGGTTGGAAGCTTTTTACACGCAAGAGTATAGTGCTGATTATGGCGGTGTCTCTACTCAATTTAACTACCAGTTCCTGCCGATGTCGGACAACAAAACCAACGTGGCACGTATTCTCGTGGACTTTGTTAAGTTCTCATTGGCAACGACCCACAACGTGACATCTACACTGACAGGTTGCACGATTACCAATAATTTCTATGGCGGTGGCAGCTTGGGTAAAGTGGATGGTTCGGTCACTTCCACACTTGATGGATGCACTGTCAATGGTAGTGCCTTCGGTGCGGGTTACTCCGCATCCCTGCCTACCGTTGAGGCCGATAGTATTGGCTTTAGGGTAGAACCTTATTACTATGATGGTCTGGGTACATACCGTACCGGTTTGAAAGGCGTAACCACGACCTATAGATGGGAGCATGGCAACTCCATTTCCATCGACAAGACCAATCACATCCTCTACACCACCGAGGACTTGACGACTCTCGGCACCGTAACCGGCAAAGCGACCCTGAACATTAAGGGTAATTCCGTGGTTGAAGGCAAGGTGTTTAATGAAGATGGAACGGTAAAGGAAATCACGGGTGGCGTCTTTGGCGGTGGCGATGCCTCGGCTGCCCTTGGTGATACTGAGGTGAATATCAATGGTGGCACATCGTCGAGTATTCTCAATGTCTTTGGTGGCGGAAATCGGGCTGATGTGGGTGGAAGCGTCACAGTGAATATGCAGAATGGCTTTGTCAACCAGAGCCTCTATGGCGGCGGTGCACTTGCTAATACTAATATAAATAATGTGACGGCAGGCTACGGTTCTGCCAGCGAGACCATCCCCTCGACCAGCACCAACAAGACAGTGGTGAACTTGCTGGGCGGAACCATTCATGGCGATGCTTACGGCGGCGGCTTGGGACGCTTGAGTGTTACCGCCTCGGCAGGTGAGAAATATACACAGGAAGAAATCAATGCTGCTCAAGAAGGCGACCCAGCCTACGGCAAGACCACCAATGACTGGAAGGTAGAACCCGTGGAAGGTGTAACGGGAGTGGCAGCTCTGGTCTATGGCGATGTCAACGTCAATCTGGGCAGCAGCGGCGGTTCGTCGGCAACAGCCTTTACGACTAGCTATTACACCGGCGACCATACGGGTGTGGTGAAGAGCGGACGTGTATTCGGCTGCAACAACCTGAACGGCTCGCCGAAGGGCGAAGTGACCGTAACCGTGTATAAGACCGTTCCTGGCAACGTCACGAGAACGGCTATCGACAAACTGAAGTTGGAAGAGACCGACGACGGGTATCTGGCGCCGACGTATGAGCTTACCGCTGTGTATGGCGGCGGCAACTTGGCCAACTTCACCACGCCTGTTACAGGTAAGAAAGCGAATGTCATTATCGAGACTTGCGATGTCAGCATCCGGGATGTCTATGGCGGCGGTAATGCTGCCGCTGTTCCTGAAACGAACGTGCTTGTCAAGGGTGCTTACGAAATCCAGGAGGTCTTCGGCGGCGGCAACGGTAAGGATCCCTATACGCTGAACGAAGGCTCGTCGTGGGTGGAGAACCCGGGTGCCAATGTGAACGGAAACGCCAACACACTGCTGACGGGCGGCTATATTCATGAGGCATACGGTGGCAGTAATGAGAAGGGAACCATCACAGGTAATGTGACCATCGATGTTGGTACTGGCGGCGCTTGCGACCTTGACGTAGAGAAGATTGTGGGTGCAGGAAAGAATGCGGATATATCAGGTGACCTGATAATGACTTTAGGCTGTAAGCCAGACGTCAAGGTTCCGCTACTATTCTGCGGCGCTGACAATGCCAATGTGCATGGTAATGTGGAAACGACCATCACCAGTGGTAAATTCGGTAAGGTCTTCGGCGGCAATAACCAGGGCGGAGCCATCTTGGGACACATCAAACTGAACATCGAGGAAACGGGCGACTGTGAGGTGCCTATCGAGATTGACGAACTCTATCTCGGCGGCAACGAAGCAGCCTATTCGGTTTACGGCTATTACGACGCCGGGACATCCTCAGATGGCAAACCCATCTATCTGCCCAGGACTGCTGAGATGCATGCTATCACCGATACGAGCGACGAAAATTATAAAGCACCCATTACCAATCCTGCTGCAGATTCCACGCACACCTTCCCCTACACCCAGCCCGAGCTGAATATCATTTCCTGCACGTACATCGGCAAGACGTTTGGCGGAGGTTTGGGTGCTGGCGCTGCCATGTATGCCAACCCGACGGTGAACATCAACATGGTACCGGGTTCCTTCGCAAATAATACGACCGTAGGCGTTCCAGCCAAGATGACGGCCTTGGGGCTTAATTCCTCCGACAACCCCAACAATCTGGGTGTGTTGGTTGATGTCTATGGCGGCGGTAACAGAGCTGCAGTCCATGGGAATACAACGGTCAATATCGGCACCCAGATGGGACAGCCCATCACGCTCACCTCTACCGGCGATACGCCTGACGTTGTCGGAGCCTTCGTCTCAGGTACCGTCTATGGCGCTGGCAAGGGTGTGGCCACTAATCCTAACGCTGCCATCGTCACGGGCAACACCCTGGTCAACATGGCTGGCGGCCATGTGAGCCGCAGTATCTATGGCGGCGGTGAGTTAGGCTCTGTGGGAACCTTCACCGATTATTGGAGCACTAAGACGTTCGATTCGGCGAAGGAAGCATGGCACTTCGAGAATGAGCCCAAGACCTGCCAACCTGGCACCGGCCTGACCAAGGTGCTCATCAGCGGCGGACAGGTGGGACTGGTCAATCAGCTGATGCCTGACCCCAACAACCCGACGTCCGATGATGACTATGGCTATGTGTTCTGTGCCAGCAAGGGTATTGCTGACTCTACTGCTTACTCCAACGCCAACCTGCTCGCCGTCTCTGACTCTTCCTATTTAGAGATTAGCGGCGGCCTGATTGCAGCCTCGGCTTATGGCGGTTCGGAGAACGGAGAGGTGCTACGCCATACCCATGTCAAGATTTCGGGCGGACAGATCGGTTCAGGACACTACAAAGTAGGAAATGAACATCACTGGGATGCCGCCTACACCGATGCCCAATGGACGACTGCTATCAATGCCATAAATTCTGGCGTAGCGGCAGATATCAACGCGGCAACCGCACCCTTCCATCAGTGCGACGCCTGGCCGTTCGGGCCTGAGGGCAACCGCAAGGTCTATGACTACTTTGCCAACGAATATAACTCTCAGGGCGGTGCCAAGCCCGGCAGCGACGGCCACAGCTATTACGGCCACGTTTTCGGCGGCGGTTCGGGCTACTATCCTTACGCCCCTGGCCAGTGGCGCCGTTCGGCAGGACGTGTGTGCGGCAATACTTTGGTCGAGATTTCTGGCGGACATATCCTTACCAACGTCTATGGCGGCAATGAGATTACCGACGTGCTGGGCCACAGCAAGGTACACATGACCGGTGGCACCGTGGGTGTTCCCCGTACCATCGACAGCATCCAGGCCCGTCCCGTCAACAGCTACATCTTCGGTGCCGGTATGGGCGACCCGCGTGTCATGTTCAACGGCTGGTCCAATGTAGGTTCTTCTGAGGTCATCGTTGAAGGCAACGCCGTTGTCTTCGGTTCCGTTTTCGGCGGCGGTGAGGATGGCCACGTCTTAGGCGATGTCAGTACCACAATCAGGGGCAATGCCCTCATCGGCACGTTCGGTTCCTCGGGTGTCGATGGCAATATCTTCGGCTCTGGCCGCGGATTCTCCGCCTTGGCTCTCACGGCAGGTGCCGTCTGCGGCAACGTGACCGTCAATATCTCGGAGAATGCCAAGATCCTCGGATCGGTCTTTGGTGGCGGACGTATGGCGGCGGTAGGCACCCATCTTGTGTTGGAAGACCACACTAACTACGGCGTGCTGATTCCCGACGGCAAGAATCAGGTACTTTACGGCAATGACGTGGATGCCTTGGACGCTACGCATGGTTACGTGACCATCAACATCACGGGCGGCACCATCGGCAACCCGTCGCAGATGGTCACCAGCCAGTACAGCATCGGCGATGTCTTCGGCGGCAGCAAGGGTACGCTGATGAGCGACTGGTCTAAGACCCAGATGCTCGGCCTGGTGAAGAACACCGAGGTGAACATCTCGCAGGCCGAAGGCTACACCACCCGTATTTATGGCAACGTCTATGGCGGCGGTGAGCTCGCTTCCGTAGGCTCCTACAACTATGCCACTTCAGGCCAGGCTAGCACTTACAATAGCACTCATACCTCTGAGAATATGTATGAAGGCGATGTGTTCGATTTGCGTGAAGCCGGATCCGGTCTTGCTAAGATCCTCATCATGGGCGGCACCATCGGCCAGAATACGACCACCGACACCAAGGGCTCGGTCTTCGGCGGTTGCCTCGGTAAGGCTGGCACTGCCTACTCCGGCTATTCGTTTGTGAACAACTCCGATGTCACCCTTCAGGGTGGTACTGTCTATGGCTGTGTCTTCGGCGGTGGTGAGAACGGTCACGTCCTTCACGACACCGATGTCAAGATCAAGAGTGGCACTGTGGGTATCGCGTTGGACAAGGCCAGTTTGCCCGATGCGGATCTCAATGCCAACATGATCTACCGCGGCAATGTCTATGGCGGCGGCCGCGGCATTGACCCTATTGATGGTGGCGGCTACAGCATCACCGCCGGCAAGGTGGCGGGCAACACCAATGTCACCGTCGAGGGCGGCACCATTTACCGTAACGTCTATGGCGGCGGCTCCTTGGCTTCCGTAGGTGTCCGCGAAGAAGAGGCGAATCAGAGCCTTGTCACTGACACACATCCTTTCCCGTACAATACAGGCTTGGCCACTGTCACCATCAAGGGCGGACAGATAGGCACCGACGGCGGCGCTTCTGCCAACAACTATAATACGTTAATCCCCGACCGCGATAACCGTAGGGAGAACGGATTTGTGTTCGGCTCAGGCCGCGGTATGGCCGCTGGCGCTCAGACCACTTCAACCCTCGTGCAGCTGGCCTATACCAAGAACACCCTCGTGAGCATCGAGGGTACGGCCAACGTCACCGGCTCCGTCTTCGGCGGCGGTGAGAACGGACACGTCAAGCACAACACGAGGGTCAATATAAAAGAGAACTGTTTTGTCGGCACAGAGCTGAACGATGACGAGCACTTGATCGACGACAACGGCCGTGGCCGTCTCCTCTACCGCGGTAATGTCTATGGCGGCGGCCGAGGTATCGACACGGGTGGCGATGACAAATATTCGCTGACGGCAGGACGTGTCTATGGCGACACCTACGTCGAGGTCAGCGGCGGTAAGATCTACCACGACGTCTTCGGCGGCGGCTCCCTGGCCTCGGTAGGCAACGAAACCGTAAACGCCACCACGGGTGAGGTCAGTTACGGCGATGACTCCGGCGAGACGGAGGTACACATCAAGGGCGGCATCATCGGCTACTCTTCCACGGCCAGCAAGCAGGGCTTCAACTGCGGCTTCGTCTATGGCGGTTGCCGCGGACTCTCTGCCGCGTCTAATTCCGAAATCGTGAAGATGGCCTACGTTCACGACACCAAGGTCTATATCGAGCCGGGTGCTGATGTCAAGGGTTCTGTCTTCGGCGGCGGTGCCAACGGGCACGTGAAGAATGACACCTATGTGGAGATCAGCGGCGGCAGCATCGGCACGGCACTCCTTGCCGACGAGGTCGGCTTCGACGACCACGGCGTGGCCGTGAAGCCTGTGTTCCGCGGCAACGTCTATGCCGGCGGCCGTGGTGTGGACCAGTATTATACGTCAGGCTCCTCCATCAGTGAAGCAAAATACAGTCTGTCCGCAGGTGCCGTCTATGGCAATGCCGAGCTGCTGATGACGGGCGGACACGTCTGGCACAACATCTACGGCTCCGGTGCCATGGCCTCCGTCGGTACGGTGAAGGAAAAGGCCGCCGGACAACATGTGCACGACGAGGTGGTTGACAAAGACGGTATCAAGGTTGACAGTGTTATCTACAATCCCGACGAGCGTGACATCAACTACCTGACGGGTGTGTTCGTAGATACCACCGGCATCGTACGGGTGACCATCACCGGCGGCACCGTGGGCGACACCACGCCGGGCCACGAAGGCCTCAACAACGGAAGTGTCTATGGTGCCGGTCGCGGTGTGTCGGCAGACCGCAGCGACTACGTCGCCAGCATGGAGTATGTCAACAAGACCTTCGTCACCATCGGCACGGAGAACCAGCAGCCGGGAAGCTATTCCGGCAGCACTGCCGAGACGCTGAACTATCCTTATATCTATGGTGCCGTGTTCGGCGGCGGCGAGAACGGCCACGTGAAGACCGACACCGATGTCAGGATTCACAGCGGCATCATAGGCTGGCCGCTCGTGGAAGGCACGAACAAGATGTACACGACTAATGCCGACGGATCCACGAAGAACCCCTACATCGGCAATGTGTTCGGCGGCGGACGTGGTGTTGACCCTGTCCACCACCAGACCGGTGAGCAGCGAAGCTCTTCTGCAGGACGTGTCTATGGACACACCAACCTGACGATGTCGGGCGGCTTGGTGCGCCGTGCCATCTACGGAGGCGGTCTGCTGGCTTCCGTCGGTGTCTATCGCTTGCTCGTGGATGACATGCACATCACGGATATGATTGAGGATAAGGTCGATGGCGGCGATGCCACCATCAATATCACCGGAGGCTACGTCGGCAACGTCGATACCGACGGCTCAGCCCTCGGCACAGGCTACCTCATTCCCGGCGACAACAACGGCTTCGTCTTCGGCTCCAGCTGCGGTATGGTGGCCGACGACTATGTGGTAGGTCAGGATTCTGTTGACATCCAGTACCGTCAGATGGGTTACACCCATTCCACCCACGTCAGCGTCAGCGGCGCCAACACTAAGGTCTTCGGCTGCGTCTTTGGCTCAGGCGAGAACGGCCACGTCTGGGAAAATTCCCGAATCAACATCCGCGGCGGACAGATCGGCAGCGACCCGACGGTTATTAGCCGCCCCGACAGCACGACAATATATATAGGTAATGTCTATGGCTCCGGCCGCGGCGTCGATCATCCCCATAAAAAGATCAGTGAGACGGCCGGTAAGGTACGCGGCAACACCACGGTGAATGTCGTCGGCGGCACCGTCTGGCGCGATGTCTATGGCGGCGGCTCCCTGGCTTCGGTAGGCGAAGCCAACGAGACGGCTGCTGACAGCAAGAAGCATGTCACTAACGACCCCACCACGAACAATCCGTTCCCGTACGCTACGGGTCTGACGCGCGTGGTCATCGACACCACGGCCGTCGTCCGCGGCTCTGTCTATGGCAGCGGCCGCGGTGTGGCCAGCACCGATGTGTTGTACAAGCAGGCAGCCTACGTCAAGAACACCCTCGTCACCGTGAGGGGCAATGCCCGTGTCTATCAGAACGTGTTCGGTGGCGGCAATGCCGGTCACGTCCGCAAGGACACCGATGTCACTATCGACGGTTCAGCGAAGGTGGATGGCAACGTCTATGGCGGCGGTGCCGGGGCCATCTCGTCATCCACGGCAGGTCTGGTGGACCATGATGTCAAGGTGGGCATCAAGGGCGGCGTGATCGCTGGCGACGTCTATGGTGGCGGTGCCATCGCCAACACCAACGTCCACGACATTCGCAACACAGCCATCACAAGCGCCGACTGTAACGAGACGAGGAACAATGCCAAGACCATCGTCGATCTGCTCGGCGGCATCATCCTCGGCAACGCCTACGGCGGCGGTCAGGGTGTGATACCTCCCAGCGGAGCCACGGCAGCAGAAGTTGCCAACGCCGGTGCTATGGTGCAGGGCGATGTGACGGTGACGCTGAACGGAACGGCTTTCTATCCCACTACAAAGAAAGATGACAAGAACAACGACCTTCCTGCCACGGGACGCGTATTCGGATGCAACAACCTGAATGGTTCACCGCAGGGAACGGTGCTGGTGAAAGTGCTAAAGACGGTAGGCTTGAAAAAAAGCGACAGCACTTATACCGTCGCCACGACCAAGCCCACCAAGGACACTGACACCTATGAGGTGGAGGCCGTCTATGGCGGCGGCAACCTGGCAGCTTACGTGCCATGGGACGGCAATGCAACAGGTCAATATTCCGAAGGTGGCATTGTAGCTACTAAGAATCCATTGCAAGTCGTTATCGACGGTTGCGAAGATGTGAGCATCGACTATGTCTATGGCGGTGGTAATGCCGCATCTGCACCTTCTACTCAGGTGACGGTGCTCGGTGCTTACGAGTTAGGTCATGTCTTTGGTGGTGGTAACGGTAAAGACCGCATTAGCAATGACGGACAAAACTACACTGATAACCCAGGTGCACACGTAGGTTTGATGGCATATCCCAATGCAGATGGCGATGCGTATGGTACGAAGGAAGAACGTGCGACGAACTACGGCTACGGCACGGGCAAGACCCATGTGATGGTCTATGGCGGAACGGTACACGAAGTCTATGGCGGCTCGAACACGAAGGGTAATGTCCGTGTGGAGGCACGTGCTACGCTGGAGGACAAGGGAGTGTGTTACTTCGACCTGGGCGAGGCATACGGTGGAGGACGCAATGCAGAGATGGACGGCGACGCTGTGCTGGAAATAGGATGTATTAGGGGCTTGGGTAAGGCCTACGGCGGCGCTGCCGAAGCCGACGTCAATGGCAACGTTGTGCTCAACATCACCAACGGTACCTACGGACAGGTATTCGGCGGCAACGACAGGGGGGGTAACATCAGCGGCTCCATCACCGTGAACATCGAAGAGACAGGATGTAATCCCATCATCATCGGCGAACTTTACGGCGGCGGCAACCTGGCAGCCTATAATGCACCGGCAGGCATCAATTCTCCTGTGGTGAATGTCAAATCGTTCACCAGCATCGGTACTGTCTATGGCGGAGGCTATGGCGCAGCAGCCGAGATTAAAGGCAACCCGACGGTGAACATCGATGAGGTGCATGGCATACATAAGGATACAGTCATCTATGAAAACTCAAGAGTCATCGGCTCAACCGTGAAGAAGCCTGGTGATACAGGCTATGATGCAACTGTAGGTTTTGCAATTCCATCTCATGCAAAGGATGCCATCGGTGCTATTGGCACAGTCTTCGGTGGCGGTAACGAAGCCAAGGTGATCGGTAACACCACCGTGAACATCGGCACGCTGTCGAAAGTTAAGTTCGTGAGTCTGGCAGACGACGCTTCCACGGCAAATGTGGACGAAAGCGAGCCTGACGTCGTCGGTGTGGATATCCGCGGCAACGTCTTCGGCGGTGGCAACCAAGCTGAGGTGACAGGCAACACCAATGTGGTCGTAGGCAAGAAACAGGAATAACGTGTACATTTAGGTTAATAATCCCTCAGTTCCTAACCAGCAAGCTGCTTACTATTAGTGTGTTATCGAAACGTGGTAAGGGGCTGAGGGATTATCTTGTGAATAATAAGGGTGCGAGCAGAAAGTCAGAGAGCAATTGAATGGATGAGGCTCCTCAAGTGAATGTGGCGGATAGTGAGGATGTGTGGTGCGTGTTAAATAAATCTAAAAATAGGGCGAGCTATTGGCTGCTATGGCCTTTCTGTGTATTTTTGCGAAAACTAATTCACCCTAACATCCACTTTTCCATGAGTAAAAAAATTCTTCTATGTCTTGCTTTGGCCTTTTCTGCCCTCACGGCCAGTGCTCAGTTTGAGGGCGGCAAAGTCTATTTGAACACTTCTCTCTCGGGTTTGGGCTTAAGCTATAGCCGAAACGAAGACGTTCACTTGGACATCCGAGCCTTGGGTGGTTATTTTCTCTCGAATAACTGCATGGTGTATGCCGGTGTGGACTTTGCCCATCAGCCCCATTGGAATCAGGTATCTGTGGACTTCGGCGGTCGCTATTATCTCGAGAGCATAGGCATCTATCTCAGTGCGGGTGTGAAATATGCCCACTCGGAAGAGATCACAGCACCCGGCAAGTTCGACAACTTCTTCTTCGTGCCCGAAGTAGGCTATGCCTTCTTCGTGAATCAGTACGTGACGATTGAGCCTGCTGTCTATTATAACATGTCGTTCAACGACTTCTCCGACAGTTCGAAGGTTGGCCTCCGCATCGGCGTCGGCTTCTACTTCTAAGACCGTCCGACCTCTCTCTTGGCATAGACATGACATGTTAAGCCTGAAAATAAAGATTAAATCCTGCAACAACTACCTAACCTTTAACCCATTAAAACAACCTACGCCCTTCCCTGTCAGGGAGGTGAGGTGAGCGTCCTTATGAAAACTAACTTAAGTTCCCAGATTACTCTGGATCGTGTGTCGCCCCGCTACTATCGTCCGGGCGGCAACATCGAGCGCTCTGTGTTGACGCGCTTTGAGAAACTACCCACCGACATTTACGCCTCCATAGAAGAAGGCGCTTTGGAGGTAGCCCTGAAGATTGCTGCCACCATCCGTCAGCGGCAACGTGAGATTCGTGCTTGCACGCTCTGTGTGTCAGGCGGTGCCACAATGACCGAGGTCTTCAACCAGCTCGTAAGGATGCATGAGGAGGAAGGCCTGAGTTTCCAGAACGTAGTCATTTTCGTGACATACGAGTATTATCCACTGCCAGCTGACAGCGTGCAGTCGAACTTGAAGATGCTGAAGGAACAGTTCTTCGACCGTGTGGACATTCCCTCTCAGAATATTTATCCAATCGACGGCACCGTGCCCCAGGAACGCGTGACCGAGCACTGCATGGCCTACGAACGGATGATAGAACAGATGGGCGGCATTGACATCAGCCTGCTCGGCATCGGTCGTATGGGCAACATTGCAATGAACGTCACGGGCTCTCAGCGCAACAGCCACACCCGCCTCGTGCTGCTCGATGCCACGTGTCGCGAGGAAGCTGTGAAGGTGTTTGGTTCCGAGCAGAACGTGCCCGTTTGTGCCATCACGATGGGCATCAGCACCATCCGTCAGGCTCGTAAGATCTTCCTGCTGGCCTGGGGTGAGACCAAGGCCGAAGTCATCCGCAACGCCGTTGAGGGCGAGATGACCGACCAGCAGAGTGCTACCTTCCTACAAATGCACAACAACGTCCAGGTGGTGCTTGACCTCAGCTCTGCTGCCAACCTCACCCGAATCCGTCGTCCGTGGCTCGTCACCTCTTGTGACTGGGACGACAAGCTCATCCGCTCTGCCATAGTTTGGCTTTGCCAGAAGACGGGCAAGCCCATCCTGAAGCTCACCAACAAAGACTACAACGAGTATGGTCTCGGTGAACTGCTGGCACTCTATGGTTCTGCCTACGAAGTGAATATCAAGATCTTTAACGACCTCCAGCACACCATCACAGGATGGCCGGGTGGCAAACCCAATGCCGACGACAGCAACCGTCCAGAGCGCGCCAAGCCCGCACAAAAGCGTGTTATCATCTTCTCGCCGCATCCCGATGACGACGTCATCAGCATGGGTGGCACCCTGCAACGACTTGTCAAGCAGAAACACGAGGTACACGTGGCCTACGAGACCAGCGGCAACATTGCCGTCGGTGACGAAGAGGTGTTCCGCTTCATGCACTTTGTCCGTGGCTTCAACAAGCTTTTCGACGAAGGGAAGAACGAAGTCATCAACCAGCGTTACAAAGAGTTCACAGACTTCATCAACAAGAAGAAGCCCGAGGACTTTGACACTCGCGAAATCCTGGAAGTGAAAGGACTCATTCGTCGTGGTGAGGCACGCATCGCCAGCATGTACAGTGGCATACCCCTCGAGCGTGTTCATTTCCTCAACCTGCCGTTCTATGAGACGGGTAAGATCCAGAAGAATCCCATTAGTGAAGCCGATGTGGAGATTGTCTTGAACCTCCTGCGTGAGGTGAAGCCCCACCAGATCTTTGTAGCTGGTGACCTGGCCGACCCGCATGGCACACACCGTGTTTGCACCGATGCCGTGCTGGCTGCCATCGACATCGAGAAAGAAGCGGGTGCAGAATGGTTGAAGAACTGCCGCATCTGGATGTATCGTGGCGCCTGGGCAGAGTGGGAGATAGAGCACATTGAGATGGCTGTTCCCATCAGCCCCGAAGAGTTGCGCACCAAGAGGAATGCCATCCTCAAGCACGCCAGCCAGATGGAGTCGGCACCCTTCTTGGGCAACGACGAACGACTTTTCTGGCAACGTGCCGAAGACCGCAACCATGCCACAGCAGAGCTCTATAACAGTCTTGGCTTGGCTGCTTACGAGGCTATGGAAGCCTTTGTGCAGTACCATCCTCTCTGACATATTGTTCATAACAAATTACTTGGTTGGCACCTCATCATGAAGTGCCAACCAATTGTTTTCTGTCAATAAATGAGGCGAAAAGTCAGAGAATAGTAGAAATCTTTCGTAAAACCTTTCTTTATATGGTGTTGATTTTGTACTTTTGCACGCATTTTTATCTAACTAAACGTCCATCACATAATATGGCCAGCACCAACAACACAATCGTAGGAGCCAAGATCAAAGGACTCCGGGAATCAAAGAATCTTTCCACAGAAGAAATCGCCGAGCGTAGTGGCCTTTCGGTGAGCCAGATTGAATCAATAGAAAATGAACAATACCTGCCGTCCTTAGGTCCCCTGATTAAGATTGCTCGGGCACTGGGGGTGCGGCTGGGTACTTTCCTGGATGACAACGATGCGTTGGGGCCTGTCGTGTGTCGGGCAGAAGAGCGTGAACGCGACAGCAGTATCAGCTTTTCCAATGACACCGCAAGTGCACGTAAGCACATGGAGTACCATCCCTTAGCCAAGCAGAAGGCCGGGCGTCACATGGAACCTTTCATCATTGATGTCCAGCCTTCCGAAAATGCGGATTTCACCCTTTCTGCACATGAAGGTGAGGAGTTCATTTATGTGATGAGTGGTGAACTTGAAATCGAATATGGAAAGGAAAAGTACACGCTGAAGGAAGGAGACAGCATTTTCTATGACTCCATCGTGAAGCATCATGTCCACGGTGCACCAGGTAAGTCTGCCAAGATTCTGGCCGTCGTCTATATACCCTTCTAAAGAAAACAGGATACTTATGAGTGAGCAGCAAATAGCAAACATAACCACTTCCTCCCAACAGGGGAAGGTGGGGGAAGGGTCTTCTTTCCAACTCTCTGACCGTACACTGGGACAATGGCTCGAACATTGGGCAGAGACCACACCTGATAAGGAATACATTGTCTATTCCGACCGCGACCTCCGCTTTACGTGGAAACAGTTCAACGAACGTGTGGACAATCTGGCAAAGGGGCTGCTGGCTATTGGCGTGACCAAGGGAAGCAATGTGGGCATCTGGGCCACCAACGTACCCGATTGGCTCACGTTCCTCTATGCCACGGCGAAGATTGGTGCTGTGCTGGTCACGGTGAACACCAACTACAAGCAGAGTGAACTGGAGTACCTCTGTAAGGACTCCGACATGCACACCCTTTGCATCACCGATGGTACGTGGGAGTGTGACTTCGTGGATATGACCTATAAGATGTTGCCAGAACTGCGTGAATGTGAGCGCGGTCATCTCCATAGCGAACGTTTCCCCTACATGAAAAATGTCGTGTTCATTGGCATGGAGAAATACCGAGGCATGTATAATACTGCGGAGTTGCTGCTGCTGGGACAGAACATCGAGGACGAGGACTTAGACAGGATGAAGAAAGACGTCAGCTGTCACGATGTCTGCAACATGCAGTACACATCGGGTACGACTGGCTTCCCAAAAGGTGTCATGTTGACACATTACAACATTGCCAACGATGGTTTCATCACAGGTGAGAACATGGGATTCACGCAGGATGACAAGCTTTGTGTTTGTGTTCCATTGTTCCATTGTTTTGGTGTTGTCCTGGCAACCATGAACTGCCTGACTCATGGCTGTACCGAGGTCATGGTTGAGAAGTTCGACCCGTTGTTGGTACTGGCTTCTGTCCACAAAGAACGGTGCACGGCACTATATGGTGTACCGACCATGTTCATCGCAGAACTGAATCATCCCATGTTCTCTATGTTCGATATGAGTAGCTTGCGTACGGGTATCATGGCCGGTTCGCTATGTCCAGTGGAACTGATGAAGCAGGTGAGTGAGAAGATGTTCATGACTATCACCTCTGTCTATGGACTCACCGAGAGTTCGCCTGGCATGACTCAGACCTGTCTTTCAGATACCTTTGAACAGCGATGCACCACCGTGGGGCGCGACTTCCCCTTCGTGGAGGTGAAGGTTCTGGATCCAGAAACAGGCAAGGAGTGTCCTGTCGGCGTGCAGGGTGAAATGTGCTGCCGCGGCTTCAACGTGATGAAGGGTTACTACAAGAACCCAAAAGCGACCGCTGAGGTCATAGACGAGAATGGCTTCCTCCATTCTGGCGATCTCGGTGTGAAGGACGAGCAAGGCTATTATCGCATCACAGGACGCATCAAGGACATGATTATCCGTGGAGGCGAGAATGTCTATCCACGCGAGATTGAGGAGTTCCTCTACCAAATGCCAGGTATTCGTGATGTACAAGTGGCTGCCGTCCCTTCCAAGAAATATGGCGAGGAAGTGGGAGCCTTCATCATCCTCGAAGAAGGCGTAGAGATGACTCCCGAGGATGTCCGAGAGTTCTGCCGTGGCAAGATTGCTCGCTATAAGACGCCCAAATACGTATTCTTCATTGATCAGTTCCCCCTCACAGGATCTGGAAAGATTCAGAAGTTCAGGCTAAAGGAAATGAGTCTGAAACTCTGTGAGGAACAGGGTATTGAAGTGATTTAGATTTAAAACGTTCTATGAATAAGAAGCTGTTATTGGCTTGTGCATGTCTTTTCTGCTCAAGCCTTGCTGACGCCCGCACCGAGCGTCTCACTATTCAAGGCGATCACGGAAAACTGGTCGCAGATTTGCAGATGCCCGATGTGATGCCCAAGCGCTGCCCGATTGTCATTCTCTGTCATGGTTTCGGGGGGGCGCGCAACAATGGACTTTTCAACGGTATTGCTGACGAATTGGAGAAGTTGGGCATTGCCACCATTCGCTTTGACTTCAATGGTCATGGCGAGAGCGAGGGCGACTTCCAGCAGATGACAGTGCCCAACGAGGTAGAGGATGCCCGCCACATCTATGAGTATGTCAAGGCTGATGCTCGATTTGGTCGCATCGGAATAGCCGGACACTCGCAAGGCGGTGTGGTCACTGCCATGCTGGCAGGCCAACTTGGGAAAAAAGCTTTGAAGGGCGGTGTGGTGTTGTTGGCACCAGCTGGTGTGCTGCGTGACGATGCTATTCGTGGAACTGTAGCCGGTCAGCCTCCCTTTCAAGGAGACCCTTTAGATCCACCTGAATATGTAGAGGTCTGGGGGCATCGTCTGGGTCGCGAATATATCAAGACAGCCTTTTGGCTACCCATTTACGAAACGGCAGAAGGTTATAAGGGAAAAGCGTGCATTGTCCACGGAACTAGCGATCGCGTAGTGCCTTATACCTATGGCCTTCGTTTCCATCAAATCTGGAAAGGAAGTGAGTGGCATTTGCTTGACCGTTACGACCACGGTTTCGGTCCCAACCCGTCTGAGGCAGTGAAATGTACGGTAGATTTCTTCTCTAAGCAGTTTTGAATAGGGACATAGAGCTTCTGAAATCCAGAAACTCATGATTCTTATAGTCTTTTAGAGGCTTTGAATTGAAGGAACCATGCTGCGAGGGCTATGGCAAGGGAAAAACCTGCGATGAGGCTGATGGTCATCGGGAGTTGGAAACCTTCTGGAGCAGCAAGGATATAGCTGGTGACGACAATGGTCATGAACACGGCGGGCAAGAATGCAATCCATGCGTTGCGGCCTCGGCGTAAGAGCCATACGGCTGCCGTCCAAAGGAAGCAGGTGGCCAGCGTCTGGTTGGTCCAAGCGAAGTAGCGCCACAGCACGTCGAAGTCCACGAAGACCAGGGCTGCGGAGATAGCGAAGAGCGGCAGAGCCAGCACCAGGCGGTTCAGCACTTTCTTCTGCCCTAAGTGCATGAAGTCTGCCACGATGAGGCGGGCACTGCGGTAAGCGGTATCGCCACTGGTGATGGGAGCTGCCACCACGCCAAGCACGGCAAGGATGGCTCCGATACGCCCCATCCATGTCTGACAAATCATATTGACGAGGACGGCGGGATTGCTGGAGGTGTTACCATCGTCGGTCAGCAGTTGAAACAGTCCCTCGTAAGCATCGGGCGAGCCGTTGGGGTGAGCGGGACTGGCGCTGAAGGCGCTGGCGAACTTAATGGCGGCGGCAGCCCAGATGAGAGCTACGATGCCCTCGGTGATCATGGCGCCGTAGAAGACCAGTCGACCGCGACGTTCGTTTTCGAGGCAACGCGACATCAGGGGAGACTGTGTGCCGTGGAAGCCGCTGATGGCACCGCAGGCGATGGTGATGCAGAGGAAGGGGAAGATTGGCAAGCCCTTGGGGTGGTGCGAAACAAAGGGGGCATCGGTAATCTCGGGCAGCAGACCCGTCTGCGTAAAGAGACCAACGCCAACACCGATAGCCATGACAAGCAGGGCTGCACCGAAAAGGGGATAGAGGCGACCTATAAGGGTGTCAATAGGCAGCAACGTGGCCAGCACACAATAGAGGAACACGAAGCCGAGCCACAGCCACCGCCAGGCACTGAGATCCATACCCCACGCACCGTTAGTCATGGTCGCGAGGAGACCAGCAGAAGTGGTGACGAAGACGGTGCCCACAAGAACGAGTAGAACAATGGAGAGGACACGCATACCCTGACGGGCAACAGAACCCAGCTCATTGCCTACCATCTCAGGCAGCGAGGCGCCGTCCTGACGCAGCGAAATCATGCCGCAGAGATAGTCGTGGACAGCACCCATGAAGATGCAGCCGAAGACAATCCACAGGTAAGCAGCAGGGCCAAAGAGGATACCCATGATGGCACCAAAGATAGGACCTGTTCCCGCAATATTCAGGAACTGAATGAGATAGACGCGCCACGTGGGCATGGGAATGTAATCCACGCCGTCCTGAAGGCGGTAGGAAGGTGTTTTGCGTTCAGGCTGAATGCCAAACACGCGTTCGACAAAAGCTCCATAGAGGAGGTAGCCAAATAACAATAAGATAAGACTAATAATGAATGTGGTCATGATTGGATGTTCTCCCCTCACCATTCTTTTAAGGGAGGGGATGTATTTATGAAGTTGTGTATTTTATAGAATAGGTAATCGTTCCCTCCCTCATAGAGAAGGCGGGGGAAGAGTCCGTCCTTTATTTATAAGCCATGCATCCAAAATGGTCATGGCAGCCATTGCTTCCACGATGGGGACGGCACGGGGCAGGACACAGGGGTCATGACGTCCGCGTGGATGGATGGTGACAGGGTTGCCGTGGATGTCGATGGTCTCTTGCGGGCGGAGTAGGGTAGCAACGGGCTTGAATGCTACGCGGAAAGGAATGGGCTGGCCATTGCTGATGCCACCTTGGATGCCACCTGAGTAGTTGGATAGGAAACAGCTCCTATCACTATTCCCCCTACATGGAGTCAGCCTGTCATTCACCTCGCTTCCTCTTTTACCAGCTAAGGCAAAGCCATCACCATACTCAAATCCTTTGACGGCGTTGATGCTGAGCATCGCTGAGCCAAGCTGGGCATGGAGCTTGCCAAAGACGGGTTCACCAATCCCTACAGGACAGCCTGTGATGACACCTGCGATGATGCCACCAATGGTGTCGCCCTCGCCTTTGACTTGCAGGATGAGGTCTTCCATTTGCTTTGCGATGGCAAGGTCTGGACAGCGAACATCATTTGTTTCGATGAGGTTGAGGTCAAGCTTTGTCCAGTCTCGCTCACAGGCGATGTTGCCTACTTGTTGAGTCCATGCCTTGACTTCTATTCCGAGTTGACGGAGACATAATTTGGCGATGGCACCGCCAACGACACGGCTGATGGTCTCGCGTGCAGAGGAACGTCCACCACCACGATGGTCGCGGATGCCGTACTTCATATAATAGGTGTAATCAGCGTGGGACGGACGGAAAACATCACGGAGATTCTCGTAGTCGGAGGAATGGTGGTCGGCGTTACGGACAAGGAAACCGATGGGAGTGCCTGTGGTGGTATCCTCGAATACTCCAGACAAAAACTCCACACGGTCCTCTTCCTTGCGGGCAGTAGTGAGACGGCTCTGTCCAGGACGACGACGGTCAAGCTCTGCTTGAATGAAATCGAGGTCAAGAGTGATGCCGGCAGGACAGCCGTCAATGACACCGCCGATAGCTGGACCGTGGCTTTCGCCGAAGGTGGTAAGGCGGAAAAGAGTGCCGAAGGTATTCATGAAAAATGGATGATGAGTGATTATTATTCACAACAACCATGACAACCGCCTCCACAGTTGCTGCATCCTTCGCAGCCACTGCATCCGCCTTCGCCCGACAGAATTTCTGAGGTGCGGGCAATCTCTTCGAGTGTGGCTTCGTGGTTGTCAATGACCACGCCGACAAACTGGATGGCCTTGCCTGCTAATGTGTGGTTCAAATCAAGGACAACTTCGGTGTCGGTCACTTTGACAACTGTACCATAGAAGTGGTCGCCTTCATTGTTCATCAAAGGAACCTCGGCACCAGGGAAGATGTTTTCTTCGTCAAATTTGCCTTTAATTTCAAAGGTTTTTTTGGACACAGGAATGATTTTTTCCTCTTCTCGTTCGCCAAAAGCTTTGTCGGGAGGTAGGGTGAAGTCGAAGGTGTGGCCTGGTGAGATTGCCGCCAGTTTCTCTTCAAAGGCTTCTATCATTAGCCCCATGCCCGTGACGAAGCAGTCGGGACGTTCCTCGGTGCTTTCGTAAAGCAGCTTATGACTAGCTGCCGTATTGGTTAGCATCCGATAGGCTGTTTTGATGAATCTGTTCTGTGTCATTTGTTATAATTTTTAATGTGTTTACTGTGAATCCGACCGCAAAGATACACCTTTTTTCTCATCTTTTTGCACTAAAGCAAAGATAAATTTGCTTTTGCCAATCGTTTAGTGTATTTTTGCCGTCGAAAACAAACAAGGAGTTCCACTAAAACTTACTTTTATGGTTCATCAGCTTCGCAGCGCAGTCTGCACTGAAGGTCGTCGCATGGCAGGTGCCCGTGCACTATGGGTTGCCAATGGTATGAAACGCGAACAGTTTGGAAAGCCCATTATTGCCGTAGTTAATTCTTTCACCCAGTTTGTGCCTGGTCATACCCATTTACACGAAGCTGGACAGATTGTCAAGCGTGAAATAGAAGCATTGGGTTGCTATGCGGCAGAATTCAACACCATCGCTATCGACGACGGCATAGCCATGGGGCATGACGGAATGCTTTATTCGCTGCCTTCGCGTGATATTATTGCGGACAGTGTGGAATATATGGTCAACGCCCACAAGGCCGATGCTATGATCTGCATCTCTAACTGCGACAAGATTACACCAGGGATGCTTATGGCTGCCATGCGATTGAACATCCCGACAATATTTGTCAGTGGTGGACCGATGGAAGCTGGCAAGTACAAGGGCGAGAATCTCGATCTTATTTCTGCTATGGTGAAAGGTGCTGACCCGACAGTCAGCGACGAAGAGTTGGCTGAGGTGGAACTGCGTGCTTGTCCAGGTTGCGGCTGCTGCTCAGGTATGTTTACGGCCAACTCTATGAACTCGCTGACTGAGGCTATTGGTATGGCTTTATCTGGAAACGGCACTATTTTGGCAACACATGTTAACCGCGTGAGACTGATGAAAGAAGCAGCTCGTCAGATTGTGAAGAATGCTTTGTCATATTATGAGGATGGCAACGAAAGTGTGCTGCCACGTTCTATTTGTACCAGGGAAGCGTTCCTCAATGCGATGTCTTTGGACATAGCAATGGGCGGTAGCACCAATACGATTCTCCATCTTTTAGCTATCGCACAAGAAGGTGATGTGGACTTCACCATGAAGGATATTGACGCGTTGAGCCGGTGCGTGCCATGTTTGTGTAAACTGGCTCCGAACACACAGAAGTATAGCGTAGAAGATTGCAACCGAGCTGGTGGTATCATGGGCATTCTTGGTGAACTGGCCAAGGGAGGTCTTCTGGACACAAGCGTAAAAAGGGTCAATGGGAAAACCTTGGGAGAAGAAATAGAAAGATGTAAACTTACGACGACATCCTTTTATCTCTCAGCTCCTGGCGGGTGTTTTTGCAATCAGTTAGGTGTGCAAGAGACCTATTACGAAAGTTATGATACCGACCGTGCCACAGGTTGCATCCGAGATATCGAACATGCCTACACTAAGGACGGTGGCTTGGCCGTGCTCTTTGGCAATATCGCTCAAGATGGTTGTGTGGTGAAAACAGCAGGCGTGGACGTGAGCATCTGGCACTTCCGTGGTCCTGCAAAGGTGTTTGATTCTCAAGAAGATGCCTGCGAAGGTATTCTTAGTGGTAAGGTGAAGGCAGGCGATGTCGTTGTCATTACCCATGAAGGACCCAAAGGAGGGCCTGGGATGCAGGAAATGCTCTATCCCACCTCTTACATCAAGTCAATGCACTTGGGCAAAGAATGTGCCCTCATTACCGACGGGCGGTTCAGCGGTGGTACCAGTGGGCTGAGTATTGGACATATCTCACCAGAAGCCGCCAACGGTGGTAACATTGGCAAACTTATTGACGGCGATATCATAGACATCAATATACCGGAGCGGACCATCAACGTCCTTCTTTCTAACGAGGAACTTTCTGCCCGTCCGTATCAGCCATTGCGACGTCAGCGGTTCATTTCAAAAGCTCTCCGTGCATACGCCCAAAGCGTTTCGAGTGCAGACAAAGGTGGTGTGAGAATCATTGATTAGAAATCTTTAAGATATTCAGCTATGAAAAGGAATAATTTTGCGAGAATGATTGGACTGTTGCTGCCTTTCGTCTGTTGCACTGCAACGGAAGTTTGGGCAGATACGGTTGTTCATGTGGAGAACGCAGGAACTCTTTCCACATTATTGGAAACCAGCGATAAAGAACTTAAGGTAACAGGTTCCATCAATGGCACCGATGTCAAGTTCCTTCGTGAACTCATCAATAATGGTAGTGTAACAACGCTGAATCTGTCCGAAGCGCGCATTGTGAAAGGTGGATTGGCATATTATGAGAGTAATAAGACCGAGGACGATGTCATCGGCAGCTACATGTTCCGAGAGTGTGCAAAACTGCGTGCCATCGTGCTGCCTAATACGATAACCGCCATCTTGAGCAATGCATTTTCCAAGTCAGGTCTGCGTGAGATAGACATTCCAAATAGTGTGTCGCGCTTAGGTGGTGACGCCTTTGCCTATTGCGGTTCTTTGGCTACAGTGATTATCGGCAGTCGTGTAACCAAAATGGATCAGGGCGTTTTCTATCAGTCACCTGTCACGAAGGCTTTCGTCAAACCTCTGGTGCCCCCAAGCACCCCATCCTATCTGTTTTCGTCTAATCCTTCCATCCGTGTCTATTCATCCGTTTTGGATGATTACAAGCAGTCGGGTTGGAAGCAGTATGGAACTCTCATAGGGAGATTGGAGAGTTACTATCCGTTGGAAACTGATTCAGTTACCATTGTAAATAATCTGCGTGACACCTATTTCGAGGATGCCGCTTGTACCATCCTTAAAGCGGATTATCAGGCGATGAGCGATGAAGCCCTTGTTTCCGCCATGAAGGATGGAGGGATGCCGTCTTTCATGACAGAAATAGCCGTGAAGCTGAAAAATCAACAATGGGCTAACTATGAGAAAGACTTCCGCATCCACAGCTACAATGCCTATAGTGACGCTACCTATTGGAATACACTTATGAAGAGTACTGGTGGTAGTTACATGGGGAATCCCACAGGCATCTACTCGGCAGATTTTAGTCCTATTTATGTCTTTGTAGACGAGGATGTTCCGGAGGATGCTACCCTTTACATTGCAGGTTGTATGGGTAACGACCTTGTTTCCAATGCCAAGACAGGTAAGAAGCTCTCAAAGGGTTTGAACATCATAGACGGTTTGAAGGATGCCCTTTACTATATCCTTTATACGGCAGATACACAGTCAAAGACAAAGACACTCAGCGAATGGCGAGATATCAAAATTCATATTGAAGGTGGTGTGGTGAATGGCTACTATGATGTTGCTCGTCACAGCGATACAGACTATAGGGCTATTTTGAAAGGGGCAACACATGAACGTTTTACCGTGAAAAGTGAACATGCTTTGTTCAATTTCAAGACTTCGACTTACAAAACCGTTTGGCCCAGAACCATTGATAAGAGCATTAGCTGGTTCGATAGTCTGGCCATCTGGCAGAAAGACCTCATGGGCTACACTGTAGCTGTGGCTTCTGGACAGCGTGCAGGAGCACCCTATTTCCTCACGGGTGGCGAAGCTATCTTCCCCATATATTACAACAATCCTTGTTTTGCTATAGAGGGGGAATCGAGTGATGCTGGCTACGCAAATTCCACTCCTTATCGCACTTCCTACAATTCGGTCGAATGTATTCGCAACTCCTTCGATGTCAGCCGTTATGAGCTTGATGACTGGTGCTCAAGTCATGAAAATGGTCATAATAATCAAGGTGCCATCAATCTCGAGGGCGGCACAGAGGCTTCCAACAACCTCTTCTCTAATTACATTCGATATCTTGATGGGCTCGTCACCTCTGGAGGTTCTCCTCTTTCTACCATCATGGATGAATATGCCCGCAATGTGCCATTCTTTATACGTAATGTTGACAGCCAGTTACGCATGTACTGGCAACTTTATCTCTATTATCATTTAGCACAGAAGAACACCTCCTTCTATCCCAATCTTTTCAAAGCTTTGCGAGACGATCCCATTAAAGTATGGGGTGGCGGCAACGTCAGTTCACTGAAGTTCGTTCGCAAGGTCTGTGAAGTGGCACAAGAAGACCTCACGGAATTCTTTACAGCTTGGGGATTCTTCATTCCGATGACCAACTATCCCATAGAAGACTACGGTTCACATACCATGAGTGTCCGTAAGGCCGATATTGACCGCACTTTGGCGGAAATCTCACAATATCCAAATAAAAACCGAACCATCCTCTTTGTCGAGGATCGTGCCGACTATGTTCTCACAACCGACTTCCTCACGACTGCTGGCCAGAAACGGCGCGACTCAGATAAGGTCGGACAATGTGGTGATCTCGGTCAGTTTACAGACTATCTGACCGAGACGGCTCAGTCTTCTTCCTATACTTATTTGTTGGCAGACTCCCTTTATGCCATGTCTGGCAAGGGAGGCGTGGGATTCTTGATGCTTGATGAAGAGGGTAAGATGGTCTATGCTTCCAATGCTTTCAACTATTGCATCCCATCCTCAATAGGTAGCGATTTCACCATCTATTCCATTGATGCCAATGGTACGTTGCACGAGGCATACAAGGCAGGAGAGGGGGCGGCCTATATTAGTCTTGATAAAGCTGGTACCCTGGCAGATACTCTCTCGGCAAATGTCATCAAAGCTACCATCGAAGGCAACATCAACGGTACTGACATCAAATATCTTCGTCAGCTTCTCAGTGAAGGCAATCTGGCATCTATAGATCTCTCTGAAGCCAAAGTCGTCAGTGGTGGTTCTGCCTATTATGAGTCTTACAAGACAACGACCAATACAATCGGCAATCATGCTTTCCACGGCTTCAAGAAGCTCATTAGTGTACGATTGCCACAGAAACTCACAAAGATTGATGTTAATGCTTTTTCAAACTCGGGGTTGAAAGAAATCGACATACCTGATAACATAGTCTCTGTGGGTGGTGATGCCTTTGCCTACTGTAAAGAGCTGACTCGCGTGGTGATAGGCTCTCGGGTTAGGAGTATGTCACAGGGCGTGTTCTATAGCTCTGAAGTCAAAGATGCCTTTGTCAAGCCCCTCACGCCACCTACGGTATCCTCCTATCTCTTCTCCAGCAAACCAGTCATACACGTCTATGCGTCGGCTCTTTCTGCTTATAAAGCCTCTGCATGGGCTGATTATGGAACATTGGTCGGCGATTTGGACGAATATGAGAACATCACAGCCGTTGAGGCTCTGGAACAAGATCCGCAACACATGGAAAGACAGTTGTCCAATAGTCCATGTTATGACCTCTTTGGTCGTCGTGTGACTCGCTTGCAACCTTCTACCATCTACATTCGTAATGGTAAAAAGTTTATCACAGCACCATGAACAGGGATTCTGTTGCGATATTTTTGGTAGTCTTGACATTTAGCCGTACCTTTGCGGCGCGAATCTGTAATTAAGACGAAATGAATAATAGAATCACTGGCAGTGAGGCACTGATGCTGGCCTTGAAGGCGGAGGGAGTGAGAACCATTTTCGGCTATCCTGGTGGAAGTATCATGCCTGTTTACGATGCCCTTTATGACTATACACGAGGCGAGAAAAAAGCCTTTGACCATATTCTTGTACGTCATGAACAGGGGGCCACACATGCAGCCGAGGGCTTTGCACGTGTTAGCGGCGAGGTAGGTGTGGCCATCGTCACGAGCGGTCCAGGTGCTACGAATACCCTCACGGGTGTGGCCGATGCGATGATTGATTCCACACCCATTGTAGTTATCGCTGGACAAGTGCCTATCTCTGCCCTTGGCACAGATGCTTTTCAGGAAGTAGATCTCGTTGGCGTGGCACAGCCCATTTCCAAGTGGAGCTATCAGATTCGCCGTGCCGAGGATATCGCATGGGCTGTCAGCCGTGCCTTTTACATTGCTCGCAGTGGACGTCCAGGTCCTGTGGTGCTGGACTTTGCCAAGAACGCGCAAACGGAATTGGTGGAGTTTATGGTGGAGACGGTGGATTTCGTTCGCTCATACGTACCTTATCCCAAACTCGAACAAGAAGCTGTGCAAGCGGCAGCCAATCTGATTAACGGCGCTCAGAAACCGCTTGCATTGGTGGGACAGGGCGTGGAGCTTGGCAATGCACAGGACGAACTTATAGCTTTTTTAGAGAAAGCCGACATTCCTGCAGGGCGAACCATGCTCGGCTTGAGTGCCTTACCCAGTACACATCCGCTGAATGTGGGAATGTTGGGTATGCATGGAAACTATGCAGTCAACCTCAAGGAGCAGGAGTGTGACGTGCTCATTGCTATTGGTATGCGTTTCAGTGATCGTGTGACTGGAAACTTAAAGACATATGCTAAGCAGGCAAAGGTCATACATCTGGACATTGACAAAAGCGAGATTAACAAGAACGTGAAGACCACCGTAGCTGTCGTTGGCGATTGCAAGGCATCGTTGCCAGCACTTACTGCCCTCATTAACAAGGCCGACCATAAGGCTTGGCGTGATTCTTTCAAGCCACTTGACGAGATGGAGCGAGTGAGAGTCATCGAACCAGCCATACATCCTCAAGAAGGTCCGTTGCGAATGGGCGAGGTGGTCAACGCTGTTGCAGAGGCTACACAAGGCGATGCCGTGTTAGTGACGGACGTGGGGCAGAACCAACTTTTTGCCACTCGTTATTTCCGTTACCCCAAGCGTCGCAGCATCTGCACAAGTGGCGGCCTCGGCACGATGGGCTATGGTATGCCTGCTGCTATCGGAGCTACTTTCGGCGCACCCGGTCGCACGGTCTGTTGTTTCATGGGCGATGGCGGTTTCCAAATGTGTATCGAGGAACTCGGCACCATCATGGAACAGCAAGCTCCTGTGAAGATGATTCTCATGAATAACAACTACCTTGGCAATGTACGTCAGTGGCAGGATATGTTCTGGAATCGCCGCAAGTCGTTCACTCGCATGATGAATCCTTGTTATGAACTGTTAGCTAAAGGTTACGGCATCCCATACAAAGCTGTTACCGATCGCAAGGATTTGGCGGCAGCTGTGTCCACGATGCTGACAACCCAAGGCCCATTCATCTTGGAATGTGCCATCCTCGAGGACGATGACGTACTGCCCATGACACCGCCAGGGAAGAGCGTGGAAGAGATGCAGTTGGAGGTGAGATAGCAGCCTCCCCTCCCGTCCTCTTTATCAGGGAGAAAGCGCTCACATATTAAGAATAGAAAGCATATATATATTTATAGATGATCAAAGTAGTCCATGCAAAAAATAGCTGATACTCAAATACATTCTTTGCCCTCTTCGACAAGGAGGGCAGAGGGAGAGTCTCTCTACACCATCCTTGTCTTTTCTGAGAACCTCGCCGGCATCCTGAATCAGGTGACAGCAGTCTTCACTCGCCGGCAGGTGAACATTGAGAGCCTGAACGTTTCGGCTTCCTCTACTCCAGGCGTGCACAAGTACACCATCACGTGCTATTGCACCGAAGAGATGGTGAAGATGCTCAAGAAGCAGATAGAAAAGCGCATCGATGTCTTGCAGGCACGCTACTACACCGACGATGAAATCTTTTTGCAAGAGACTTCGCTGTTGAAGATCTCTACACCAGTAATGCTTGAGAATCCAGATGTGTGTCATATTGTTCGCCAGCACGGGGCGCGCATTGTGGAGGTGAACCCCACTTACGCTGCTGTCGAAAAAACGGGTTCCACAGAGGACATCCTTTCGCTTTTCGATGCTTTGAATCGTCTCGGTGTCGTCCGACAATTTGCCCGTTCCGGTCGCATCTGCATCACACGTGGTACGCGGGAACAATTGGATGATTATTTGGCGGAACGGGAAAAAGAGAAGATGCAATGAATACATCTAATCATATACATTTAGCTTCCTCTTTGGTCGGGAGAGAAGGGGAGGAGTCTGGAAGCGTTTCCAAGATAGAAACCTATTCATTCACGGTCGAACCTTTTCACGTGGACTTCACCGGACACCTCTTTCTTGGTATCTTGGGGAATCATCTTTTGAATGCTGCCGGACGCCACTCTCACAATCGGGGATGGGGCATCGACCAGTTGAACGAGGCTCATTATACTTGGGTGCTCTCGCGGCTGAGTATTGAATTGGCAGAGACTCCTTCACAATATGAACATGTGATCATAGAAACGTGGGTGGAAAGTGTGATGAAGCTGTTCACAGAACGTAACTTCCTCATCCGTAATGCCGACGACGGACGCATCTACGGCTATGCCCGCAGCATCTGGGCGATGATAGACATGCAGACGCGTCAGCCCTCGAACCTTTTGGAGCTCAAGGGCGGCGACATTCTCAATTACGTGATGTCCGTCGCGGAGAAACCGTGTCCGATAGAGAAATTCAATGTGCGAGTGCGTCTCACAGACGATGCAACCACGAGCACGGTCTTCACTCACTACTCAGATGTTGACATCAATGGTCATATCAACTCTGTCAAGTATATTGAGCACATCCTCGACCTTTTCCCCCGTGAACAGTTCGAGCGGCATCGCATTCATCGCTTCGACATCGCCTACAAGACCGAAAGCTACTTGGGTGATACTTTGACGCTCCAACGTGAAGAAGCATCTGAGGGGACACATATCATAGAAGTCCGCAAACATGTAGGCAGCAAAGAAAAGCCTGCAGGCGAAGTCGTCGTGCAGGCTAAGATTATTTGGCAATAGGCTTTCTTTAGTTGATTAAAGCTTTACCGTAACCCGTCCGCCCTTGTAGCGGACGGTTTTCGTTTGTCCACCAGGGGTGTGAACACGGAACTGCCGTTCCTGTAACATTCCGGGGAAACTGCCCGAGCGATTCCCGATGGTCAGGGTGCGACTCTTGTCCTTCCATGTCATCGGAATCTCGGTGTATGCGCCGTGTTCGTAGTTATAGTTGTCGCCCTCGTCCTCATAGAGCGTGAACGTCCCGTCTGCTCCAGGATAGACAATGAGTTCCAAATCGTCCCACGGCTTCTCGGCAGCATACTGCACGTCGGGGCCAATGGGAAGGATGCTGCCAGCACGGACGTAGAGCGGGCTGTGGGAGAGGGGAATGGTGGCCGTTATGGTCTGTCCGCCCTTCATGCTCTGTCCACTCCAGTAGTCATACCAAGTGGTTTCCGCCGGAAGATACACTTCGTAGGTGTGTGTCTTCGACCAGTCGATGGTCGGGTAAGCTTTGCCCCCTTCGCCGTTGTTTGCTGTCTTGTCCCATCCCGAGAGTTCGTTGGTGCGCACCACCTTCTCTGTGGTGTAGAGCGGATGAGTCACGGGCACGGCGAGCAGTGAGCGACCGAACATATATTCCGAGTTCATGTCCCAAACCTTCTTGTCTTTAGGGAAGTCCATGACAAGGGCGCGCATGAAACTGTCATCGTGCTTAGCGACCTGCCACGACGTACTATATATATAAGGTATTAGGCGGTAGCGGAGTCGTAGGGCATCGACCAATGCGTCATACACGGGTTCGCCCGCCTTACCATAGTAGTATAGTTCGCGATAGACGTCGGTGCCGTGGCTGCGCATCATCGGGCAAAGTGCGCCGAACTGCATCCATCGCACGTAGAGTTCCTGATACTGTGGGTTGCGTGTGGCGGAGTTGTGTCCGAGGGTATTGTAGGCTCCGGCAAAGAAGCCGCCGATGTCGGTGTTCACCTGTGGGTTGCCTGTCAAGGTGTAGTTCAGGCAGATGGGGATTTGTTTGCGCAAACTCTCCCAGCTGGAGCCGATGTCGCCGCTCCATGTGTTGGCGCCTGTGCGTTGCTGGCCAGCGAAATTGCTGCGGGTGAGGATAAACACGCGCTTGTCGGAGTCAACGGCACGCTGGTGGTCATAGACGCCTTCGACGGTGGCCAGCGGGAATGCATTGCGAACCGACCGGTAGGAGCCACGCTGGCCGTCGGCGGTCGTGATGACTTCGTCCAGGTCGCTTTCTTTGTAGCTGTGGTGGTCGGGGTCGGTGGAGTCCATCCACCAGGCATCGATGCCCATCTTATGCAGCCGCGAGAGGTTTTGCCAGTAGATGTCGCGGGCTTCGGCGGGGAAGGGATTATAGCAGCGCACGCCGCTGGGGTAGTCCATGCGTGGCGGCCAGAAAGGAAGTCCGCTCTGCGGCCACGTCTCGAAGTTCATCAGGTAGCCCTTCTCGTCCATCTGTTTATAGCCCTTTGTGTTCGGTCCGAAGCTGGCCCAGATGCTGATGCTCATGTGGGCGTTGTAGCGTTTGTGGACATCGTCAATCATGCGCTGTGCCTGTTGGAAGTTCTCGTTCAGGAACTCCATCGCGTTCCAGTTGTAGTTGCTGCCCCAGTACTGCCAGTCCTGGATGATGCCGTCGAAGGGTACGCCGAGTTGACGATACTTATTGACAACCTCCAGCAGCTCTTCCTGGCTTTTATAGCGCTCGCGACTCTGGTGGAAGCCGTAGGTCCACAGCGGAAGCATTGGCGCATGACCTGTCAGGTGGCGCAGTTCGCTGATGACACCGTCTGCCGATCCACCATACATGAAATAGTAGTCAATGCCTTCGCCCACCTGTGATTCCAATGTCAGGCCGTCGCGTGAGTCGAGTTCCGTTGGCGAATAGTTATCCCAGTAGATGCCGTAGCCTTTCTGACTCTGGAACACGTTGGCAAAGTCCTCGAGGTTCGACTGCGTCATCAGCCGCTTCTCGCCGCGTTGACTCATCTTGCCGTTTTGGAGCAGGCCGACACCATAAAGCGGCTCGTCCTTGTCCAACGTCCACGACTGCCGCACGCGGAAGCGTCCTTGTTCGGGGCCGTTGGCAATGGGCGTCAGGGCCATCGCCCCCTCGGCCAACAATGTCTGCCCTTTCGTGTCGGAGAACGTCACCTGTTGTGAGCGAGTGTCCACCGTCACAACTATCTTTGATGAGGTATAGGTCACCACGTCACCTTTGGTCTTTTTCGTCACCTTCACCGCTTCGGGTTTGGCCGTTACCACGAAGTCATAGCGGCGTCCGTCTTTCATGCCTTTTTGCACGCGAACGGTCTGCGGTGTGTAGAAGGTAATCACTTGTGCCGTCGCCGTGAACGCACACAGCGTAGCAGTCAAAGTAAGAAAAATCTTTCTCATAGTTATCTCAATAAAGCTTGTTTCGCTCTGCAAATGTACGCACTTTTACGTAGAATAGCAAACAAACACCCGTAATAATCTTATTGCACGTTAAAAACTGCATATCCTCTGATTTTAACGGAAAAAGGCTCAATCCCTCACCTTTTGAGTTATTTGTCTGAATGCAAGTGTTTTACGGGTGAGGGATTGGTGAGGGATAGGTGAGGGATGGTGAGGAATCAATGTAGAATGGTGAATGAAGGAAGGGTAAATACGATGTGGACAAGCGTAGAAAAAGAGTGTGAGTTCGGGATAAGACATGCCTCCGAAAAAGGTTCGTCATGGTGTATGAACGATTCGCTTACAAATGAACACGTCTTGCAGGTTAGCTCTTCAGCCGTGTACCCTTAAAGGTATTGCCGTGTACCCTTAAAGGTATTGCCGTGTACCCTTAAAGGTATTGCCGTAAACCCTTAAAGGTATTGCCGTACACCCTTATAGGCATTGCCGTACACCCTTAAAGGTATTGCCGTTTACCCTTAAAGGTATTGCCGTTTACCCTTAAAGGTATTGACGTGTACCCTTATAGGTATTGACGTGTATCATTTTTCTTTTTTCACTGAAACTTATACCGCACAACCTGATAGGTAAAAGGATTTTGGAGAACCGTCCTGTCATCAATACCATTCATTATT
>JAGCYV010000071.1 GCA_017960605.1 Bacteroidales bacterium | reverse complement strand
TAAGTTTTTGTTACGAAATTGTTACAAAAAAAGGAGCCCCTGCATGTGCAGAGGCTCTCTTGAATTTCCAGATTGCGCGAAGCGGGAGATTATTTACCGGCTTCGGCGAGGGCGATGTAGCGGTCGATCTCGCTCCATTCGGTGCTCTCGGGGTAGTTCTTCTTCACCTGCTGGAAGCAGTCGAGGGCGGCGGCGTTGTCCTCAAGCATGAGGTAGGCCATGCCGGCTTTGAAGAGGGCCGTGGGGGCGGTGATGTAGTTGTCCTCCATCTTGGCGGCCTTGCGGTAGTGGCTGGCGGCCTCTTTGGCGTTGCCCTGCTCGATGCAGGCGTCGCCCAGCATCATCTCGGCCAGCGGACGGGTGAAGGTGTCCTTGCCGCGATATTTCTTCAGCCACTTGGCAGCCTCGTCATAGTTGCCCAGTCGCAGGTTGGCCACGCCGGCATAGTATTTGGCCAGGTTGGCGGCCTTGGTGCCGCCGAAGTTGTCGATGACGCTCAGGAAGCCGCGATAGGTGTCGTCGCCGTTGAGGGCCTTCTCGAAGTCGCCCTGGTCGAACCACTGCTCGGCGGCGAACATCTCCTCGGCGGCACGCGCCTCGCGGGGCTGGAACACCCACTTGCGGAGGCCGAAGATGGCCAGGATGACCACGATGACGGCCACCACGCAGATGATGAGGGTCTTCTGGTTTTTCTGGATAAACTCTTCCGAACGGGTGATCACGCTGCCCATCTCGGTGTTCTTCTCTTCAATCTGTTTTTCCATATCTGTATCTGTGTATTTTGTCTGTGAAAATCGGCTGCAAAATTACAACTTTTTTATGAATTGCATCGCGAAAAATGAAAAAAGTCTTTAACAACCCCTGTTTTTAATTCCTTTTCTGCAAAATATTGGCGTTGATAATCAGCCGTATAAGAAAAATATTGTTAAAAAACGAAAGAAAATTTTCCTGCATAAATATATTTTACTTACTTTTGCAAAGATTATTTATTGACGAAAAAAAAGCAACATCATGGATACAAAAACCAAATATTTAGGTCTCGAACTCAAGTCTCCCGTCATCGCCGGCAGCTGCGGCCTGACGGCCGATGTCGATAAAATGGTGCAGATGGAAGCCGCCGGCGCCGGCGCCGTCGTGGTCAAGTCGGTCTTTGAGGAGCAGATCATCCATGACATCAAGCGCAACACCCACATGGTGGCCCCCACCGACAACTACGGCGACAGCTACGAGTATATCGCCCAGCATGTGGCCGACGACTCGCTCGAGCGCCATTTCTCGATGATCCGCGAGGCCAAACGCCGCCTCTCCATCCCCGTCATCGGCAGCATCAACTGCTTCTCCTACGAGAACTGGCTCACCTATGCCAAGAAGTTCGAGGACACCGGCTGCGACGCGCTGGAGCTCAACATGGCCATCCTGCCCTACGAGACCTCCATGTCGGCCGACGACGTGGAGCGCACCTTCACCCAGATCATCAACACCCTCCGCAAGTCCATCAGCATCCCCATCAGCATCAAGGTGGGCCCCTACTTCACCGATATGGCCAAGCAGATGCAGCAGCTCAGCTGGATGGGCATCCAGGGCGTGACCATGTTCAACAAGAGCGTCCAGGTCGATATCGACACCGAGAACGAGACGCTCAAGAACGCCTCCTTCCTCTCCACCCACGAGGATATGTACAACACGCTGCGCTGGGTGGCCCTGCTGAGCAAGAAGATGCGCTGCGACCTGAGCGCCTCCACGGGCGTCTATTCCGGCGACGACGTGGTTAAGATGCTGCTCGCCGGCGCCACCACCGTCCAGGTGGTCAGCGCCCTCTACAAGAACGGCATCGACGCCCTGCGCGACATCAACGCCGGCCTCCAGGCCTGGATGCAGAAGAAAGGCTACGACAGCGTCGCCCAGTTCCGCGGCAAGCTGGCCGTCTCGCCCGCCGAGAAGGCCTCCGTCGCCATGCGTACCCAGTTCATGAAATACTTCGCCGAGATCGTATAATCGCAACCATAACATCTTAACACATCACAACATGGAACAACAAGAAGAAAAGGTAGTAAGTTTCTTCCGCTTTGAGGACTTACGTATTTACGGGAAGGCCACGGATTATGCCAGCTGGGCGATGGCTCAGCTCAGCACACCCCGCAACGAGGCGGAATCGGCGCTGGTGAACTCGTTCTGCCACTCGGCTTACGACATCGCCCTCAACATCGCCGAAGGCTCCAGCCGCAGCAAGAGCCAGTTCGACCACTACCTCAAGATCTCCAAGACCGCCATCCGCGAATGCGTCGTCTATACCGAGGTGGCCCACAATCTCGGCATGTTCGGCGACGGCCAGTACGAGCAGTCGCGCGAGTACCTCATGGAGCTCACCCGCATGATCGGCGCCCTCATCATCAGCCTCCAGCGCTCGGCCGAACGCCGCATGAACAGCCGCGACGACGAGGACACCGACTCCGAGGCCGACCCCTATGGCAACGATGAAATGAAATACTGACCGACAAATGTATCCCGCACTCCCCCTACTGCACCACACTGACACAGACAACTTCTTCCTCCTCGCCGGCCCCTGTGTTGTCGAAGACCACGAGAACCCCTTTGTGGTGTGTGAACATTTGGCCGCCCTCTGCGACCGGCTCCGCATCCCCTTTGCTTTCAAGGCCAGCTACCGCAAGGCCAACCGTTCGAGCATCCATTCCTTCACCGGCATTGGCGACCGCGAGGCACTCCGTGTGCTGCGCGAGGTCGGCGAACGCTTCCATGTGCCTGTCGTCACCGACATCCACTCCGAAGCCGAGGCCGCCCTGGCCGCCGACTATGCCGACGTGCTCCAGATTCCCGCCTTCCTCTGCCGCCAGACCGAGCTCCTGCGGGCCGCCGCCGCGACGGGCCGCTGTGTCAATGTCAAGAAAGGACAGTTCCTCTCGCCCGAGGCCATGAGCCAGGTGGCCGACAAGATGCGCGCCTTCGGCTGCCGCGACTTCATGCTCACCGAGCGCGGCACCACCTTCGGCTATCAGGACCTCGTGGTCGATTTCCGCGGCGTGCCCACCATGCAGCGCAACGGCGTCCCGGTGGTCGTCGATATCACCCACTCCCTGCAGCAGCCCAACCAGGGCAGCGGAGTCACCGGCGGACGGCCCGACATGATCGAGACCATCGCCCGTGCCGCCGTCGCCGTGGGCGCCGACGGCCTCTTCATGGAGACCCATCCCGACCCCGCGCACGCCAAGAGCGACGGTGCCAACATGCTGCGTCTCGACCTCGCCGAAAGCCTCCTCGAGCACCTCGTCGCCATCCGACAAGCGATCGTCAGATTGTGAATGGTGAATAGTGACTTGTGAACACTCATAAATCATAATTCTCCTTATCTCCTTACCTCCTTATCTCCTGAAAATATGGAATTGAACCTCACCAAACCCCTTGTCTTCTTCGACCTCGAGACCACCGGCGTCCAGGTCGGCCACGACCATATCGTCGAGATCTGCCTTCACAAGGTGATGCCCGACGGCACCACCGACACCCGTGTCGAGCGTGTGCGCCCCGCCGACCAGAACGGCCACACCATCCACATCCCCGAGGTCACCACCGCCGTGCACGGCATCACCGACGCCGACGTGGCCGACAAGCCCACCTTCCGTGAGCTGGCCCCCAGCCTCCTCGAGTACATCGGCGATGCTGACCTGGCGGGCTACAACAGCAACAAATTCGACGTGCCCCTCCTCGTCGAGGAGTTCCTCCGCGCCGGCATCGACTTCGACCTCTCCGGGCGCCGCCTCGTCGATGTGCAGAACATCTTCCACCAGATGGAGCAGCGCACCCTCGTGGCCGCCTACCGCTTCTACTGCGACAAAGACCTCGAGAACGCCCACAGCGCCGCCGCCGACACCATCGCCACCTACGAGGTCCTCAAGGCACAGCTCGACCGCTATCAGGGGGTCGATTACAAAGACCGCTCCGGCCGCGTCACGCAGCCCGTCGTGAACGACATCGGCGCCCTCAGCCGCTTCACCTCCAACAGCCAGTGGGCCGACCTTGTGGGACATATCGGCTACGATGCCAAGCACCGCGAGATCTTCAACTTCGGCAAGCACAAAGGCGAATCCGTCGAGCAGGTCTTCGAGCAGGAACCCTCCTACTACGACTGGATGATGAAGAGCGACTTCCCTCTCAGCACCAAGAAGCTCATCACCGACATCTGGAACCGCCGCAAGCAGAAGAAGCTCGACGCCCTGAAAGCCCACTTCCAAGGCTGACGCAAGGCTGTATATAGAGACAAAAGGACGCAGGGGAAATCCCCGCGTCCTTTTTCAGTGGTTAGTGTTTAGTGACCTCTCACCTTAGGTTCTCCTCAAGTTTGCCTAAAGAATGGTTCAAGAAACATCTGGGCATGATGAAGGTGTGACTGGGTAATGACCTAGTACTTTCTATATAGTCATTACTAGGTCAATACTAGGTCAATACTAGGTCATAACGGATTCAGGGCTTAGTATCAGTGGGTTATGTGGGTTTTGGGAGTCGAGATAAAAAAAAGCGGGAGGATAAATGGGAATAGTTATCGACAATGACCTATATGTCGGATTTTATGTGTAACTTAGTACCTTTATACCCCGAAAACAACATCGTTGGTTTGTCCATCGCACGGTGACGGCGACGATGGTGGAACGGTAGTGCTGGCTTAGAAGTGATAGACTAGTCCGAATGTCCGGGTTTGCGGTGCCTCGGCCGAGGCTTTGTAGGTGGGCAGCATGTCCATGAAGAACTCGATGGAGTGGAAGCCCAGCATTCCGAGGTTAAGGCCGATGGCAGCGCGCAGGTTGAAGCGGTTGAGCATGTCGAGGTCCTTGTCATGTCGCGTCACCCAATGGTTATGTTCGTTGAGGGTCTGGGTGACGAGTTCCTGGTTGAAGTTGACCATGGGGGTGAGCTTGAAGTAGAAGCCTTTGGCGAAGGTGTGCCATTTTTTGTCGAATGTATAGTTAAGGGCGACGGGAAGGCCGATGGAGAAATAATCCAGATGCTGCCGTGGGACAAGGGCACCATAGCTGTCGTCGAGTACCAAGTGTCCTGCGTCGGCTTTCACAACGTTGTCCAACAGTCTGACACGATAGGCGAGTTCGATGCCGGGCTGCCAGCTCCAACGGCCGCCGAGGGGGACGGAATTGGTGCATAGTTGCTCGTAGATCCCGAACTCTCCGAGGGTATTGTAGGGTGAGCCGTAACGGGCATCGTCGGTGCCTTGAAGGGCTGAGCTGACATCCAGGCCGAAGGTGAGGCTGAGACTTCTGAATTTGTCTGTCTTATTGAGCCAGCGCTTGTGGTCGACGTAGAGGTGATTGGCCGAGTCGGTGGCGGTGATGTTGCTCACGGCGCTGTCGCTCAGGTACAGTCGTCCCTGGTTGATGGACCACTGTTTGCCTTTGTTGACGACGCTGTTGCCATGTGCCCATATGTTGATGGCGTTGGCGTTGACGTGGCGCAGGTCGAGGGTGGCGTCGTGTAGACTGATGTGGGTTTTTCCGAGGTTGTGCAGTGTGTCGATGACAAGCAGGGCGCCGGTGTCGAGGTCGATGTCAAGTCTAACGGAATCGAAGTCGTAGTGAACGATGGTGAGGCGGGCGTCATTGTAGAGGTGGATTTCGTCGATGGGTTGGGCGGTGTGTATCTCGACCACCGTCGAGCGCGGCATGCTTGTGTTGGAATTCAGGTATAGCCAGCTGTCCTTTTTGTCAAACTTTTTCATCTCGATGATCTGAGGCTCATTGCCCTCTTCGAAGAATTCGGCGCATCGGGTCTGCAGCACCACGGTGGTCGGGCTGCCCGTGGGAGCTTGGAAGAGGCGGACGTCCCAGCCTTTGTTGATGTGTAGCATGTTGAACGGCTGGTCGAAGGTCTGTTCTATTTCGTAGATGTCCTGTGCCGAGGCGCGGGTGGTCATCAGGATGGTGAGGCCGAGTATGGCTGCGGTGCCGATAAAGCCGACGGTGTCTTTAAGGATGGATGTTATGCGTTTCATGGGACTATTTTTTATAGTGTGAAGGTGTGCTGTACAATGGGTTTGCTTTCCTCCTGGCAGAAGGCGTCGGCTAGCAGTTGCCCAAGCTCAGATGGTTGCCGATGCGGGGCGGAGGGGGCGTTGACCATGCGGGTGCTGGTGCGGCGATGGACACAGGGGGCCGGCTTTGTGGGCATATACTCGGCGGGAGATGTGTTTTCTATGGTCTCAGTAGGGCCTATGGTGCTGATAATTCTTGTAGTGTCTATCGTTTCGGTCAAGTTTGTCACTTCTTTTTTCACGATGGCCTTCCTGTGGGTTCCGGTCGCCTTGGGGAAAACGGGCGCTATCTCCTCCAGAGGTTCTTTCACCACCACGGGTACTTCGGTTTCAGCTACTTGCAGGGGCGTGACGCTCTCGGTGCGGAAAAGGACGGGCAGGGTGATGAGCACGACGGCGATGCCTGCGGCTATGGCTCCAGTCCATACGGGCCACAGTGGGCGGCGGTTGCGCTTCTCCAGCATCCGACGCAGTTCCTCCTGGCGACGGCGATTAGCCTCGGTAGTGCGTTTGGCCTCAAACAGTTGTTCCAATTCGTTATTTTCCATGACTCATTGCTTTTAGGGCGCTCATGGCGCGTGAAAGGGTGGTATATACGTTGCTCGACGACATGTGCAGGCGCTGTTGTATCTCTTCGTGGCTCAGCTGGTCGATGTATCGCAGATGCACGGCTTGGCGTTGCACGTCGGGCAATCGGTTCATCATGCGGTCGAGTTTGCGTGAACGCTCCTCGATGAGGGCCACCTCGGCGGCGGTGTCTTCCTCTTGCAGGTTGGCGATGTCGGCCAGACTGACGGTCTCTTTGTGGCGGCGCATCAGCGAGATGCAGTGGTTTTTGACGCTTTGAACGGCATAACCCTCGAGGTTCTTCACATGCTGAAGTTTGCGGCGGTTCTCCCAGAGGTCGGCGAAGGCGTCCTGCACCACGTCTTCCGCATCGGAGGCGGAGTGCAGCAACTTCTCGGCCGTCAGTTGCATGAGGGGCTGTAAGGGTAGCAGTGTGTCGAGGAAGTGGTTCATCTCTTATTCACAGTTCTCACCTTAATGACGCACAACTGTCCAAAATCTTACAAAAAAATCAAAAAATCTCGCAGGAGAGGATCTCGATCCTGCGGGCGCGGGCGGCCGGAAGGCCGTAAATCGGGTCTTTTGAAGGTGAGAGGTTAGAGGTGAGAGGTGAAACTTTTTCGGCACCCATGGGTTGTTGCACGATGGTGAGACGGCCGTCGTCGAGGGCGTCGGCAAAGAGGCCCTTGCGCCAGGCACGCACCATGTTGACGAAGCTGCCGATGCGGCGGGCCGAGAGCAGGCGGTTGTAGTCGTCGGTGAAGAGGGGACTGGCATAGCCGCTGACGGTGATGACCACCCGGCGGCCGTCGTCGAGGGCTTCCTCGACATAGTCGAGCACCTGGTTGACGCGCTCGAAGTTGCCCACCACGCAGGAGTCGAAGAAGCGCTGCATCTGCATGGAGTCGAGGGCCGTGGGCTGATGGGCCATATAGGTGGAGCGCAGCAGGGCGTAGCGCAGCTGGCAGTCGGCATAGTCGGCCGCGGTCACGCTGTCGCGGCTGTGCGGGTCGGGGTCGTCGTTGTGGAAATAGAGGAAGAGGGGGAACTTAAGATTTATGATTTTTGATTTATGAGTGGCGGTGTCTTGTGGGGTGTCGGCATACTCGTCATGCACCAGGAGGAACTTGGAACTGTCCATCTCCCAGCGGTAGAGGTCGTTGCAGCACATCGAGTCGTTGAGGAAGTAGCTGTCGGCGCGGTTGGAGCTGAGGTATCCGGCCACGGGGAATCCGCCGAGGGAGTCGTGGTCGGTGACGGTGAAGTAGAGGTCGTTCTGCTCGCTGTTGAGGCATCCGCACACGGGCTCGGCCTTGTGCCAGCTGTTGCGCTGGCCGATGGCGCAGTAGATGTCGAAGCCGCCTTTGCCGCCCGTGCGGTCGGAGCTGAAGTAGAGGATGCCGTTCGTCTGGTCGTAGAAGGGGGTGATGTCGTCGTCGGGCGAGTTGACCTGGGGGCCGAGATTGACGGGCTCGTCGGCCACGCCGTCGTGCACGATGGAGTACCAGATGTCCTTGCCGCCCATGCCGCCCTCGCGGTCGCTGACGAAGTAGAGCAGCAAAGTGCTGTCAGGCAACCGGGAAGCGGCGGGATGGGTGTAGGTGTAGCGGCGGTCGTCCAGCGCTCCGCGCAGCCGCACGGGCTTCTGCCAGCCGCGTTTCTGCTTCTTGGCGTACCAGAGGTCGCAGCGCAGCGTCTCGAGGTCGCCGCGGGTGAAGTAGAGGTCGTGGGTCAGGGGATCGACGGTGAGGTTGCCGGTATGTTCTTTCTTGCTGTTGAGGCCCCAGCGGTTGGGCTTGGGGCGCGCCACCTTGCCGTTGCGGGCGATGCGGGCCTGGTAGAGCTGCATGACGGAGGTGTTGAAGTGGAAGGAGCCGCCTTTGTTGGTGGCGGGAGGCATGGCGGAGAAGGAGAGGACGGTGTCGCCCACCCGCAGGGCGCCGGTCTCGCTGCCGGCGGTGTTGTAGGGCTTGCCCAGATGCACCACACGGTATTGCGCCGATGCGCAATTGAAAATTGAACATTGAAAATTGAAAATTATGCTTGCGCAGACGGCGAGCATAATCTTACATGGTATGTGCTTCCAAACTTTCAACTTTTAATTTTCAATTTTCAACTTTAAATGATTGGGCACGGGAGGGCGCGTTTGGTTTTGTCTTTCTTGCCGATCATGTAGAGCACGCCGAGTTCGAAGGCGCCGAGGGTGTGGCTGGCTTCGGCCAGGCGCGAGAGGTTGGCGTCGTAGCTGAGGGCGAAGGTCCATTCGTGCCACAGGACGGCCAGGCTGATGGCGGCGGCGTCACCCTGACGGGCGAGCACGCCTCCGCTGAAGGCGAGGTAGTTGCGGGGGTTTTCGTTGAGGTACCAGCGCACGTCGCATCCATACACCAGCTCGCTGTAGAGTCCCTGGTGCTGGTAGCCGGCCACAGGCATGAGGCTCCACTGGTCCCAGCGGCGCCATTCGGCGCGGGCGTAGAGGTTCCATCGCGGCAGCAGGTGTGCGTCGGCGGTCTCCAGGTGGCTGATGTCGGGGCGGTTGATGTTGCGCATGGAGAATCCCGCCTTGGTGTAGAGGGTCTCCGACCATTGGCAGAACCACGCCACGCCGGCTCCGAGGGTGGGGTAGAGGACCTGGGGGCTGCGGAAGCTCTCGGTGGCGTCGGCCATGGCGATGTGCTCGGTGCTGAAGCCCACCTGTCCCACGCCTCCTTCGATGGCGATGGAGAAGAGGTTGTCGCCGTCGCCCACGGCCTGGAACCACGACAGGATGGCGTTGGCCGTCGTGGAGCCGTAGTTGAGCGTGCCGGCGCGGTCGTTGGTGATCCAGAGGCTGCCGTTGAGCCCGTTGCGGTTGCGGGTGCTGCGCATGAGGCTCATCTCGGCGGTGGCGGTGAGGGTTTGGAAGGGGGTGCTGACCGAGGCCCACTGGTTGCGATAGACGGCGCCGAAACGGCCGGTGCCGTCGAAGAAGCCGGCATAGGCGGGGTTGAAGAGCAGCGGGTCGAGGTCGAGCATGGAAAAGTGCAAGTCTTGCGCTTTCGCACAATTGAAAATTGAAAATTGAAAATGATGCTTGCGCAAACGGCGAGCATAATCTTACCTGGTATGTGCTTAAAAACTTTCAATTCCCAATTTTCAATTCTCAATTTTTACCTCCTCTTGTGTAGGGCGGAAGGCTGATGTCGGCGAATTCGCCTTTGAGGTATTTGAAATAGGCCGCGATGCCCACCATGGCGGCGTTGTCGGTGCAGAACTGGAAGGGCGGGATGAAGGCCTGCCAGTGGTGTTTCTGGCAGATGCGTTGCAGCTCGCTGCGCAGGAACGAGTTGGCGCTCACGCCGCCGGCGATGGCTATCTGCCTGATGCGGTGGTCGAGGGCGGCCCGTTCGGTCTTCTTGAGCAGGAAGCTCACGATGGTCTTCTGGATGCTGGCGCAGAGGTCGGCCTTGTGATGCTCGATGAATTCGGGGTCTTCTTTGAGCCGGTCGCGCAGGAAGTAGAGGAACGAGGTCTTGATGCCGCTGAAGGAGTAGTCGTAGCCCGCGATGTGGGGTGTGGCGAAGGTGTAGGCGTCGGGGTTGCCTTCTTTGGCCAGCCGGTCGATGACGGGGCCGCCGGGGTAGCCCAGGTCCATGATCTTGGCGGCTTTGTCGATGGCTTCGCCCGCGGCGTCGTCGATGGTGGTGCCGAGGCATTCGATGTCGAAATAGTCCTTCAGTAGTAATATCTGTGTGTGTCCGCCGCTGACCAGCAGGCAGATGAATGGGAACTGCGGCTTGGGTTCGCCGCGGTCGATGAAGTGGCTCAAAACGTGAGCTTGCAGATGGTTGACCTCGATGAGGGGTTTGCCGAGGGCGGTGGCGAAGCTTTTGGCGAAGCTCACGCCCACGAGCAGCGAGCCCAGGAGACCCGGCCCGCGGGTGAAGCCCACGGCGTCGATCTCGCTCTTGTCGATACCTGCCTGACGGATGGCGGCATCGACCACGGGGATGATGTTCTGCTGGTGGGCGCGTGAGGCCAGTTCGGGCACCACGCCCCCGTATTGTTCGTGCACTTTCTGGCTGGCGATGACGTTGGACAGCAGGTGGTCGTCCCTCAGCACTGCCGCCGAGGTGTCGTCGCAGCTCGATTCTATTGCCAGTATGATAGCCATTTTGAGTCGGTTAATGACAGTTAGTCGCGGTATTTGTAATCAAATTGCATGTCGTCCATTCCCGGAGGGAGGGTAAGGTGGATGTTCTCTTTTCTTTCAACCCTCTTGGTGGTGTATTCGGCGCCACAGCGGCAGCGGTAGTGGTCGATGAGTTCGTGGTATGTGAACGGTTTTTTCCAGGAGACCACCACCGAGCCTTCGATGGCCTTGTATTTCAGTATTTCGATTGCTTGGTCGTATTCCTCCTGTTTATAGTAGCTAGCGTGTTCTCTCACCATCTTCAGGGCTTCGGCGTTGCTCAGCTTCTTTGAGACGCGTTCGGCTTCGGTCTTCAGATAGTTCTTGTCGGTGTGGTGCAGCTTGTAGCTGTTCATGCGGCGGCAGTGGCTGCAGCGGATGGCGTAACCCTGGCTCATCGGGGCGCAGGCCCGTGTGAACCAGCACAGCAGGAGGTAGATGTTGATGGGGAGGAAGATCCACCACACCTTGGTGGAGGCCATCAGCACGATGAGCCACGCGTAGAGCGTCAGCACGGCCACGATGCCAAAGAACCACTTCAAGGTCTTGTCGCCCAGGAAGTAATAGACCCAGTGCACCCTGACCAATCCGCCCAGCAGGGCGATGGGAATGACGGGAACCATGAGGTAGAGCACCAGCTTCAGCAGCAGCAATCCGAAGGCCGTCAGCCAGCGCGCCACGTTCGAGCTCTCGTAGTGGCTGCCCGGCAGGAAGGCCGACCGGCGCAGGAACCACTGGGCCGGTTTCGAGTCGATGATTGGGCCGGCCAGCGGCAGGAAGGTTGGCACGCGGTTCTTGCTCAGCGTGGTTAGCTCGTAGGCGACGGCCCGCAGCGAGTCGTCGTAGGTCACCGTGGGGTGGTAGAAGCGGCCGTCGGCCGGGTTGTAGAGGCGCGTCTGTCCGTAGTAGGCGCGGGCGCCTTTCTTGTCGCACACCACCGCTGTGGCCGGCAGCGTCAGAAGGTCGTTCTCCTCGACCGAGCGGCCGAGATACTTACGCTCGAACTTCTCTGCCGACATCAGGCAGCGTCCGTCGGCGTCCAGCCGCTGGTGGGTCAATCCCTCGGGCAGCGCCGGCCGCACCTTGGAGTAGCTCCGCTTCTCCTCGCGTCCGTCGCGGGTGCGGAAGGTATAGGTGTGGTACTTGGTGTCGTGCTTGGTGACGGTCGCTGTGTCGCCCGTCTTGGACAGCACCATCGGCAGCCCCATCTCGCGGGCACTCACGTAGCCGCGCACGCCGTTGCCGCTGGCCATCATGATCTGTATCTCGCGGTTGTATCTGGCGTTCTTCAGCCCCAGTACCGCCAGCTGCTTGCCTTTGGGTACGGTGATGCGTACGGTGTCGCTGCCCATCGGGCACTCCATCGTCACCTTGGCGGGAGTGGTCAGCACGCCCACCTGTTCGGGGTAGCTGTTGTGTTGCAGGCACACGTGCAGCGCCAGCAATCCGGCCACCACGACGGCGCACACGAGGCATGCCCAGGTATAGTCTTCTTTGTCTATTCGTTCAATCAAAGCCATGCTCCGGTCGGGTATCGTTTTTAAATTGCAAAATTACGAAAAAAATGCATTCCGACAAATAAAAAGTTTTTTTGCCTTGTTTTTCCCGCCGTTGTTTGATGGTAGGGAAGTGGAGGAACTGAGGATTTATGTTGCACGGATGAAAAAAAAAACATATCTTTGCAGGATAGAGAATGGGTGAGAAATGTGTGTAACCGATTAAAAAAGAATTAATAACAAGAGATAACGACAGTATGAAGTATTCCATTGGAGTCGATATGGGAGGCACCAACACCGACATGGGCCTCGTGACCGAGAGCGGCAACATCGTGCAGCGCCGCAGCATCCCCACCAACGCCTACACGGAACTGGAACCCTATGTGCGCGACATGATGCGCGAGGTTGAGGCGATGGTGGAGGCGCAGCGCGCCATCGACGGCGAGCCGGTAACCCTTGATGGTATCGGCATCGGAGCGCCGAACGGCAATTTCTATACGGGTTGCGTCGATAACGCCCCCAACCTGACCATCAAGGGCGTGCTGGACTTCGGCAAGGAGATCCACAAGTACCTGCCTGTGCCGGTGGTGCTGAGCAACGACGCCAATGCGGCGGCCTACGGCGAATATGTCTATGGCGGCGCCAAAGGCATGAAGCACTTCATCATGTTCACCCTGGGCACCGGCGTGGGCAGCGGCATCGTGGTCGATGGCAAGCTGGTGCACGGCTCCACGGGCGGGGCCGGCGAGCTGGGCCACAATATCCTCATCCCCCACGGCCGCAAGTGCTCGTGCGGTCGCGAAGGCTGCCTGGAGACTTACACGAGTGCCCGCGGTATCGTGCAGACCTACTTGGAGCTGCGTCGCGAGAACGCCGACCAGGAGCGGATGCTCAAGGAGGTGCCCGACGGCGAGGTGACCAGCAAGCTCATCGGCGAGGCCGCCCATCAGGGCGACCCTGTGGCGCTGAAGACCTGGGAGAAGGTAGGCGACTGGCTGGGATTGGCGATGGCCAACAGCGTCACCTTCTCGGCTCCCGAGGCCATCTTCCTCATGGGCGGTCCCGCGCAGGTGGGCGAGCCGCTGCTGAAACCCCTGCGTGCCGCCTTCGAGAAATACCTGCTGAACATCTATCAAGGCAGTTGTCAGATAAGGATGAGCGAGCTGAAAGCCAACGAGGTGGCCATCCTCGGGGCTGCGGCGCTGATTAAAATGAAAAATTAAAGAAGAGAAATGAAAAATAGATTCTTTGGGCTTTTGGTCCTGGCCATTTTCCTCTTCGCCGCCTGCGGCAAGGAGGCCAGGCTGACCACATATGTGAACCCCTTGGTGGGTACTGACGGCCACGGGCACACCTTCCCCGGCGCCATCGTGCCCTTCGGCCAGATACAGCCCTCGCCCGACACCCGCCTCGACGGCTGGGACGGCTGCAGCGCCTACCACTATTCGGACGACACCATCTTCGGCTTCAGCCACACTCACCTCAGCGGTACGGGTTGCTCCGACTATGGCGACCTGCTCTTCATGCCGATTGACCAGCGGCAGATGCAGCAGGTGCAGTTCGGCAGCACGATGCGGGAGGGCTACAAGAGCCATTTCCAGCACAAGAACGAGACCGCCAAAGCGGGCTACTACAAGGTGATGCTCGACAACAAGGGTTTGCCGGGCACCATCGTGGAGCTGACGGCCAACCGCCGTGTGGCCTACCACCGCTACACCTATGTGGAGGATCAGGGCAACGGCTTTGTGATTGACCTGCGCCACCGCGATGTGCTGCTCGACGGCAGCATCAGGCTGACCAATGACGGCATGATTGTGGGACACCGCCACAGTGCGGCCTGGAACCCTGACCAGCATCTCTTCTTCGCCATCAAGACCGATGTGCCGATAGAGCGCGTGGTGGTGAGCGACGATTCGACCCAGGCATGGGTGCAGCTGCCCACAGCCAAGCAGGTGGAGATTCAGGTGGCCATCAGCGGGGTGGATATCAACGGTGCCATCGGCAACCTCATCACCGCCAAGCACAAAGACTTTGAGAGCGCCCGGCTGGCCGCCGACCAGACCTGGGAGGTGGCTCTCGGCAAGCTGAAGGTGGAAGGTGGCTCGAAGGAGCAGAAGCGCTGTTTCTACACCGCCCTGTACCACTGCATGACGTCGCCCTATCTGTGGAGCGACGAGGACGGCCGCTATCGCGGTACCGACGGCAAGATTCATGTGGCCGACGAGGGCAGGGAGGTCTATACGGTCTTCTCGTTGTGGGACACCTACCGCGCCCTGCATCCGTTGCTGACGCAGATAGAGCCTGAGCGCACGGTCGATTTCGTCTATACCGCCATGAAGAATTTCGAGCAGGGCGGAGAACTGCCCATGTGGGAATTGGCCGGCTACGAGACGCATTGCATGATAGGCTACCACGCGGTGCCGATGATGCTGGAGGCCTATATCCATCTGGCCGAGGAGGACGGCACGCTGGCGGGTTATACCCCCAAGCAACTGCTCCAGGCGATGGTGGCCACCAGCAACCGCACGCCCGAACAGCGCGAATATGCGCGGCAAGGATACCTCTCGTCGGAGGTGGATAACGAGAGCGTCAGCAAGACGCTGGAGTATGCCTATGACGACTGGTGCATCGCCCAGATGGCCGAGATTGCCGGCGACAAGGAGACCGCCCGCACCTACTGGATTCGCAGCCAGAGTTGGCAGAATGTGATTGACAGCAACGGCTTCGCCCACCCGAAACGCAACGGTGGCTGGCTCACCCCCTTCGACCCCACCGAGGTGAACAACCACTTCACCGAGGCCAACAGCTGGCAGTACAGCACCTATGTGCCGCACGACGTGATGAGTTGGATGAACGCTCCCGAGATTCAGCAGGCGGAACGTTTCCTCGACAGCCTGTTTGAAGGTCACAACGCCATGAACGGACGCGACCAGGCCGATGTGACGGGCCTTATCGGGATGTATGCCCACGGCAACGAACCCTCGCACCATGCGGCATTCCTGTATAACTACTTCGGGGATACGAAGAAGACCAACCACTATGTGCACCGCATCCTGAAGGAGCTCTATTCGTCGAAGCCCGACGGCCTCTGCGGCAACGAGGACTGTGGCCAGATGAGTGCCTGGTATGTGCTGGCGTCGATGGGTCTGTATGAGGTCTGCCCGGGTAGCGGTCAATGGACACGCTTTGAACCGCTGTTCGACGGTGTGGAGTCCCCCTATTTCCAATTTGAAGGGAACAGTTCGGTGAAAATCAATCTTCCGGAATATCCGTTCCGTTTCCCGGATACGCTTAACATCATGCCGTGTCCCGTTTTCCCCGACTGGCGGATGCAGAGCGACCGCGACAAGGTGACCGACTCGGTCAATCAACGCGAAGGATTTCTTCCCTCGCAACCGGTGCGCCACGTGGAGGTGAAAACCCAAACCGACAAGCATGTGATCTACCTCACCCAGCCGGCACCGCAATATACGGAGAACGGCCCCGAGGGGATGGTCGATCGCATTTACGGCACCACCAACTACCGCATCGGCGGCTGGCAGGGCTGGCAGGAGGATATGAAGGCGGTCGTCGAACTCGACAAAGAGCAGACGGTGAAGATGGTGGGTGTGAACTGCTTGCAGAATATGCGCAGCTGGATATTCTATCCGAAGGGTGTGACGATAGAGTACAGCACCGACGGTGAGAACTGGCAGCTTTACGGTACGGTGCCGGAATTGCAGGAAGCCCCGGGAGGAAAGAATGCGCAGCAGAGGCAGGAGGAAAGCACGACGCAACTCTTCGGTGTAATAAAGAAGGTTCGTGCCAAATACTTCAGGATTACTGCCGAAAACTATGGCCCGTTGCCCGACTGGCATATCAGTGCCGGCGAGCAGGCGTGGTTATTTGCCGATGAAATTGTAATATTATAATATGAAAAAGAAACTGATTGCCCCTGTGGCCTTGATGGCTATCCTGGCGTTTGCCTCGTGTGGCAAAGGTACTGGCAAGGTCTGTTATTGCTATGAGAATCGGGTGGAGCAGGAGATGTTTGTGTCAAGCGATATACCGTGCAGCCACTACAATACCGAGAAGCGCGGGTGCATCGAGTCGAACGAGCGTGGGACTTTTGATCCCGGCAGTACGGCCTATAAGTAATCCCTATAGCAGCAGGATGGCGTTCGACACCGGCCTCTGACCCTCGTGGTCGTGGTGATGGTTGTCGGAGGGATAGTTGACCACGCCGTCGTGGGGACGGTCGTGGATGTACATCGTGGTGCTTCCGCCGCCGTCGAGGTTGATGGCTTCGGTGCATCCCAACCATCGCATGACACGCTGCAGTTCCGGCAAGGAAAGCCCTTCGGCCTGATGTCGGAAACGTCCGTCGGCCACCAGCAGGAGGGTGGTTCCGTCGGGACGGATGCCGACGGCGGTACGGTTGTGGCGTCGGGTGACGAAGGTGCGGTCATCACGCTGCGGTACCTCTTTCCCGTCAAGCAGCAGCATGGGACCGGCAGTCATCACATTGCTGTCTCTCAACGATTCCTCCCAAAGGCGGTTGCTGTCGGGAACGGCCACACGGGGACGGCCGTTGTCGAGCAGGAGGGTGGCATACTGGTAGTATTTGCGTCTCACGGAGTCGTCTTTCGCCGGCGTGTTCTCGCCGAACTGCTGCCCGTTGATTCTCAGGAAGCAGACGGGGTTGCCCAAATCCATATCGAAGAAGGAGCCGTTGATGGCGGCATAAGCATTGTGTCGCTGGGCGAGGGTGGAGAGCTCGGAGAGTGCAGTATCGCAGCAGGCGAAAGCCAGGCGGCGGTGCGACTTCTTGGGTATCTCAATCACACACAGATACTGGGCCGAGCAGAAAAGCGCCCCTTCGCTGAACTGGTAGCGTTTCAGATAGAATCCCTCCAAAGTGTCGATACTCCATTCGGCATTGACCACCCTCAGGGAATCGACGCTGTAGTCGATCTGGGCGCGCAGCAGGGTGGGGAAGAGGCACGAGGCAAGGAGCAGGGAGAGGGTGATACGTTTGAGCATAGGCTATTTCTTGGGTTCGGCGAGGCGCGCCATCACATCGGCCGCATAGCTTTTGGACACGGGAATATCGTTCACGCCCTCAAAGTCGATCTCGGCATAGACTCCGTCGGAGGCTTTGCGAAGCAGCTTCACTTTGTCCAGGTTGAGGAAGTAGCTGCGGTGGCATCTCGCCAACGAGCTGCCGGCACAAAGGTTTTCGATGCCTTTGAGGGTATTGCGGAGGCTGTATCGCATCAGCCGGCCTCCGCTGACGTAGAGGATGGTTACGTAGTTGCCCGCAGCTTCGATGCTGATAATGTTCTCGGTGCTGACCACCAGCTTGGTGTTGCCTTTGTCGTCGGAAAAACGCAGCATGCCGCTGTCGGCCTGATTTTCCCGTTGCCGCAGGCGGACGATGGTGCGCTGGGCATCGGCAATGCGTCGGTCGCGGTCGATTCGTTCCACCAGGAGCCAGTAGAACGCGTAGGGATAGATGGCGATGGAAATGTAAATGAGCAGAACAATAGGCAGGTTCTCGAAATAATCCAGTTGCAGGTAGAGAGACAGGAACAGGTTGATGAACAAACTACAGGCCGTCACTTCGCCCGCCTGCCACAGCAGATACTCGCCCTCGCGGATACGTGCCGTGTGGGTGGTGAGCAGCAAAATGGTTCGGGAAAGGGTGGTGGTGACGAGAATGATGGCGCAGCAAAGAGGCAGGCACAGCCCTTGGTGGCTATACCAGAGCAGTATGTTCTCGTTGTTGGTATGCCCGGAAATGATGGCAGATACCGAGAACCCGTAATTTGGGGTGTAGGTGATGGCGAAGAATAAAACAAAAATCACCAATCCGGCAATGAACATGACGTTGCTCTTGATGGCATATATTGTTTTGGGTATTTTCATGCGTCAGAAGCGTTTCTTTTTCTTGGTTTTGAATAAGTCTATCCAGCGGTCGAAGTCTTTGGTCAGTTTCAGCCCGACGCCCTGTTTGTAAGGCAGATCCATGCGCGTATAGTCGTTGGTGTTGGTGCGGTTGTAGGCAAAAAGGTGCACCAAGGGGCTGAGTCGGTAGCCTACCAATGCGTCAATGATGGCGCCGTTGGCATCGCCGGTTTGCAACTCGCGGCTCTCGCCACCATAGCCGAGGGTGCTTTCAAGATACCAACGACCCCAGTCTTTGCTGATGTTCACATCGAGCTGTTCGCGGGTGATTTCATTGGCGGCTTTGTAATCCACGTTGATATCCACCACGCCCACCATATCGCTGAGCAGGCTCGACAAGGTGCCGATGCCGCCCGAAGTGGCGATGCTTCCGTTCAGAGCTGACTTGTTGGCGTTGTAGAATTGTCCCAGCAACAGCAGTGAGATGGTCTGGTTCAGCATGTCGCGTTCGCTGTTGCGGTCGATATAGGCGAACACCTCCTCCGACACGCTGGCATCAGCATTGGGCAGCCGTATGTCGAAACTGATGGTGGGTTCTTGCAGTGTACCGGCCACAGCCAGCACATCTTCCACCTGCAGGTATTTCTGGCTGCCGCCCAAATCGTTGGCGCCTCCCGTGAGGGTGGAGAGATTCACGCGCTGGGAATAGACGGCTTTCAGGTCGAACCGTGCATCGGGCAGGTTGCCCTGGAAACCCAAGCTGCTTCCGCTCTCGATGGCGAAGTTCTTTTCTATCAATGATAGCATGCTGAGTTTCATGGTGCCCGAGGTAATCTCGTAGCTACCCATCACTTGGGGTTCCTCTTTACCGGCGAGCGTGAGGTACAGGTCGCCAGTGCCGTTGGCGCTCACTTTGACCATCACGTCCGAGAAATCCATCGGCAGGTTGATTTGTACGTCGGGAGTGATGGAGATGTTCGCTTCTACATTCAGGTGCTGATTCTGTTGCTTCGTTTTGCGTCGGCTGGTGGAGCTGGACTCGTCGCCTACAAAGGTGATATAGTTGTGGGCCTTCACCTGCTTCTGGTCACTTACCGGCACCGTCAGTCGGCTGCCCGGATTGGTGCGTGCATTGACGTTCACCTGTAGGCTATCCACACGTCCATTCACGGTGCCTTGTGCCGATGCCAGCAGGGTACCGTAGAACTCCTCTCCTCTCTGTTTGTCGAGTACCAACAAGTTGTCTGTTTGCAACCTGAGGTCTATCAGGATGTCGGTCAGGTCGTTGTATCGTATGTCTCCGTCCAGCATAGCAATGTTGCCGCGTGGGTCGCGGAGCGCAAAGCGGTCGAGAGTGATTCTCTTATTGTAGAAACCAATGGTGTCGTCGAAGAAATAGGTGACGCCGGTCATGTCGATTTTCAGAGCTCCTTGCTCCACCAACGCCGTTCCTTCGATGACGGGGCTGCTGACGGTGCCGGAAATGTCGAAGTTGCCATGCAGTTGTCCCTCAAAGCGGCTCGAGAAGTCGCTCAACAATGGCGCCACAAGACCTAATCCGAAGTGGTTGAAGTCGGCGTTGAACGACAGAGACGGGTCTTTCTCGGCCAAGCCCACCCATCCTGTGGCATTGATTTGGTCGCCGTTCAGTTCGAGATTGAGCATATTGAGTTCGGCGTTCCAGTTGCTCTTCAGTCGCACGTTGCCCAATGGCTGTTGGTTCACAATGCAACTGTCAATCGTCAGATTGGCGTTGAAGTACGGCGTTTCGTTTAATCCGAACAGGGAGAATCGCCCGTCGATGTCGCCAAGAACCGAAATGGGGCTCTCTTGCAGGAGGATGTCTGTCAATCCGCCGAGACTGAAGTTGCCGAAATTGAGTTCTACAAAGTCGTTGGGTTGTTTTTGGAGGTTCAGTTTGGCGATGACTGACTGCTCGTCGCTTCTTACGCCGATACCGCTGCCTATCGCCTTCAACCCGTCTTCGGTGTTTAGCGTCAGCTGGTCAATGATAAGATTCCATGTGGTTTCACCTATGGTAAACTGTGGCTTCGTGACGCTGACTTCTCCGTCTTTCAGTCGTAACATCAGGTCTCCTTTCGTCTGGACATCGTTGTCCCAGTTCAAGGCAACTAATGCCCGTTGGGGATTGCTGTTCCATGAAAGGTCTGTGCTTTTCAGCAGTTCCATTGTGCCAAGGTTCACCTCCTGCACCTCTAAATTCACGAGGTAGGCTGTCCCCGTTGCCCGGCTGCTCATGCCTATATTGTCCAATACCAAGGCTCCCATTCTCAGTGAGTCGCTTCGAAGCACCATCTTCAGTAATTCCGAGGCGTTATAGCTGCCGTCGATGCGGGTATTCCGTGCCAGCGTCATAGTCTCGTCAATGCTGTGCAGGAACCGGCCGTCGTCTTTCCAGTGGATGTGGAAGTTCAGGGTTTTGTCAATCAGTTCTTGACGCTCTTCCTCGCTCAAAGGTACGACGGTCAGAAGGTCGGACGGTACCGTCTCCTCGGTCATTTGACGCAGCATGAGCGGCAACTCTCCGTAGCCGAACCGGCCATGTATGGTCATATCTACAGGGTCGCTCTGCAACTGTATCGATTTGCTCCCCTCGTGGGCGTCGGCATGGACGGTGAGTCTTTTTACATTGATGTCGCCCAGTTGAGTGTGGTTTAGTGTCAGATTGCCCTCCATCTCATCGGCATCCACACCGTTAAACTCTACAGTCGCTCTGGTTTTGAGGTTTCCGAACTTCTCGGGCATCAATTCGAAGGCGGCCAAGTCGAGGTGTTCCACTTCGAGCCCGGCGGTCACGTGCTTGGTTGAGTCCGGCAGATCCATTGTGGCTACCAGTTTCATCATAGCTAACGAATCGGTCGATTCTACCTCGGCCTTCCATCTTCCACCGTCGGCTCGTGCCTCGAAACTCACGGGCATCAGATGACGGCCTTTGACCACGCTGTTTATCAACCCTCCTTGAAGGTCTGCCTTCAGGGTATTGATGTCGTTGATGTTATGCCATACGCCGTTTGTGCTTAAGTCAAATCCCGTCCGGCTCACCCATTCGCTCTTCAGCATCCGCAGCGACAGCGCATCGCTGCCGGCGTCAAGGGTGAAAGCAAGGCCGTTTTTGTCCGTGGGTTTTATGTTGGCGTCGGCTCTCAGGTCACCGATGCCGCTGGTCATGTGCAGATTTACGGTCGATGCTTGCTTCAGGCCGCCCCTCAGCCGCAAGCCTAAATCCAGGTGATCCACCTCCCGAATCAGTTTCTTCATCGCAACAGGTGTGTATGAAGTCCCTTCCAATGCCGCTTGCAGGTCGTTGTAATTGGTCCAAAGCCGTTCGATATCCACATCAAACCTTGTGCTGTCGATGATTTCCACATCCTGCATGTGCCCCGTCAGCAACAGGCCCGACGCGTCGCCCCATCGCAAAGAGAGGTCGGCAAACATATCGTTGATAGTGCCTTCTGCCGTACCTTCGGCTTCCACCTGAGTCTCGATGCCCCAAAGGACAGGTGCCCAGTAGGCGGCATCGCTCATCGCCACCGAGGTCCCTTCCTTGATAATCACTTTATGGTTCACCGTGTTCAGGTAGTCAATCATCACTTCCCATCCGTCGTAGGTCAGCGCCGCATCCAGGGTGATGTAACTCTTCGGTGTGGTCACTTCCAGATTTTTGGCGACGATTTCGTAAGGGCTCACGTGCACATCGCAGCGGATGTCGCTCACCTGGAATCCGCTGCGCTCCTCTGTGCGCAGCCGCACGATGCGGCACGTCACGTCGTCGTTCAGCACCGTGATGTCCTTGATGCGGCCGTGGATGTTGAAAAACTCCATGTGCGGTATCTCTACACCCTTATCATACACCACCTTCCTTCTGTCCGGAAGGTCCATCTTGTAGTGCAACCCGTTGATGGTCAATGCTCCAACCTTTACCGGGAATACTACTCCTGAAGGCGGTGGCGGCGGAGCCCCGTGGGTGTAGTAGTTGATAATATATTGTAGGTTGATTGTCGGCCTGCCGTTCTCTCCGGGAGGATAGCATACCAGATGGTAATACCCGTTCTTCAGATAGACGCGCTCCAACTCCAAGCCTCCGTTCCGGAATGGGAAGCGTCGGAAACTCACGCGCAGAGTCTCAATATCGACCACCGTGTCGCCATCGGGGTCCACCATCAGCACATCGTCCAGAATCAGATGGTCCCACGGCATAGCATGCAACGCACCGATGTGCACCTCGCCTCCCCACTCCTGCGAGAAATACCGTCCCGCCATCGTGCCCAGATACGATTGCACCACGGAGTAATTCACCAGAGCCACAATGACATACAGCGTCAATCCAAGCCCTAGCAACACGCGTCCTGCTATCTTCAGAACCTTTTTCACTTTTTTGGTGAAACGTAACAATCTTATTTTTATTATATTAATCATATGAAAAACTTCCGTTGTTTCCATAATACACTGATACTTAGTTTTGTGTTCGTTATGATTCCATAGATCCTCCATAGTGGCTTCATGGTGGTTCCATTGCAGCCATACAGACAGTGTGGTGACGACGTGGCACTATCAAGGTGTCCTTTTGTATGTAAAGTACTGATATAATGATAAATATTTCGTATTTAAGGCTGTTTTTGCTTTTTTT
>JAGCYV010000070.1 GCA_017960605.1 Bacteroidales bacterium | reverse complement strand
TGTTGCGCGCTTATACGCTGTTTGAGCGCGACGACCAATACGTGGTGATGGACAACAAGTAGTACATCGTCGACGAGCAGACAGGCCGTATCATGGAAGGCCGCCGCTGGAGCGACGGACTGCACCAAGCCGTGGAGGCCAAGGAGAACGCCAAGGTGGAAGCCGCCACCCAGACCTACGCCACCATCACGCTGCAGAACTACTTCCGCATGTACAAGAAGCTGGCCGGTATGACGGGTACCGCCGAGACCGAGGCCGGCGAGTTGTGGAACATCTACAAGCTCGACGTGGTGGTCATCCCCACCAACAAGCCCATCGCCCGCGTGGATATGGACGACATGGTGTATAAGACCAAACGCGAGAAATTCCGTGCCGTCATCGACGAGATAGAGAAGCTTATCGGCGAGGGCCGTCCCGTGCTGGTGGGCACCACGAGCGTGGAGACCTCGGAGTTGCTGAGCAAGATGCTCAAGATGAAGAAGATTCCTCACAACGTCTTGAATGCCAAACTACACCAGAAGGAGGCCGAGATCGTGGCACAGGCCGGTGAGCCGGGCCGCGTGACCATCGCCACCAACATGGCCGGCCGTGGTACCGACATCAAGCTCAAGGGCGACGTGCGCGAACGCGGCGGTCTGGCCATCATCGGCACCGAGCGCCACGAGAGCCGCCGTGTGGATAGGCAGCTGCGCGGTCGTGCCGGCCGTCAGGGTGACCCGGGTTCGAGCCTTTTCTTCGTCTCCCTCGAGGACGACCTGATGCGCCTCTTCGGCTCCGAACGCATGGCGTCCATCATGGACAAGATGGGATTGCAGGAGGGCGAAGTGATTCAGCACTCGATGATTACCAAGGCCGTGGAACGTGCCCAGAAGAAGGTGGAGGAGAACAACTTCGGCATGCGCAAACGGCTGCTGGAATACGACGACGTGATGAACAACCAGCGCACGGTGATTTACAACAAGCGCCGCAACGCCCTCTATGGCGACCGTCTGAGCATCGACATCAGCAACATGTTCTACGACACCTGCGAGCTGCTGTACAGCGACGGCAGCGACTGGGAGGAGTTCAAGATGGAGGTCATCCGCGTATTTGCCCACGAGGTGCCGCTGAGCGAGCGCGAGTTCCTGTCGCTGCGCCGCAACGAGGCCATCAACCTGCTCTACGACCAGTGCTTCAACGCCTACAAGGAGCGCATGCAGAAGCTGTGCGAGACCGCGTGGCCGTTCATCAAGAACATCGCCGAGAACACGCGTTACATCAATGTGGCCTTCCCCATCACCGACGGCAAAAAGACGCTGAACTGCGTGGTGCCGGTGAAGAAAGCCTACGAAACCCACGGCCGTGAGGTGCAGCTCTGCATCGAGAAGGGCATCACGCTGGCCATCATCGACGACCTGTGGAAGGAGCACCTGCGCCAGTTGGACGACCTGCGCCAGAGCGTGCAGAACGCCGCCTACGAGCAGAAAGACCCGTTGCTGATATATAAGTTCGAGTCGTTCAAGCTCTTTGAGAAGATGCTGCTCGACATCAACCGCGAAATCACCAGCTTCCTGAGCCGTGCCCAGCTGCCGTTGCCCGACGAGAGCCAGGTGCGCGAGGCACAGCGCCCGCAGGCTCCGCAGAAGGGTTTGAAAGCCGGACGGGAGAACCAGTTCGACCGTGCCGCCCGTCAGCAGCAGCAGGCCATCGACTCCTCGTCACAGCAGCCCCAGCGCCAGATGCCGGTGCATGTGGAGAAGAAGGTGGGCCGCAACGACCCCTGCCCCTGCGGAAGCGGAAAGAAGTACAAGAACTGCCACGGCCGCGACGCCGAGTAACAGATAAAGAGAGGGCCCCGCGCTGACGCGCGGGGCCCTAATTGTTTATCCTTACATCGCTTACTCGCCGATGTACTTGCCGTCAACCTCCCAGTTGAGGGTCTTGAAGTCGGACTCTTTCTTCCACCACAGGAAGCCGCTCTTGCGCGAGATGTCGGCCTGATAGGTCATCTTGCCACGCACCTTGCGCACCCACACCTCGTTGATGACATGCTTGGGGAAGAGATGGGCGACGGTGTCTTTGATGGCGGCAGGCGTATATTGCTTGTCAATGTAGTAGTGCGTCTCGCTGCCCTTGTTGTTGAACACCATGGCCTGACGGCTCTTCTCGTTGTCGAGGTAGGTCACCTTGAAGGTGAGCGAATCGACCTGCCACCAGGCAATGTCGGTGGCGTCTTTCACCTGACGCTGGAAGTCTTTTACATAATTGACCTTGACATCTTTTTCGGGCACAGACTTCGGTTTCTGCGCAAACAGCACGCCCCCGCAAAGCAAAAAGGCCGCCGATAATGCAAATATCTTTTTCATAGTGAATATGTTATATTATTTCTTTCGGATTGTGATTCAAACTGCAAATATACATCTTTTTTTGAAATAACAACTTTCCATCTAAAAAGCCGTCTCTCCGCCCGGGGCCACCGTAAGCCCCAATCCGGCTCCGAGGGTGAGCATCATCTGCCATGCTGCCTCGCGCTCGTTGGGTATCTTCCCGTCGAGGATGGCGTCCTTGATGGCATCCTTGATGGTGCCTATCTCGCGGCAGGGCCCGATGCCGAAAGTGCGCATGATGTCCTCGCCGCTCACCGGAGGCTGGAAGTTGCGGATGCGGTCGCGCTCCTCCAACTCCACCAGCTTGCGCTTCACCAGCTCGAAGTTGGACTTGTGTTTCCTCACCTTGTCGGGGTTCTTGCTGGTGATGTCGGCATTGCACAGGAGCATCAGGTCGTCGATGTCGTCGCCGGCCTCGAAAAGCAGACGGCGCACGGCACTGTCGGTGACCACCTCCTCGCTGAGCACGATGGGCCGCATGTGCAGCATCACCAGTTTCTCCACATAGCGCATCTCGGCCCCGTTGGGCAGGCGGAGGCGTTTGAAGATGCGCTTCACCATGTGCGCCCCGCGGGCCTCGTGGCCGTGGAAAGTCCAGCCCTGCTTCTGCTCGTAGCGCTTCACGCCGGGCTTGCCGATATCGTGCAGCAACGCCGCCCAACGCAGCCAAAGTTGAAAATTGGCCGGAGCGTCACCATCGCTTTCCACTTCCCGCTTTCCACTTCCCGCTTGAGCCACATTGTCCAGCACCTGCATGGTGTGGTAGAAGATGTCCTTATGGCCGCGTCCATCCACCGTCTCCACCCCTTGCAGGGCGCTGACTTCCGGCAGGATGAGCGCCATCAGGCCGCATTTCTGCATCAGCTTCAGTCCGACGCTGGGCACAGGCGAGAGCATGATCTTGTTCAGTTCCACCGTGATGCGCTCGGCGCTGACTATCTCTATCCTCTTGGCGTTGCGGGAGATGGCCTCGAAGGTGGCATCCTCTATGCGGAATCCGAGCTGCGAGGCGAACCGCACCGCACGCATCATGCGCAGCGGGTCGTCGCTGAAGGTGATGTCGGGGTCCAGGGGAGTGCGCAAGATGCCGTCGTTCAGGTCGCGGATGCCTCCGAAGGGGTCCATCAACTCGCCATAGCGGTCGGCATTGAGGCATACCGCCAACGCATTGACCGTGAAGTCGCGCCGACGCTGGTCGTCCTCGAGGGTGCCGTTCTCCACCACCGGCTTGCGGCTGTCGTGGCTGTAGCTCTCGCGGCGGGCGCCCACAAATTCTAGTTGCAGATGATTGTATTGGAACGAGGCGGTGCCGAAGGTCTTGAACACCGACACCTTGCTGCCGCCCACGGCCTCCGATACCGCTTTGGCCAGCTCGATGCCGACATGCACCTCTCCGCCTTCGGTGTGGCCTATACACACCACGTCGATATCGGTGCAGGGGCGCTGCAGGAAATGGTCGCGCACCACGCCGCCCACGGCGTAGGCATCCACTCCCATGCGGTCGGCCTCGCGCCCGATGACGCGATAGATGTCAAGCCCCAGGTCAATCATCGTCTCAATACTCCTTCGTTCCGGCCAGGTTGCCCTCGGGGTCGTAGAACTCCCACGTGCCCACCGGCTTGCCGGCAGTGTATTGGCCTATGTAATAGGGGCGGCCGTCCTCGCGATAGACACGGTAGGCTCCTTCCTCCAGTCCGTTCACATAGGTGCACTCGCTCTGTATGTTGCCGTTGGGGTGGTAGAACACCCAGCGGCCTTCGCGTCGGCCGTCGGCAGTCATGCCCTCGGCACGCACCTGCATGGTACTGTAATACTGGCGCACATGCTGCTCGGTACCACGGTAATAGATGACCGTCATCGGGTGACCGTCCTCCCCCACCTCGACCACGCGCATCGAGTCGTAGTCCTCCACGGGCTCGTGGCCACGGGCATCGGTAATCTTCCATTGGTCGGTGCCCACCTTGACGGTGGCGGTCACGCTGCCGTCGGCGGCAGTGAAATCCTGCGTCTTGGGAGCGCAGGCGGCAGCCGTCAGCATCACTGCCAACGCCGCCATGATAGTAGTGAAATTCTTCATCATGTCTTATTAACGCCCCTCGCACGGCTTTATTGTACTTACCCGATAATTTCCCCCACTCAACACCATCCAACAAAACAATGTTGTCGTAATGAGGTGAACACGCAAGCAAAAGGATTCCTGTGTATTATGACAACAGGGGCTGGTAGAGGCGGCCGGGGAGGACGCGGACGGCCTTCTGCATCTCGAGGTTGAACATCAGGGCGGCTATCCGCGGCATGGGCATGCCGGTCATGGAGGCCAGTTCCTCGAGGGTAAGCTGCTGGTGGTTGTGGAGCAAATCCATCACTTGTTGTTCCTCTTTGTTCAAGGTAGCGAAGAGTGTCTGCTGGGGTGCGTCGGCAGCCTGACGGACAGAGAGCGGCCAGCCCATCTGGTAGGCCAGGTCGTCGGCATCGCGGATGAGTAGGGCACGGTGGGAGGCGATGAGGTTGTTGGTGCCGGCAGCGTATTTGTCGGCGACACGTCCAGGCACGGCAAAGACTTCGCGATGGTAGCCGCTGGCGATGGCGGCGGTGATGAGGGCACCCCCTTTCTCGGAAGCCTCGACAACCACGGTGGCGTCTGAGAGCGCTGCTATGATGCGGTTACGGGCCGGGAAGTAGCCGGGATTGATGGCGGTGCCGTTGGGGTATTCGGTGACGAGGGCGCCGCCTTTCTCCAGTATCTCGATGGCCAGACGTCGGTTGGCCGGAGGATAGATGCGGTCGAGACCGTGGCCGAGGACGGCGACGGTGGGCAGGCCGTGGGCGAGGGCGGCGGTATGGGCGGCGGTGTCGATGCCGTAGGCCAGGCCGCTGACGATGGGCGTGGCAAGCGGAACCATCTGGGAGACCAGCCGGTCGGTGACATCACGGCCCTGCGGCGTGGCACGGCGGGTGCCGACAACCGACACGGCACGTTCGGGATTGAGGTCGAGGTCGCCCTTGACATAGAGCAGCACGGGGCAGTCCTGCGTCTCCTCGCGGTTGAGACGCTGCGGGAAAGCCTCATCGGTACAGAAAAGCACTCGAATCTTGTTGCGTTCACAGAACCGCAGCTCCTCTTCGGCACGCGGGAATGCGGTGCGTCCAAGGATAGCCTCTGCGATGGCGTGATGGGAGCCGAAAGCGGTCTTGATTTCGGAGGGCGGCAGCGCGAAGATGTCCTGGTCGGGATAGAGTTCCAGCAGCTTGCGGCAGCTGGTGGGGCCGAGACCCGGCGTCATGGAGAGGGCTATTTGGCTGAGGAGTTCCATTGATCAGGAGTTAAGAGGCTTAGGCTATCGTTTTTTGTTGCACTTGTTTTTCAAGGGTGCGGAGGGTACCATAGGAAGAGCTGAGGCGACGGTGCCACTCGTCGGGCGAAACCCATACCACATCGGTGATGCCTTCTTCCTGCTGGGCAATTCCCTGCGGATGACGGCCTGCGGCATGGAGCGGGAACCACGAAGTCTGCTTGAGGTGCCAGCCCCCGTAGAGATTGAAGATATGATATGTCTTAGCGGGCAGCATTTGAGCACGAGGGATATCCACTGATATGCCGGTTTCCTCGAGGGTTTCGCGAAGGGCAGCCTGAAGGAGGGTCTCGCCGGACTCGACCTTGCCTTTGGGGAGGTCCCAACGTCCGTTGCGACGGATGAGGAGCATATCGCCACCGTCATCGGTCACGATGCCACCGGCGGCACGGACCCAGCGCATACGGCGCTTGAGGCACCTCAACAGGCTGACAGGAACACGGAAGGTGCAATACTTATAGCTGAGTTTCATTTTTGAAGCAATGATGATTTATTACTGCAACTCGAAACGAAGCGTTTCCTTGCCGTGTTGGTAGAGCGTGAGGCCATAGGTGGTGAGCAGACAGGCATCGGCCTTGCCGAGGAGGGCCAGATAGCGGTCTTGGAAGGCCATATCGCCTTCGGGACACTGCACGTCACCTCCGCTGATATAACTGACCTTGATGGAATAGTGGGTGCCGTCGGCATCGACCTTGCCGGGCCTCATTGTATAGTCGGCGAAGTAGCGGTTGCAGGCGACGAGGCCACGGATGGCATTGCCTTCGGGATAGAACATAAGGGTGACCACGCCGTCGCGTGCCGACACCTCCTTGCCACGCATGGAAACCAACTGCCAGACTTGGTCTTTGTCGAAAGTCCGGGCCTCGGCCGGCACTGCGGAGGTCTTTCGGCTGCCGCCACAAGAGGTCAATATGACGGCAAGCATCAGTAACAGAGATATTCTCTTCATTGTTGATAAAAATTCGGGTGCAAAAATACGAAAAAAAAACGAAATGCGTTATAAATGGGAATTTATATATAAAAATCCAAAAGCCAAAAGCCATCATCAAAGGCTTGATTGACAAGGTAACATACAGGATAGCGATGGCGGTGACTAACGACATAGCCACCGACGGTCGTTTGTTGCGCCATGCGGCAGCGCTGACGGAAGCGGGCCATGAGGTAATCTTGATTGGTCGCGAATTGCCGTGGAGCCAACCGCTGCGATTGCCCTATAAAACCCTGCGCATGAAGTTGAGTCACCGCAAAGGGTGGCGTTTCTATGCCGAATACAACCGGAGGCTGACCAAGGAACTGCGACGGCTGAAGGCCGACATCGTATGGGCCAATGACACCGACACCCTCTCGGGATGCTGGATGGCTTCCAAGGTGAACCTTCACCCTGCCAGACTGGTAATGGATGCCCACGAGCTATTCCCCGAGGTGCCTGAGATACAGCACAAGCCATTGGTGAGATGGGTGTGGCGAATGATAGAGCGGATGCTGCTACCTCAATGCGACACATGCCTGACGGTGTGCGACAGCATAGCCGACTACTACCGCCAGACCTTGGGTGTGCAGATGACGGTGGTGAGGAATATGAGCAATCAGCGGACGGCAGCCAGTGGACAGCGGAAACGAGAAGTAACCACTTTACTATACCAAGGGGCTGTGAATATGGGACGCGGAGTGGATTGGGCCATCGATGCGATGGAATGGCTGCCCGACTGCCGATTAGTGGTGGCCGGAGGCGGAGACCTACTGAAACAGATGAGAGCCTATGCGGCCGAAAAGCCTTGGAGCGACCGAGTGGAATTCCTCGGACCTGTGAGCCTCGAAAAGCTTCATGAACTGACACCCCAGGCCGACGTAGGGCTGGTGATGCTGGAAGACATGGGACTAAGCTACCACTTCGCCCTGCCCAACCGCATCGGCGACTTCGTGGCGGCAGGAGTGCCCATGGTGGTGAGCGACCTGCCGGAGATGGCACGGGTGGTGAAGAGGTACAAAGTGGGCGAGGTGATGCGCGAGCCCGGAGCACAGGCGCTGGCCGAGAGCGTAAAGCGGGTGCTAACACGGCAGTGGAGCGACAACGACTTCGCCGCAGCCCGTCGCGATATGGACTGGAACAAAGAGAAAGCGAAACTCGTGGAGTGCGTTAATTCGATTATGTGTAAGTAAAATTCAATAATATGCTATACGACATTCTGTTAATACTCTATTTTGCAGGAACCCTGCTGGGACTGTGGTTCGTCTTCAAGAAAGCCGGGGTGGCACCGTGGAAAGCCCTGATACCGATTTACAACATTGTGGTGTGGATCCAGGTGTGCGGTAAAAGCTGGAAATGGTACATCTATTTCCTTATTCCTGCCATCAACGTGTTCTGCTTCCTGCTGATGGTGGTGGAGACCGCCAAGGTGTTCCGCCGCTATGGTTTCTGGGAACAGCTGGCTGCCGTAATCTTCCCATGGATTTACCTTCCCGTGCTGGGATTGAGCAAGAAAGCCACATACCACGACCCCAAGACAGACCCTCCGGCCAAGGTCAGTGAAGCCCGCGACTGGGCCGACGCCATTGTGTTTGCCCTTGTGGCGGCCACCATCATCCGCGGCAATATATTCGAGTTGTACAACATTCCCTCGTCGTCGATGGAAAAGAGCCTACAGGTAGGAGACTATTTGTTAGTAAGCAAGTTAGCCTATGGCCCCCGAGTGGAAGTGACTCCGTTGAGCCTGCCGCTGGTGCACAACACCATTCCCCTGACGGGAGACAAAGTGGAGTCGTACTTGAAATGGATAAGGCTGCCCTACCACCGCTATCCGGGATACACCCATGTGAAACGCTATGACGCCGTGGTGTTCAACTTCCCCGCCGGCGACACCACCCTGCATGCCTCTCCCGGCAACCAATTCACCTATTACGATGCTGTGCGTGATGGAAACCGGGAACTGCTGAAAGAGGGATGGTTCACCCGTCCGGTGGATAAACGCACCAACTATATCAAACGCTGCATCGGAATGCCAGGCGACGACCTACAGATTATCGACCAAGTGGTGTATATCAATGGCAAACCTATCGATACACCGCGTGAGTCGCAGACCACCTACAGCTTTCTGACCAACGTAAAAGGCTTCCCTCCACAGTATGTGATGCAGGAGATGGACCGTCTGGGGGTGAGTTATGCCGACATCGACAATTCGGGTCCCTTCTTCATCGACTCCTCCCGCTTGCTGGCAGTCTATACCGTGCCTCTGACACGAAAGATGGCCAGCCGGCTGGCTTACACCGACATGGGCAGCTATTTACACACCGACACCATTCCCGCCGAAACCGACGGCTCGCTGTTCCCGAACATTGCCGGATACCCGCAGAGCGTAGATAACTTCGGGCCCATCCATATTCCTGCCAAAGGCGAGGTGGTGAAACTCAACGACAGCATCCTACCCTACTACCGCCGACTGATTACCGTGTATGAAAACAACACGCTGGAAGTGAAAGACGGAATCTATTACATCAACGGAGAGTCCACCGACAGCTACACCGTGAAACAAAACTACTACTGGATGATGGGCGACAACCGCCACCACAGTCAGGACAGCCGCTTCTGGGGCTATGTGCCAGAAGACCATATCGCGGGCAAAGCCCAATTCATCTATTTCAGCTGGGATAAAGACCACAAAAAGATTCGTTGGAACCGTATGTTCAAGAAAGCCAACGACCGATAACACTACAACAACATGGAAGAATTAGAACACGAAGAGATACAGGAACAAGGCTCCACCCTGTCGTTGAACAGCATGTTCAAGGACTATTGGATAGACTATGCCAGCGATGTCATTCTCGACCGTTCGGTGCCCGATATCGACGACGGGCTGAAGCCTGTGCAGCGCCGCATCCTGCATGCCATGAAAGAGACCGATGACGGCCGCTTCACCAAGGTAGCCAACATCGTTGGCAACACCATGCAGTACCACCCTCACGGCGACCAGAGCATCAAGGAGGCATTGGTCAACCTCGGGCAAAAGGAACTCCTAATCGATTGCCAGGGAAACTGGGGCAATATCCTCACTGGTGACGACGCTGCAGCTGGCCGATACATCGAAGCCCGCCTGTCGAAATTCGCCAAAGAAGTCGTCTTCAACCCCAAAACCACTCCATGGAAACCCTCCTACGACGGCCGCAAGCAGGAACCCGTCACCCTGCCCATCAAGTTTCCGCTACTGCTGGCCCAGGGAACAAAAGGTATCGCCGTCACACTGACCTCAGTAATTTACCCCTACAATTTCTGTGAGTTACTGGAAGCATCTGTCAAGATACTGCAAAACGTCCCGTTTGAGATCTATCCCGACTTCCCCACCGGCGGCCTGATAGACGTAAGCAAATACAACGATGCCGCGCTGGGCGGACGTCTGCGTATCCGCGCGAAGATGCATTATGATGAGAAGCGCAAGGCCATCATCATCACCGAACTGCCTTACACCGTCACCACCGACGTGCTCATCTCCAGCATCCTCACCGCCAACGAGAAGGGGAAAATCAAAATCAAAAAGGTGGATGACAATACCGCCGCCGAGGTGGAGATTGTGGTCTATCTACCCACAGGTGTCAGCCCCGACCAGATCATCGATGCCCTTTACGCTTTCACCAACTGCCAGATATCCGTCTCGCCACAGACCTGCGTCATCATTGACGACAAGCCCGTCTTTACGACCGCCAGCGACATCCTGCGGCACAATACCATGCGTACCCGCGAACTGCTACGTCAGGAGTTAGAGATACAACTCGGCGAACTGGAAGACCGTTGGCACTGGGTCTCTTTGGAAAAAATCTTCTTCGAGAAAGGAATTTACAAGAAGATGGAGCGGAAAGACAGCCAGAGTTGGGAGGAGCAGGTAGATGACATGCACAAGGCTTTCGGACCCTACCAGAAGCGCTTCAAACGTAAAATCACCCGCGACGATGTGCTGAAACTCACCGAAAAACCTGTCAAGAAGATTTCCAAGTTCGACATCAAGAAGGCCGCAGAAGAGATCGAGGCCATCGAAATGACCATCGACGAGGTGAAGAACCACCTCGAACATCTCACCGACTACGCTATCCGCTACTTCCAGGACATCCTGAAGAAATATGGCAAAGGCCGCGAACGCAAGACCGAAATACGCAACTTCGACGACATCGAAGCCACCCAGGTAGCCATCGCCAACGAAAAACTTTACGTCAACTACCAGACAGGCTTCGCCGGTTGGGGTCTTAAGAGAGAGGAAGGAGTCGAAGTGGCCTGCGAATGCTCACGGATGGACGATATCATAGTGTTCCGCCGCGACGGCACCATGATGGTCACCAAGGTTCAAGAGAAGGGTTTCGTAGGCTCGCAAGATTGCAAGGAGTTGCTATACATCTCCGTGTTCCGAAAACGCGACGAACGCACGGTGTATAACATGATTTACCGCGACGGTGCCGCCGGCTATGCGATGGTGAAACGCTTCAGCGTGACCTCCGTCACCCGCGACCGCGAGTACCTCCTCACCAAAGGCACCCGGGGCAGCAAAATTCTATATTTCACCGCCAACCCCAACGGTGAGGCCGAAGTGGTCACTGTGCACCACGTGAGCAGTCCCAAAATCAAGAAGGTCAGCTTCGAGTTCGACTTCAAGACGCTCGCTATCAAGGGGCGCGATGCCATGGGCAACATTCTTACCCGCAACGCTGTACGAAGCATCAACCTCAAGGATGAAGGAGTATCCACCCTCAGCGCCCGCAAAATTTGGTTCGACAAAAGCGTCAAGCGGCTCAATGTAAACGAAGCAGGCCAATACCTGGGAGAATTCCGCGGAAGCGACAAGATACTCTCCATCACACAGAGCGCCACTTACCGCACCACCTCCTTCGATCTGGCCAACCATTACGACGACGACCTCATCGAGCTACGTAAGTTCAATCCCGAGGGCATTGTTACCGTCCTTTACCGCTCTGCCGAAGGCTATCCCTACCTCAAACGCTTCACGCCCGAAGTCAACGACCGCAAACTGAGCTTCCTCGACGATGACGGAAGCACACTGATGAACCTCTGTTTCGACTACTATCCACGCCTCGAGGTGGTTTATACCCCCGACAGCGGCAAGAAGATACCCAGCGAGATAATCGAAGTGGAAGACTTCATCGGCGTCAAGAGCAGCAAAGCCAAAGGGAAACGCATCACCACCTTCAATGTGGAAAGTTTCAACTGGTTGGCACCTCTGAAACCCGACCCCGAACCCCAAGAGCCGGAAGAAACCGAATTGCCCGACACCCCCGACGACCGACAAGGTTTCGCCGAAGGCACCCAGACACAACTATTCTGACCTCATAACACCAAACACTGATGAAAATCCTTGTCCTGCTGCCACGCTTCCCCTACCCTCTCGACAAAGGGGACAAACTGAGGGCCTATCACCAGATAGTGGAGCTCTCACGGCAGCACGACATTTATCTCTTTGCCCTCTCGCACGAGCCTGTGGAAAAAGAGGATGTGGTGGCATTGCAACCTTTCTGCCGCGATATCCATGTAGAGCGCCTCAACCGGTGTGCCTGCTATCTTGGAGTGCTGAGGGCTTTTATTCACCGACAACCGTTCCAACTGGGCTACTGGACCACTCCTCACGCACAACATGCCTTTGACGCCTACCGTCGCCAAGTACAGCCCGATGTGGTCTATTGCCAGATGGTTCGCACCATCCCCACACTTAACACTAAACACTTTGGTGTGCCGTCGGCGCTGCCGGCAACACTAAACACCAAACAAATACTCGACTTCCAAGACGCACTGTCATTGAACACTCGACGCCGTATGGAACGCAGTCGCGGACCCCTGCGGTGGGTACTAAAATATGAGTATCAAGCCCTGCAACGCATCGAACAGCATGCCCTGCAACTCTTTGACGCCACCACCGTCATCTCATCCATCGACCAATCCGCCCTCTCCCCCACCGTCGCCCTCGTCCCCAACGGCGTTGATACAGATTATTTCAACACTGAACACTTTGGTGTGCCGTCGGCTCGGCCGACAACACTAAACGCTAAGCACTATTCCATCGTCTTTTGCGGCAACATGTCCTATGCACCCAATGTCGATGCGGCACGCTGGCTCGTGAAGGAAATCATGCCCTTGGTATGGGAACAATGCCCCTATGGCATAAATGTACTAATAGCCGGTGCCGACCCTAAGCCTGCCGTCAAAGCATTGGCCGGTCCCAAAGTCACCGTCAGCGGACGTTTGGACGACATACGTACAGCCTACGCCTCGTCGCAAATCTTCGTTGCCCCTATGCGCATCGGCTCCGGCATGCAGAACAAACTGCTCGAAGCCATGGCCATGGGACTGCCGTGTGTCACCACCACCCTCGCTGCTGCCCCGCTCGGTGCCACCGCCTGGGAGCACCTGCTGGTGGGTGACACGGCCGAGCAACTGGCCGACATGATAGTGAAACTAACTATCGAGGAGTTGCACAACACCATCGCCGATGCCGGCCACCGCTTCGTTATGGAGCATCACTCATGGCACGCCGCCGCCGAACCCCTTGAAGCGTTACTTAATCAATCAAACAATTAAGCAATTATACCATGAACCTCAACGGACGCAGACAGAGCAACAACGTGGAAGACCGCCGCGGTAAAGGCGGCGCCGTAAAAGCCGGAGGCCTCGGCCTGGGCGGTATCGTCATCATTGGCCTGATTTGGCTGCTGACAGGCAAAGCCCCCGATGCCGACACCCTCCAGCAGATGACGGGGACCAACACCGAATACACCGACGGCCAGGACTACAGTCAGGTAGATGTGGAGTTGATGACCTTCTGCCGTCAGATACTGGCCGGCACCGAAGACGTGTGGACATCCGAATTCAAGAAAATGGGCCGCACCTATCGCCCGCCCAAAATGGTCATCTTCTCCGATGCCGTTAGTTCCGGTTGCGGCAACGCCACCTCGGCGGCTGGCCCCTTCTATTGCTCGGCCGATCAGACCGTCTATCTCGACCTCCAGTTCTTCAAGAGCATGCGTGACCAGATAGGAGCCGACGGCGACTTCGCCTACGCCTACGTCATTGCCCACGAAGTGGGGCATCACGTGCAGAACCTCCTCGGAACCCTCGATGCAGCCCATCAGCAGATGGCACAATACGGAAAGAACTCCGCAGGCTACAACCAGACCAGCGTGCGACTCGAACTGCAAGCCGATTACTACGCCGGCGTATGGGCCTACCACGACAACCAGATGTTCGGTTCGCTCGAAGACGGCGACATCGAAGAAGCCCTCAACGCTGCTTCCAAAATCGGTGACGACTACCTGCAGAAACAGGCCTACGGGCGCACCATGCCCGAGACCTTCAACCATGGAACCTCGGCTCAGCGCATGCGGTGGCTCAAGAAAGGACTCTCCACCGGCAGCGTGGCAGGCGGCGATACCTTCACTCCCTCCTACAAGTCCCTATGACCAAAGAAGAACACTACCGGCAGCTGCTGCCGCAAGTGCAGGCCCTCTGCGAGGGAGAAGACGACATCATTGCCAAGATGGCCAACGTGGCGGCCCTGCTCCACCTCGAATTCGGCTTCTGGTGGACTGGTTTTTACAGAGTTACGAAAAATCATTATTCTGAATTATTATTAGGCCCCTTCCAAGGTCCGATAGCCTGTGTGCACATTGCTTACGGACGCGGAGTCTGCGGTACCGCCTGGAAAGAACGTCGCACCATAGTGGTGCCCGATGTCGAACAGTTCCCCGGACACATCGCCTGCTCCTCCGAAAGCCGCAGTGAGATAGTGGTGCCCGTCTATCGCGGTGACGACATCATCGCCGTGCTCGACATCGACAGCCGCCATCTCGCCACCTTCGATGACACCGACGCCCACTGGCTTGAAAAAATCGTACAGTGCCTGTAACCCCATACTTTTCATAGACAAAGGGGACTTTCCGGAAAAGGAAAGTCCCCATGGGTTGTCTTAAACGAAAGATGGATGCCTACTTGAAGGCGTTCTCGCTGAGGCCGTGGCCACTGAGGGCGAGGTCCTTCATATAGCCGGGCACCTCACGTCCGAGGTATTTATCGACATAAAGTTTGGCGAGATACTGGCCGAGCATGAAGCCGTGTCCACGGAGACCTGTGAGAAGGCCCACTTCGGGATCGACGATATAGCGCGGCTCGGTGTAGCGTCCTGCCCAGCAGGCCAGGAAACTGACCTCCTTGAGGTTGGGCAGCCATTCGGCAAATACCTGGCTGACAATCTCGAGGAACTCGCGGCTGTTGTACTTGATGTTCTGGCGTGTCTCGTAGGCGTCGGTGTCAGGGCTGGCACAGCCGATAATCTGACCGGTGTGCTCGAACTGCTGTCCATAGACGGCGCTGAATCCTTTGTAGTGGCGACGATCGATAATCATGTCGAGCGGGCCTCCGTTGGGTCCCATCATGGGCAGGCGACGGGTGATGAAGGCCTGATGCTTGACGGGATAGAGGCCTGTATCGATACCGAGCATATCGGTGAAGCGTTCGGCACCCCAACCCATGGCGTTGACGAAGTGGCCGCAGGTATATTCGATATACTTGCCTTCATGGTTGCGTACCAGAGCCACCACCTTGTCGTCCTTGCGCCAGACGGAGAGGAGCTCGGTGTCCTCGTAGTAGCGGCCGCCGAGGGAGACCCCGATTCCGCGGATGTAGTCAATCACACGGCCGGGAGTGGCCTGCCAGCAGTCGCGCGTGATGAGGGCGTGGGAGTAGGTATCGCGGGTGTCGTCCCAGAGCGGAGAGATTTCCTTCTTGAAGTCCTTGCGGTCAATCATATAGGCATCGCTCCAGGCACGGGAAGCATCGAGGGCCTTGTAGGTGGCCTCATCGTGGACGAGGTTTACATAATGGGTGGGCTTGTAGTTGATGTTGTGCACCGCCTGGATACTCTTGAATATCTCGTGGCTGTGCTGGGCGATGTCGGCGATGTCGGGGTTGGAGAAAGCGGGACGGCCGCCACCGATGTTGCGCCATGAGGCACCGCGACTCCAGTTGACCATCACAGGTTTGAGTCCCGCCTCGCTGAAGTAGCGGAAGAGGCCGCTTCCGGCAATGCCGCCGCCGGCGATGAAGACTTTCACCTCCTCGTGCTGCACGTCGTTACCCTTCGGAAATACATAGACTTCCTTGCGGCCTTCGGTGTAGATGTCGCCGAGGGAGACCTGGTTGCTCAACGGGGCACGCGGTGTGGCGTCGCCGGTCACCTCCACGCCGTGGGCACGCAGCACCTGACGGGCTCGGGCAATGCAACGCTTACCGCGGCACGGGCCCATACCCATTCGGGTGATGTGCTTGAGTTCATCGACGGAGATGTATTTGCGGTCGCCCACAACATCAATCAGCTGTTTCTCCGTGATGTCTTCACAGTGACAGATAAAGGTCTCGCCTTCTACAGGATAGAGGGGTGCAAGGTTGAGCGGTTCGGGATAGCGGTCTTTGGCGATGAAGCCCTTGATGTCGGTCATCTGGCCATCGACCTGTGCCACAAAGACGCGGGCCACATTGGTCTTGTTGTCCTTTTTGAGGACCTTTTCCACCTTGCCCTCGCCGACTTTGCGGCCGTCGTTATCGACCAGATAGACTTCGGCGCCGTCGGCCACTTCGTACTCGATGGGCAGGAAGCAGGTGTTCTTGGAGAGGTCGTAGCCGAAGATGGCCAGACCGGGACAGTGATTGACACAGGCCATGCAGCCGATGCACTTGTTGTAATCGACTGTCGGCGTGCTGGAGGTTGTGGGCTTGCTGATGGCCCCCTGAGGACAGGAGAAGGTGCAGGGGTTGCAGGCGAAACCGTAGAGGCAGTCGAGCTGCACGAAAGGCTTCATGGCCATTCGTTCGGGGGTGGGCAGGTTGGGCTTCTCCAGCAGACGGATGGGGTGCTGCTGGGAGTCGATGTACTGGCGGGAGATGTCGAGATACTCGTCGTAGTTGTAACGGAGTCCCATTTCCTGGGCTATCTCGTAGGCTGCCTGACGGCCGCGGAGGACGGCGCTGGTGCCTTCGCCGATGCGTACTGCATCGCCGACGCCATAGACACGATGGCCAAAGAGTTCCTTGCCCTTGGTGAGCAGCTGGTTGTCGGGGACGAGGCCGGTGCAGATGTTAATGATGTCGATGTCGGAGATAATCTGCTCGGTGCCGGGGATGGGCTTGAAGTTCTCGCACTTGGCGATGACGGCACCGACGATGCCGGTCTTGTCCTCGTTAGGGATGGCCCGGACGAGGGTGTAGCCGGTCATGATGGGTATGCCGAGACGGCGCACGCGGTTGGCCTGCACGGGGAAGCCGCCCTCGCGGGGCATGGCCTCGATGATGGCCTTGATGGTGGCGCCGGCCTGCATGCCTTGGTAGGAGGTGAGGTAGCCGATATTGCCGGCACCCACGGTGAGAACGCGCTTGCCGAGGAGCGTATGCTCCTGATTCATCATCTTTTGGAACACTGCTGCGGTGTACACGCCAGGCACGTCGTCGTTCTCGAAGGCGGGCATGAAGGGCACCGCACCGGTGGCAACAACGAGGTGCTGCGCATCGACATAGGCCATCTCGCCGGTGACGATGTTCTTGATGGCCAGACGCGGTCCCTCGAGGATGTCCCACACGGTGTTGTTGAGCAGGATACCGTCCATGCTGTTGCCGGCAAGTGTCTTTGCGATGTCGAATCCGCGCATGCCGCCGTATTTTTTCTCACGCTCGAAGAAGAAGAACTGGTGGGTCTGCATGTTGAACTGGCCGCCGATGCGGGCGTTGTTGTCAATGACCAGACAATCGATGCCGAATTTCTTCAGCTGCTCGCGGCAGGCGAGACCGGCGGGACCGGCACCGATGATGGCCACGGTGGTTTTGTAGATGGTCAGTGCATTTTCAGCCTGCGATTGGACTGGAGCATCGAATGTAACACCCGGCAGGTCGGCCTCATGAGCGATGAGGCGCACCTCTTTGACACCGTCAACGGGAGTGATGCAGATACGGCGCACACGGCCATCGACCAGCATTTCGCAGGCACCGCACTTGCCGATGCCGCATTCCAAGGAACGGTTGCGGCCCTGAAGCGAATGGCTGTGGACAGGGTAGCCGGCCTCGTGCAGGGCTTTGGCGACGGTATAGCCTTTGTAGCCCGTGACGGGCTTGCCTTCGAACAAAAATTGCACTTTCTCGCCCTCGGAGATGTCGAGGATGGGGTGTTTCTCGATTTTATACATATCGTATTGTTTTATGGATTAATCACTTACAATAAAACACACTATTTCCTACACCACCGCAAAGGTAAAAAAAATATTACGAAGATGCAACTTTTTTTTAGGAAGCGGCATCTTCGTAAATGTAAGAGACTGGAACTTAAGGGAGCACCGACAGTGAAGAGGTCGGACTGGCCGACCGGAACTCTGGGGCGTAGAGGCACTGCATGAGGACAGGAGGGGCGGTGAAGCGGCCGGGGTTGGTGAGATAGACCTCGTATTCGAGATAGTACTTGCCTTTCTCGAGGCGGTCGATATAGCATCGAGTGTCGGTGTTGTTGACGACGATGTAGTAGGAGAGTCCGTCGTTCCAGCGCCAGCCGGCACGGGTGCTGAGGGGCTCGAGGCACGAGGGGCGTCCGTCGATGAGTTCGAGGTATTCCATGGTGCGGTCGCAGGTGATATCGATGCGGACTTTGAGTTTGTCGCCCACATGAGGTTCTTTCGGGCCGATGTAGGTGCGACGGAGGGTGATGCCCATGTGGAGGGAGGGTATCTTGTCTATGTTGTCGGTGAACTGGTAATAGACGGTTCCCCAGGCGATTCCGTCGTCGGATTTTTTGAGGGTGATGGTGGATGAGCGAAGGGAGAGGAGGGTGTCGAGGTGGTTGCCTGTCCAGCGCTGTGAGCGGTGACCTGTGAGCGGTGAGAGGTGAGAGGTGAGGGGTTGTCCGAAGACGGTCAGCTGTAGTGCGTCGGCACTGCTTTCACCTTTCACTTTTAGACTTTCACCTTGGAAGAGGGCGGTGATGGCGGCGGCGGTGGCGGCGTCGTTGCCCCATTGTGTGGTCTGCTTCTGCTTGAGGAGCCACTGCTGCATGAGGGCGATGGATTGATGGTCGTCAGGGGTTATCTCGGCAAAGGTCTGGATGAGGAGTGCCTGTGTCTCGATGGGGCGCTGGTACCAGAGCCATCCGCTTGTATTGTCACGCCAGTACATGCCCATTTCGTCGCTGACGAGGGATTTTTCCTTGATGCGGCGGAGGATGTCGAGTGCCTGAGGGCGGTCTCCGTGGCGGTGGAGGATGAGGGCCAGCTGGGCCTGTGTGTAGAGGTTGTTGAAGTCGGCGTAGCGCTTCAGTGCGTTGTTGTAGTGGTATTTGTAGGCCTCGGTGCTGGCATCGCCATAGAGGGAGCGTGTGTAGAGGTAGTCGATGTCGGTGGGCGACAGATGCTCGAAACTCGCGTTGCTCGTCTCGCGTCGAAGTCCACTGGACTTCTCCCCTTTCTGGAGATGGGGCTTGATGTAGCGTTCGTAGTATTTCTGCTGCTCGCGGTCCACATATTGGAGTGACTGAGTGACTGAGTTGCTGAGTGACTGAGCGGCTGCCACTCTCTGCAGTATCTGCTGGGTGATCCAGAGGCTGCTTTTGCCGTCGGGCATCCAGCTCCAACCCCCGTCGGGGTTCTGTCGATTGGCTAATTCGGAGGTTGTTTTTTTCAGCTCGGCATCGAGGCGTTCGGGGTCGAAATAGTTGGCCACCGCGGCCATCTGTTCCTCTTCGCTTTGTGCATCCTGCACCCACGGGGTGGCTTTGAGGAGGGTCTGCCTGACGTCTTCATTCATCCTCAACGGGCTGATTCCGTCTCCTAATGCCCCTATGTTGCCTATTGTTCCCATTATTTCCTTACCTTTGCCGTTGATGTAGAGCTGGTTGGCCAGGTAGAGAGAGGAGGGGTTTTCGTGGGTCTTGAGGTATGGCATACATTTCACGGCCAGCCACAGGGGATGGCTTACGACCTCGGCGGCGACGAGCTGCGGCTCGCGGGTGGGGCTTTCTTCGAGCCACTCGGGCATGGTGTATTGTTTCTCTCCTATGCCGTTGATGTAGAGCGCCTGGCTGAGGGTGACGGCCTGACGGTTGGAGAGGACGGGCAACTGCCCCTGCTCGCCGTCGCTCATGCCTTCAGCGGCAGCCACTATCTTGTAGGTGGCGACGTGGACGTTCTGCGGCACTTCGACGTCGAAGGTGACCTGTGCAGCAGCGGTTCCACCGGCAGAGGGTTGCTTGAGCATCACCTGCTCAGTATGACGGCAAATGGTGTCGCCCGTGGCGGCATCGGTGAGCAGGAAGGAGACTTCGACTTCGACTTCGCGGGCCGGCGAAGACTGTTCGCCGGTCACGACCTTGGCCATCAGGGAGAGGCTGTCGCCGCTGCGCAGGAATCGCGGCATGTTGGGCTGCACCATGAGGGGTTTGCTGGTGACGAGGGTACGGTCGAGGGTACCTGTCTTGATGTCGTCGGTGACCGCCAGTCCGCGCACATTCCAGCGGGTGAGGAGTTCGGGGACGGTGAAGCGGTAGGTGGCGGTTCCATCCTTGTCGGTGCGCAGTGTGGGTGCGAAGAATGCCAGAGTGTTGAGGTTGGTGCGCACCTGCACTTCCTGGGAGCCCCTGTCGCCGCCTGCCGCCGAAGCGGAAGCGGTCTTGAGCATAGCCCCCTCAACCTGAACCTCATCTTCATACAGGACAGCGTCTTCCACCACAGCCAGTTCCACTTCCTCGTCCATCACATTGTTTTTCGCCATGGAGGCGGAACGATAGACGCGACGGCCGTAGGGACGGCGGTAGTAGGGCAAAGCTTCCTTGAGCATCCACACCGACGGATAGTTTCCTTGATAATAGAGCTGTTTCCCGGAGTTCATCCATCGGCCGACACCGCCGGAGAGATGGAGCGGGGAGAGGCTGCCGGAGGTGTTGGTCCTCCAGGGCGAGAAGCCCCACGGCCGGCTGCTTCCGTAGGCGTTCAGCGCATCGTCATACATGGTCATGATGACCGCTGCCGGCTCTTCTTCCCCTGACTTTTCTCGTTTCACCTTGATGGTCCATTCCTCGGTCTCTCCCGGCTGCAGCTTGTCGCGGAAGGTGGTGATTTCCATTTTCAGCTGCTTGTGGCTGAAGGGCACATCGACGGTGAAGCTTCGCTGTTCTTCCACTCCCTCGCGCACAGAGAGCAGGTCGATCCGGAAGCCGCCCAGCATCGTGCTATCGACAGGGATGTCGATGGCCTTGATTTCGTCCGTAAGCCTGAGCTGCCGGAAACGGCGCTCTTCCTGCCCCACCCGGAGCATGTAATAGAGCTCCACATCCTTGAATCGCGAGCCGAAACGGAGGCGCACAGTCTCGCCCACGTCGGCCTTGCTCTTATCGACTTCGGCCCACAGCAGCTTTTGAGAAGGGACTTTCGAGGCATCGGGAGCCACATAGGTGATGTAGTCCGTCACGGTGTCGGCCCCGTCGGCGCTCAATGTGACACGATAGACTCCGGTGGGCACCGGCTGCCGGCTGCTCTCGGCGAGCGCCCTATCCACCGGCCAGTGACTATGGTCGTTATACTCACGTCCATAGGCCAACAACGGAAAGCGGTGGTTCCATTCCGCCTCGGTGAGCGTATGATGCACACCATAGCGGAGCAGCGGATTGTCGAGCTTCGGTTCAACGGGCTGTCGCAAGAGTTCCACTTTGGTCTTTATCTCGCCCGACAGGGGGTTGCCGTTAAGGTCGATATGCTTCACCTTCAGATGGTCGGGCGTACTGCCTTCCTCGAGACAGACAAAGGCGTTGCGGTAGCCTACCCTGAGGGTGGTACGGGCCTCATGGCTCTCGCCGTTGAGGTCGGTGACATCCACTCGAATCTCGTATTCAAAGGTCGGCTTGCCCGAAAGCTCGACACTGCTGTCGGGTTCCGGGGTGAAGACGACGCTGAAACTGCCGTCGGAGGCAGTGGTGGTCTCACCCTCGGTCACCTCGGTCTCGCGCTCATAGTCCCACCAGCGCCACCACCAGCGGGACAATTGGCGACGGACCACATGGTACTGCACCCTGGCTCCGCCGACAGGAACCGCACTGTAACTGGCCGCCAATCCCTGCACGGTATAGGGCTTGCCAAATTGGGGCGCCACATCCCCGGCCTCTTGATTCTGCCCGCCGATTTCAACCATGAACTTGGGCTGCTTGTATTCCTCCACACGGACAGGCTCCGAGCAGAGGTATTTGTCGTCCTTCGTCAGTTTCAGGTTATAGCTGCCGGCGAGTCGGTCGGTGGGGATAACAAAGCGGGTGTGCAGCACACCGTAGTCGTCGGTGCTGAGCGTGAAGTGATCCACCTGCTCGCCGTTGGGATCGACAAACTGCAGTTTCAGCCGCTGGCCTTTGGCCGCCTCAGCCTTCAATCCATTGGTGCGGTAGGCCACCACGGCCACCTGCACCGTGTCGCCGGGCTTGTATATCGGCCGGTCGGTACGCACCTGTGCCTGCAGGCGCATGGTGGTGTCGGACTTATTGTCATAATAATTAAAACGTGTGCGAAGACGGTAGCCGTCGCGCTCTATGATGATGTAGTCGCTCCATGTCGATTCCTTGAGGTTGAAACGGTAGCGGCCATGTTCATTTGTGGTGGCGGTGGCCAGCACCTTGACTTTCTCGTTGTATCGCTCGCGTTCCACACGCATCTTCTGCCCCACGACGGGTCGGCCCGTACGCCGGTCGAGCAGCAGGCCCTCATGCCCGTGCTGCACCAGCAGCATGTCGGTGCTGTTCACCTCGTACGCCATGAATCCATCGACCTTGAAGTCCTTGTCCGGCGACACCAGCAGCAGCCACCGACCTGTCGGCAATGCAGGCAGAGCCACATAACTCTCGGCATACTTGTAATCCTGACCGATGACCAAGGGCCACTGGCCACTGGCCACTGCTTTCGCCGACAGCAGTTTGGCCTTGGTTTTGTCGCCCCACTGGAAGTCGTCCATGTAATTGACAATGCGGTAGTACAGGTGGTCCAGATTACGGTAGCGCACCCGTTGCAAACTCGCCTGTCCCGGGATGATCCACAACCCTTGCCCCTCGAAATCGATACGTTTCCGTTGAATCTCGTCTTTAAGATTGGCACAAGCCATGCCGCCTTCGCTCTTGGGTGCCAGCTGGATGGCGGTGTCGCAATAATGCACGGCTTCCACATACTCTTCTTTCCCCGACAGATACTGGGCCATCTTGTGGTACAGCTGCGTGTAATAGCCGCTCTTCGTACCACGGAACTTGTCGATGGATTGCCGGTAGGTCGATGCATCGATATGCTGGTTGGGCACCGACGCCAGAAAGTCGAGCAGCCTCAGTTCGTGCCAGATGCGCACATTGTCACCATCCTTCTCATGGAATGCCACCAGCTTCCGTTGCATTTCCACCCGCTGCTGCGGCATCATGCCGTAGTCATCCTGCGCCTTGAGCACCACCACGTCGTAGGCCGTCGGCGTGACGTTGCGGGTCTTCACTCCGTCGCAATACATCGCTATCGCCTCCACCGGTGTCTGCTTCAGCACCTCGCTCTCCTTCAGCGCTTCGTCGTATTCGCCCAGGAAAGCGTGGCACAGCGATTTCTCCAACGGTGCCAAGGAGGGCAGCAGGTCACGGTAACGTGCCTCTGCACTGTCGCGGGCATCCTCCTGATAGCGGGCGGCAGCCACAGCCATGTGGTAGGCGGCAGCCAGCCGCTCGGCACTGACCGTGCTTTTCTTATACACTCCCTCCGCCAGCTCGTAGGCACTTTTGTACGAGCCGTCGGTCATCAGTTTGTCGAATCGTTCCCAGGGGGTCTGTGCGTTGATACTCATGGCGATAAAGGTTATGATTGCGGTTAATAGGGCTGTTTTTTTCATATTCTTGTTGATAAAAATGGCCAGCGGTCGTCACTTCCGACCACTGGCCATCACTTTCTCTTCTTTGGCCACTGACCAGTAACTACTTGTCCGTCGTCTTTCCGGTGATGATGAGTTCGGCCTTTACATCGCTGAATCCACCTCCCTTGTCGTCCAATGCGGCGGCGGCGGCACGCTTGATTTCATTCTTCGTCATACCGGCCGTCGTAATCCGGTCGGCATCGATGCCGTTCTTTACGAAGTATTCCTTGATGGTTTTGGCACGGTCGAGCGAAAGCAGCATGTCGGCCTCGGCGTTCACGCCGTAGCTCAGCACGTAGCCCTTCACCAGGAAGGTCACGTCGGGATGGTTGCGGAACATGGCCACATAGTCCATCAGCACGGTATCGTAGCCCGGGATGAGCGTAGCCTCGCCGTCCTCGAAGTAGATGTCCTTGATTTGGAACGAAGAACCGCGTTCGGTGCGCTCCATCTGATAGAGCATCAGCGTGTCGCGCATCATCAGGTCGCGGGCGTTGAACTCGCGGAACACCGAGAAGTATCCCTCACGTTTGGCATAGAGCGTGTAGCTGAAGCCCGGTACGAACTTCACACGGCCGCCCTTGTAGTGCTCGTTGCGCACGATGGGGCGCTCGCTCTGTCCGCCCTTCTCCAAAATCATCAGATCCACATCGACATAGCGTTTGCCTTTCTTGTCGTAGAACAGCACCAGCGGCTCATAGGCATCCACGTGGACCGACACCTTGATGGTGTGACCCTTGCCGTTGGGCGAGCAGTTGTCGAGTACGATGTAGTATTCTTCACCCATGCGGACAGGAATCGACTTGATGAAGCCACCCACCTGTTTCTTGAGGAGCATCTTGTCCTTGGCCTCGGTGTTCATACCGATGGTGGGCAGCACATTCACCGGCTCCTCGAAAGCAGGCTCCTCGGAGGCCTCTTTCTTGGCGGTCTCCGACTTGGCCTTGGGCTTTGGTTTGGCCTCGGCGGCCTTGCGCGCAGCCTCCGAGAGGGCGAGGCTATCCACACGCGACATGTTCACCGCCACAGGCATCACCTTGTTCAGCATCACCTGGTTGGAGAAATAGATACCGGTGTTCTTATAAACCAGGAAGTCATAGTCGTCCCACACATCCTGCTGCGTGATGTCAATCACCAAGTCGCCGTTATAGGGGATGGAGACCTTGTACCACACCGAGTTGTGCTCACGCTCGAAGATGTTCGGGTGGGCCTTGTCGGCCACAATCTCCATGATGCGGCCGCTACCCTCCGGAGCCGAGGTGGGGCCATAGACCTTGTCGATCTGCAGCGGGATGGCGAACAGGCAGTCGCTCGAATTGGCCGGGAGCTCGATAAACTGAGGCTCAGCGGGCTTGGGAGCAGCGGCCGGAGCCGTGGCTTTCTTCTTCTTCCCGCTCTTCGTGGTCTTGGTCGTTTTGGCGGTTTTCTTCTTCGTCTGAGCCTGCACGTCGGGGGCCACACCCAGCACCAGGGTGCACGCCAGCAGGGCTATCAGAAATCGTTTCACGTTGCGCATTTTATTCTCTGTTTTATGCCAAGGACATACCTTGCTTTTGAATTGCAAATGTACGAAAAAAAACAGACACCAACGCAAATATTTTATTATATAATCACAACACCCTGTTTTTCAACGAAATATTTTTCACTTTCTTGCTATCACATTTCTTCTTTCACATTTCACTACCACCAGTCATTCCCCTCCTTTCACCTCCCTACCCCATCCACTTCTCTTCCGACCCTCCTCCGCTGCTCCTCCGTCTTTCAACGGAGGTGAGACGGATGTGAGACGGAGGTGAGACGGAGGT
>JAGCYV010000069.1 GCA_017960605.1 Bacteroidales bacterium | reverse complement strand
CGGCCGAGCCACCACTGGCGCAGCGAGGGGGCCACGAAGGGGGCCAGCACACCGCCGATGTTGATGAAGACGTAGAAAATCTGGAAACCCGGGTCGCGCTTGCTCTGGGCGATGGCAAGGGCTTCGGGGCCTTTCTTGGCAGCCTCTGCTTCCATGTTATCGTACATCTGTCCCACGATGGCTTGCAGGTTGCCCTTGAACAAGCCGTTGCCGCAGGCGATGATCAGCAGGGCGGCGCAGGTGATTACCAGCACGGTTGACATCGAAAGTCCGTTGGCATTGTAGCCGGCAGGGATGGAGAGAATCACATAGCCGACAGCCATGGTGATAAGTCCGGCAATGATGGTACCTTTGTAGTTCTGCAGTTTGTCGGCAATGATACCGCCGGGCAGAGCCATCACATAAATGCCGAAATAGAAGACGGCATAGATAATTGCCGCCACATTGTCGCTGATTCCGAACTTCGAGCACAGGAACAGCAGCAGCACAGCATTCATAATATAGTAGCCGAAACGCTCTCCCATATTACTCAAGGCAGCCGCGATAAGTCCTTTAGGATGTCCTTTGAACATAATGTGTAATGTTTTGGTTTATAATTTATTTAACTATTATTCACATTCGATGTGCGAAATATTCAATGTGCAAAGGTACAAAAAAAAGTTGATACTTCGGCCGAGAATGTGTATTTTTTTGTAATTTTGCAGCCCGAATTATGGAAGAAATCATCGAACAGACCGTCCAGGCCCTCCGCCTCGGGAAAACCATCCTCTACCCCACCGACACCATCTGGGGCATAGGCTGCGACGCCCGTAACAGCGAGGCCGTCGAACGGCTCTACGCCATCAAGGAACGTGACCGGAAAAAGAGCATGCTGGTGTTGGTCGAAAACGAGGAGTGGAGGGTGAAGTCCGATGGACGCCCAACCACATATATCCTGCCGCACGAACGGTGGTACCCTCTGTTCGGCAAGTCGATTGCCCCCAACCTGCCTGCCGACGACGGGTCGCTGGGCATCCGGGTGCCCGACCACGCCTTCTGCCAGGAGGTCATACGCCGTCTCGGGGCGCCGTTGGTCAGCACCTCGGCCAACCTCTCAGGCAGGCCGTCGCCACTTATATATAAGGATATAGAGGAGGAACTGAAGCGTCGGGTGGATTGGTGTGTGCCGCCGTTGCCCGAGTTCGAAAGCGGCGAGACCCACGGCAGCCGCATCGTCAAGGTCAACTCCGACGGCTCGGAGACCGTCATCCGGCCTTGATCACTGCCAGCGCCGCCACCGTGTCGGGCAGGTCGCAAGGCAGGTCGATGACCTCCACATCGTCGGATTCCAAAGCGTGTACCATGCTTTCAAAACCCTTGATGCCGGTGCCGCGGCACTTGAGCACCGCTTCCTTGCGTGTCCATAACTGCAGGAATGCCATTGTGGGGTCGATGCTGCGGTTCACGGTGTCGAACTCGTCGGACGTACATACACGTTCCATCAGCGACCGGCTGATCCGTCGTCGGCTCTCGATGTCGATGCCCACTTTTTTGTTGCTGCATGCCGCCACCGCCACCGCCGTGCGGCAGTGGCTGAGGCTGATGTGTAGGTTTGGGTTGCCGGACAAGAAAGGCGCACCGTCGGCGTTGTGTTCCACGGTTGCCTCATGCCCCAATAGAGAAATCAGCAGCCGTCGTGCAGCGGCGCTCTGTTCGGCGTGTGTACGCCACTGGCCACCGGCCACTGACCACCGTCCGTTGAAGGTCATGCCTTACCGAGGATGTCGTAGGGCACGGTGTCGCCCATGGGCAGGGATTTCGGTTCCTCGATGGTGCCGAACTGCTGCTCGTAGCGGCGGATGTTGTCGTTCAGGGCCGCCAGGGTGCGTTTGGCGTGGATGGGGTTCATGATGATGCGCTGGCGGATGGTGGCGCCTTCGGTGCCTGGCAGCATCTGGGCGAAATCGAGGATAATCTCGGTGGGGTTGTGGCTGATTACCACGAGGTTCGAGTAGGTGCCCTGTGCCACGTCGGGGGCGATGTTCAGCTTCAGGTTCTGCTGTTGTTCTTTGTTGGCCATTGTGCGATTTGTTTTTCTTTTTCTGCATAACGGCGGATTCCTCTTTTTATTGCATTGCCACCCTATCACCTCCGTCTCACCTTCGTTTCACCTCCGTCTCACCTCCGTCTTTCAACGGAGGGAAGGTGGAGGAGAGGCGGAGGGGTGTCGGAGGGACTTGCTACTTGCAGCGAGGGATCCCGGAATGAGAAAAATAAAATTATGTTGGTTCTAATTTAAAAAATGTTTGTATTTTTGCACTTTCAAAACCATTGGACAATGAGTCATAAGACTGCGATAAAGGTTTATGAAATAGCCTCCTACGTGCTGATACTGGGGGCTACGGCCATCTATTTCTGGATGAAGCAGCAGGGTCTTTCGCTGACGATGCTGGTGTTGGCGCTGGCTATCTTCTGCCGTTGGATGATGGACCGCCACCGCTACAAGGCCTGCGACGAGGAGAACGACCAGCTGCGCGATGACCTGCGGAGGCTCACCCAACTCTATGCCGAAGAGAAGAAAAAGAACAGTAAGGAGTAAAGGAGATAAGGAGACAGGAGATAAGACAATACCATTTGAAATTAACAAATTAACAAATTATATCTTATGGCAACAACCACCGATATCAAGAACGGACTGTGCATCAATTTCAACAACGACATCTACACCATCGTTGAGTTCCTCCACGTGAAACCTGGCAAGGGCGCCGCCTTCGTGCGTACCAAAATGCGCAATGTGAAGACCGGCCGCATGCTGGAGAACACCTTCCCCAGCGGTGCCAAGATCGACATCGTGCGCGTGGAGCGCCGTCCCTACACCTACCTCTACAAGGAGGGCGACATGCACGTGTTCATGCACACCGAGACCTATGAGCAGATTTACATTCCCGAGCAGATTATCAACGCCCCGCAGTTCCTGAAGGACGGCCAGTATGTGGAAATCACCGTTGAGGCCGACACCGAGACCCCGCTGACCTGCGAGCTGCCTCCGTTCATCGAGACCGTGGTGACCTACACTGAGCCTGGCTTTGCCGGCAACACCGCCACCAACGCCATGAAGGACGCCACTGTGGAGCCCGGCGTGCAGGTCCGCGTGCCGCTGTTCATCAAGGAAGGCGAGCGCATCAAGGTCGATACCCGCACCTGCGAGTATGCCGAGCGCTTGAAATAGTTAAGAGCTAAAAGTTAAGAGTTGAAAAGACTTGTTCTTGTCGCAGCCTGCCTGCTGGTGCTGGCAGGCTGCAAACATAAGCAGCCGGAGACTCCGGCCAAGGCGGGCGTCGATTACACGCAGGTTGTGGTGCCGGCATTCTGTGCCGACAGCGCCTACCGCTACACCGCCGACCAGTTGGCATTCGGCAACCGCATCCCCGGCACTAAGGCGTGGGAGCAGTGTGCCGCCTATCTGACGGCAAAGATGGGCCGGTGGTGCGACACGGTTATTGTGCAGGATTTCAAGACGACGCTGTGGGACGGCAGTCAGGTGCCGGGACGCAACATCATTGCTTCGATGAGTCCCGAGGCTCCGCGACGCGTGCTGCTGGCGGCACACTGGGATAGCCGCCGGTGGGCTGACCACGACTCAGACCCCGACAACCACAAGTCGCCCGTGCCGGGCGCCAATGACGGCGCTTCGGGAGTGGCGGCACTGATGGAGATGGCCCGTGCGATGTCGGTTATGCCGCCGTCGGTGGGAGTCGATTTCATCTTCTTCGACGTGGAAGACCAGGGGGTGACGGAGTGGAGCGAGGTCTATGACGAACACAGTTGGTGCAAAGGGTCGCAGCATTGGGCCCAGAACCGCCATGTGCCGTATTACACAGCGGTCTATGGTGTGCTGTTCGACATGGTGGGCTGCCCCGAACCGCGTTTCACCAAGGAGCAGGTGAGCCGTTACTATGCTCCCGGTCTGACCGACAAGCTCTGGGCCGCCGCCGCCGCATTGGGCTACGGGGGAATCTTCGTGAACCAGGCTACCGACCCCATCCTCGACGACCACCTGTATGTGAACCAAATGGCGGGTATTCCGATGGTGGATATCGTGCAGAACAGCCCGGAGACCAGCTTCTTCCGTCATTGGCACACCACTACCGACGACTTGGAATCGGTCAACCGCGAGAGTCTGCGCATGGTGGCGACGGTGACCATGAAAACGATTTACGGCGATTATCCCCACAAACCATGAGACGACTGCTGCTGATACTGCCGTGCCTGCTGATGCTTTCCTGCCAGCCGGAGAATTGCAACACTCCTTTCGGCGCCGGCGGCACGATAGACCTTATTGATTACAGCAACCTGTACAATCATGTGGGTGGTACGGAGATGATCAGCTGCGGCTACAAAGGGGTTTTGGTGCGCTGTGCGGGCTTCGGAGAATATACCGCTTTTGAGAGTGCTTGTCCCCACGACCATGAAGTGAGGATGCAGCCGGACGACAGCAAGGAGGCGGTGATTCTCACCTGCCCCTCCTGCGGGTCGCGCTTTGAATTAATAAACGGAGCCCCTTTGGAGGGCTCCGCTACTTCGTGTCAGCTGTACCAGTACCGTGTGTCGGTCGAGGGTACGCTGCTGACGATTTACTGAATCACGGATTATTTCTTCCAGAGCACGTAGAGCAGATAGATCATCAGGCCTGCTGTGCCGAGGAGCAGAAGGACGGGCAGGAGGGTGGAGAACAGCAGGACGGCAGCCAGGATGAGCATGATGCGTGCCGCCAGGCGTTTGTCGGCCGGCAGGTTTTTCCATCGGGGTTGCATCTGGCTCCACCATTGGCGTATCGGCCCCATGGTGCGGCCGTTGTGGTCCAGGGTCTCTGTCTGGGTGGCAGGAATCTCCTTTACCCTTACCTTCAGTGTCTTGGAACCGTGCTTGTCGCCTTTCCAGGCGGTGATGGTCAATGCGGTACGGCCTTTTGAACGGTTGAGGCGGAAACGTTTGCTGCCACTGATTTCTAAATTCAAGACGCTGGCCTTGTATCCGTTGTCTATCTTGAGTTCGACGCGGTCGGCGCCGGTGCAGTCCCAACGCACCTCGACGATGTCGCCTTCGGTGACGGTGGTGCGGTCGATGTCGAATGTCATTCTTTTCTCCATGATATCAGGGTTCCTGCAACTTCCGTGCCAAATCAGAAACCGGGCTTGCCGAGGAGGTGGAACATGTTGCGCTTGTAGGACTCGACGCCAGGCTGGTCGAAAGGATTGACGCCAAGGGTGTAGCCACTGACACCGCAGGCGAACTCGAAGAAGTAGATGAGCTGGCCCAGGGTGTATTCGTCAATTTGCTCCACCTGGATTTCCACCACGGGAACACCGCCATCGACATGCGCCTTGATGGTGCCTTCGACAGCGCAGTCGTTGATCTCGGTCAGGCTCTTGTCGGTGAGGTAGTTGATGCCGTCGAGATTCTTCTCGTCGGTGGGGATTTCCACGTGCGAGTTGGGGCGTTTGACACGCAGCATGGTCTCCATAAGCAGACGTTCGCCGTCCTGCATGTACTGTCCCATCGAGTGCAGGTCGGTAGTGATGCTCAGGCTGTGTGGTAGCAGGCCTTTGTGGTCCTTGCCCTCGCTCTCGCCGTAGAGTTGCTTCCACCACTCGGCCAGATAGCGCAGGTTGGGCTGGGCGCCTACCAGCATCTCTACCTTGAATCCTTTGCGGTAGAGGAGATTGCGGATGGCGGCATACATCAATGCAGGGTTATCTTCCAAGGTGTTCCGGTTGATGCAGACGTCGCGCATGTCGCGGGCGCCTTCCAACATACGGTCGATGTCGTAGCCGGCCATGGCGATGGGGAGGAGTCCCACGGGGGTGAGTACCGAGTAGCGGCCGCCGACGTTGTCGGGAATGACATACATGGGGTAGCCCTCCTGGGTGGCGATGTCGTGCAGGGCGCCGCGTCGGGCGTCGGTGATGGCCACGATGCGCTGGGCAGCGGCTGCTTTGCCGTATTTCTTTTCCAGATGTGCCTTGACGATGCGGAAGGCCACGGCGGGTTCGGTGGTGGTACCGCTCTTGGAGATGACGCAGACGCTGTAGTCTTCGTGATCCAAGAGGCAGAGCAATTGATGGTAATAGTCCTCGGCCAAGGTGTTGCCTGCATAGACGATGAAAGGCTTTTCCCGTTTTTCCATGGAGGCGAATTCGGATTGCAGAGCCTCAATGACCATGCGGGCGCCGAGATAGGAACCTCCGATGCCGACCACCACCATCAGGCGGCTGAGGGAAGAGAGTCTTTCGGCTTCGGCCTTGATACGGCTGACGATAGCGGGGTCGATGGTTGCCGGCAGGTCAACCCACCCGAGGAAGTCGTTTCCAGGAGCGTCACCCTTCAAAAGGTGCTCTTTGGCGGCTACAACTTCGGGAAGCAGGGTTGTCATTTCGTGGTCCGAAAAATGCGATTCGGCATGTTTAATACTGACTTTCAGAGTGTCCATTTCTTTGTATATTTGTTGATAATTTGTTCATTAATTTGGGCTTTTTTAGCCTTTATTTAAAAAAATTACGTTGTCTAACTGCATTATTTTCTTCGAATTAACGAAAAAGAAAAAAAAATATTTTCTCCGTATGAAAAAAAATATGTATTTTTGCACAAAATTTGTGTGGAATAAAGAGAACGCACATAAGTAAAGAAAATAAAACTTAAAAAAACACTGATATGCTGAAAAAATTAATCAAGATGGGCGTTGTGATGTCAGTCCTTCTGGCTTCGATGAGCGCCTTTGCACAAAACACTGGCAAGGTGGAATATCCTCGCTATGGTTTCTGGAGCAATTGGTCAATTGGTACCTCGGTTGACTACATGCACGAGCTTGCTCAGCAGAGCGGCTTGAAGTGGAAGATGTCCACCAATGCCGGTATGGACCTGTTCTTCCAGCACAGACTGAACCATGCGTTCAGCACACGTTACCGTTTTAGCATGCCCACCTTCTGGGATGCTTCCGTCAATGGCGAGCGTACCGTGTATGATGCACAGGGTTACAAGATGACCCGTTACATGACCGCGAGCATCAACATCGTTGGATCGTTCACGGACATGTTCAAGGGTTATGACCCCGACCGTCGTCACAGCTTCTACTTCCTCGCTGGCGCCGGTGTCTCCATCAACAGCCGCATGGACCAGGGCGAGATGGCCGAGACCCGTTATCAGGATGGTAACCTCGGTTTCTGGCGTCCTTACCTGAATGCCGGTCTGGGCTTCAGCTATCGTTTCACCGATGCAAGCAGCCTCTTCCTGGAGTATGCTCTCGATGCTACCGATGTGCCCAATGTGTTCAAACAGAAATTCTATCAGTGGGACAAGATGCATGCCCTCGTGCGTCTGGGTTATGCCTACAACTTTGGTGTGACCGCCGCCGACCAGGCCATTGCCGCCCAGAAGTCGATGCTCACCCAGGAGAACTTCGGTGCCCTCAACACCCAGGTCGCCGCTCTCGAGCAGCAGGTTGCCGACAACAATGTCGATACCAAGAAGCTTGAGAACCGCATCGCCGAGCTCGAGGATCAGCTCGCCGAGGCTCTCGCCAACCAGAACGGTAAGGTCAATTCTGCCGCTGCCGACAGCCTGCAGAATGTTATCAACCAGATCAAAGCCGACCAGATCAACTACTACGCTATGCCCTTCTCGGTTCTGTATGACGTGAACGAGTGGCAGGTCAGCGAAGAGGAGATGGACAAGGTGAAAGCTGTTGCCCGCGTGCTGAAAGACAACTCCGATGTGAAGATTCAGGTGATTGGTTTTGCTGACTACACCGGCAGCGACCAGTACAACATGAAGCTCTCCGAGAAGCGTGCCAATGAGGTCAAGCGCCTCCTCGTCAAGAAGTATGGCATCGCCGAGGATCGTATCGCTGTTGACTTCAAGGGTAAGAGCGCTCCCTTCGGTGATGTGCAGTATGCCCTCAACCGTCGCGTCAGCTTCTACCGCGTGATTGACTAATCATTAGTCTGACGATAAAGAGAGGGGCGCTCATGTGAGTGCCCCTCTTCTTTACTATATATGGTGATTTCCTTATTGCTCCACGATGAGGAACTCCACACGGCGGTTTTTCTGGCGGCCCTCCGGAGTGTCGTTCGTGTCAATGGGACGGGTCTTGCCGAAGCCACGCCACGAAAGCCTTTCTTTGGTGATGCCGTGATTGATCAGATACTCGGTGACGGCTTTTGCGCGGTCTTCGGACAGCAGGCGATTGTGTTCCGCCGTTCCTTGGCTGTCGGTGTGGCCGCGTAGCTCAATCTCCATCGTGGGGTTATCGTTCAGCAGACAGATAAGCTTGTGCAAAACATTGTAGGACTGAGGCAGGATGTCGCTTTTATCGACCTCGAACAGCACCCCTTCCAGCTGGACGATGTCTCCCTTCTTCTGTGGCGACTGTGTGACAGGCTGGCTCTGGGCGTTGCAATCCAGACAGGTGACAGACACATCGTCAATATAATAGTAGGCGCCTTGAAGGATGGCAGTGCTGTTCCCCATGTCGTGAACGTTGGAGTGATTGAATGAGGCGAAGTTGCCGATGGTGAGGAACTTTTCTCCGCCTTGTGCGATGAATTTGCCGCTCACCTCCTGCCATTCTTTGGTGTCGTCCAGCAGTCGTTCCTTGCTGTTTGCCACCTGTGGGGTATAGTAAGTCGAGATGGTCTGTATCTGATTGTCCCCCAATGGAATGTTTTCCCGTCGCATCAGTATTTCCCATGTCGAGTCGCTGAGTCTTTCGGGGGTGAACAGGGCTCCGAGGGTGGCCACTGCATAGGGGGATTTCTCCGACAGGCTCACCCAGTAGGACACTTGGTAGCGGGCTCCGGCGACGAGGGGCTCTTTTAGCTCTGTTTGCAGGTATTCCCGATAGTTTTCCTTTGAGCAATAGATGCCGCAATAGGCTGTACCTGAGTGCGCTGTCTGATAGCCCATTTTGTTTCTCGGCACTTGGCATTCGCGGCCTCCGCACGGATGAAAATAGTCGCTGCTTCCCTTGGTGGGCTGCCACCAGGCCTCCACTTCCCGCATGGTGCCGATGGCGTCAATGCGTTGGGGACAAGTGGTATGTGCCTCGAACGAGGGGTTGTGCACCAGGTTGCGGGAGGTTGAATCTTGTGCATGTCCCCACTGAAGCAGCGTCAGCAGGCTAAGGAGGGTTGTCCAATGTCGGATCATGGCAGATTAATGGTTTTCATCATGCTCTCCCACAATAGGTTGGACGTAATGTCCCAGCTGAATTTGCTTCGTTGTAACCGTCCTTTCTCGATGAGTTCCTCGCGTAGCTGTTCGTTGGATAATCGGCTGATAGCATGAGCAATATCGTCTGGGTTGGCGGGGTTGATATAGAGGACTGCCTCGCCTCCGACCTCGGGCATGGAAGTGGTGCATGAGGCAATTACCGCTGTCTCGGCATACATGGCCTCAAGAATAGGTATTCCAAATCCCTCAAAGTATGAGGGATAGACCAATGCTTCGGCTGCCGAGAGCAGCGCTGAGAGCTCCTCGGGTTCCACATGGCCGGGCATGATGACATCGCATTGGTTGGCCATGTTGTCGTAGGCCTCAGCCAGTTCGTCCTGCCACCATACCCTGCTGCCCACTACGACAAGTTTCAAACCGGTGGTGTCCTCTTGTTTTATCTTGTCGAAGGCACGCAACAGGTTGGCCAGGTTCTTCCGTTTGAGGATTGTGCTGATGAAAATCAGGTAGGGCTTTCCGTCGGTGAAGCGCCTCCGGATGGCCGTTTTCTCCTCTTCCGAGTGAGGCCGATAGCCTTCGTGCGCTCCGTCATATACTACATCAATCTTCTTGGAATCAATATGGTAGGTGTTGCTGATGTCGTTTTTTGAATATGCCGACACCGTGGCGATGCGGGTGGCTTTCTTCGCAAATCGTGGGAAGAAATGGGTCATGTAGCGCTGGTGCGAAGCCTTCAGGTTGTCAGTGCTGTGTTCAAAGTTGATGTCGTGGATGACCGCCAAAGAGGGGACCTCCGAGTGCAGCGGTATGAACCCGTCGGGAGAGAGCAAAAGGTCGATGCGATGGCATTTAAGTGCCATGGAAACAGATACTTCAAAGAATGCCCACCAGAGAATCGGATGTCGGGCCGGAGGGCACAGAATCACCGGAACCACATTGTTGCAGTCGGAGAAAAGGAATTCCGGTGCCGGATGGCGGTCGTATAGTAGGTAGAAGCTATGTTCGGGGTGCGCTTTGACCATCCGCCTGACGGTCTCGTAGGTGAACCACCCGATGCCGTCCATCTTGCCCTTGACCAGCAGCCTTGTGTTGATGGCAATACGCATGTTACGAGTGCTTTATCGTCTCGTCAATCACACGGGGGAAGTGCTCCTTCTCCAGCAGGTGTATCTTGGCGGCCAGGGTGTCGGGCGTATCGTCCGGCGTGACGGTGCAACGTGCTTGGAACAAGGTGGTTCCGCAGTCATAGTGGTGATCCACAATGTGGATGGTGATGCCGCTTTCGTGCTCGCCGGCAGCCACTACGGCCTCATGCACATGATGGCCGTACATGCCTTTGCCACCGTATTTTGGCAGCAGGGCAGGGTGGATGTTGATGATGCGGTTGGGGTAGGCGGCAAGCATGTCCTCGGGCACGAGCCAGAGGAAGCCGGCCAAAATCACCCAATCCACCTTCTTCTCTGCCAAATATTTCAGCACATTCCCGTTCTGGAAGAAGTCGCTGCGGCCGAAATAATGGCTTTCGATTCCGAGGTTTTTCGCCCGTTGGGCAATATAAGCATCCTTCTTATTGTAGATGATGCACGCGACCTCCACGTCGGTGCGTCCTGCGAAGTATTCGCTGATTTGCTGTGCGTTGGTGCCGTTGCCGGAACCGAGAATCGCCAGTCTTACAGGGGTGTTCATGAGTGGGTTCTGTTTGTCGTTTGATGCTGCAAAGATAGCAATAAAAAATGAAATGCAGACAAAGATTTTATATGGTTACTATATAATATCAATATAGTCATAAGGGTTTATCTATTGAATATCAGTTGAATAATTGGCACATAAATATTCTATATGACAGATTATCAGCGAGTTCCAATGATTTAGGGCGGTTTTTGTTCCAAGAACAGGGCGTAGGAGGCCGATTTTGTCCGGAAACAGCTTTCGGGGGGTGAGAAGTGCAGCGAAATGGAGCATGTTTCGTTAAAAAAAATTAAAATGCAGTCTATTTTAATTCAGGTGATTATCTTTTTGGAGGGGCCGAGAAATGTTAAAAATTGTTGTCATGTCAGAAAATTTTCGTTTCTTTGCAGCCGATTTTAATATTAAAAACACAGAAAAATGTCAGAAATTGCTACTAAAGTTGTCAGTATCATTACCGACAAATTGGGTGTTGAAGAAAGTCAGGTTGTTCCCGAGGCCAGTTTCACTAATGATCTGGGTGCCGATTCGCTGGACACTGTCGAGCTGATCATGGAGCTTGAGAAAGAGTTTGATCTTTCTATTCCTGACGAGGAAGCTGAGAAGATTGTCACCGTTGGCGACGCCATCGCTTTCATCGAGAACAACAAGAAGTAACACTTCTTTCACCAGAACGTTGGAGTGCCCCGACAAGGGGTGTTTCAACGTTCTGTTACTAAACGACGTATCAACCTCAAACAACCCGGGATGGAGTTGAAAAGAGTTGTTGTTACGGGTCTCGGGGCGCTGACCCCCATTGGAAACAATGTAGAAGAACTCTGGCGATCGCTGGTCGCCGGAGTGAGTGGCGGAGGCCCGATAACGCGCTTTGATGCAGCCAAATTCAAATGTCGTATTGCAGCGGAACTGAAAGGTTTCGATGCATTGGAACATTTCGACCGCAAGGAGATGCGTCTCCTTGACGGTTATACCGTATATGGCCTGGTCGTCGTCGATGAGGCCCTCCGCGATGCCGGCTTGACGGACGAGAACATCGACAAGTCGCGCTTCGGCGTGGTGTGGGGTTCCGGCATGGGCGGCGTGACCAGCCTGCAGGAGGAGATTATCGAGTACGGCACTCACGACCGTACGCCCCGATTCAGCCCCTACTGGGTTCCCAAGGTTATCACTGATATCTGCGCCGGACAGATTGCCATCCGGTACGGCTTGCGCGGGCCGAACTACTGCACGGTGGCCGCCTGCGCCTCGTCGGCAGCCGCCATCGGCGACGCGTTCAACCTGATCCGTCTGGGCAAGGCTGATGCCATGATTGCCGGCGGCAGCGAGTGTGCTGTCACCGAGGTGGGCATCGGCGGTTTCGGCAACATGCGAGCCCTCTCTACGCGTAACGACGACCCGCAGACGGCCTCGCGTCCGTTCGACAAGGACCGCGACGGTTTCGTGCTGGGCGAAGGTGCCGGCACGCTGGTGCTGGAAGAGTTGGAGCACGCTCTGGCCCGCGGTGCCAAGATCTATGCCGAGGTGACGGGTGTGGGCCTTTCGGCCGACGCCTACCACATCACGGCCTCACATCCCGAAGGCTTGGGAGTCATCGACGCCATGCGTCAGGCGGTGACGGAGTCGGGGATGGCGCTCACCGATGTGGATCACATCAATACCCATGGCACCTCGACGCCCATCGGCGACATCTCGGAGCCGAAGGCCATCGTGGGACTCTTTGGCGACCACGCCTACAAGATGGGCATCAACTCCACCAAGTCGATGACCGGCCACCTGCTGGGTGCCGCCGGCGCCGTGGAGGCCATCGCCACTATCCTCACCATCGACAACAGTGTGATTCCGCCCACCATCAACCACTTCACCGACGACCCCGATATCCCGGCTCTCGACTTCACTTTCAACCAGGCCAAGCGCCGCGAGGTGAACTTCGCCCTCAGCAACGCCTTCGGCTTCGGTGGCCACAATGTGTGTCTCGCCTTTAGAAAATACTGAGCATGACATTGTTCGCCAAGAAGAAGGAGAATCCCGAGTTTTATGCCTTTTTCAAGAATGTGCTTGGCTTCACGCCCAGGCATACGGAGTTGTATCATATCGCCCTGACGCACCGCTCGTCGTCCTCGATAGATCACGGCCATCGTGTCAACAACGAGCGACTGGAGTATCTGGGCGACGCCATGCTGGGTGCCATCGTGGCGGAATATCTGTACAAGAAATACCCCCTGAAAGGCGAGGGGTTCCTCACCGAGATGCGCTCCAAGATTGTCAGCCGCAAGAGTCTCGGCGGCCTGGCCCGCAAGCTGGGCTTGACCGAACTGGTGGAGCACCAGAAGGGGCAGGACGGCTCGTTCAAGAGCATGGGCGGTGACGCTTTCGAGGCGCTGATCGGGGCCATCTATCTGGAGAAGGGATTCCGGTTCACACGGCACCTGATCATCGACAAACTCCTCTGCACCTATCTGGACATCGACGCGCTGGCCACCACCGACTGGAACTACAAGGGCAAGCTCATCGACTGGGGTCAGAAGAACAAGAAGAAAGTTACTTTTGAGATTGTGCGCTCCGTGGTGCGCGACCGCGAGGGGAGGAAGGAATACGAGTGCCGGGTCAATATCGACGGGCAGCCCCAGCAGTCGGCCATCGAATACACCATCAAGGCCGCCGAGCAGCTGGCCGCCGAGAAAACCTACAAGGCCCTTATGGCCACCACTCCCGCAACGGAGTAACCACGATTCCCTTACGGGTTGTTCTTGTTGATGAGATTTACCACCACCTTCACCATCACGTCCTTCTCTTCCGGGCGGCTTTCGGCAATCATCAGCGTGAGGGCCACCAGGGTGTTGTCCTCGATGCGCTTTGTGCCGTCTGTGCGGTAGAGGATGCGGTTGTTATTCAGGAACCACAGGAAAAGCGTGGCGGCGATGCGTTTGTTTCCGTCGCTGAACGAGTGGTTCTTGGTGACCAGATAGAGCAACATGGCCGCCTTCTCCTCGACCGAAGGATAGAGTTCTATGCCGTCGAAGGTTTGGTAAATCTGCCCTATGCTGCTTTTGAATGACTCGTCCTTCTCGTTGCCGAACAGGGCGCTCTCGCCGAAGCGTTCTTTCAGCGACAGGATGGCCTCCATTGCGTTCTCGTACGAGGCGTGGAAGGGTTCCTCCTTGGTGGTCTTGTCGATGGCGAGTCGTTGGTAGTCGTAGCTGTCGAGGGTGTCGAGCGCATAGCTGTAGTCGGTCACCACGCTGAAGAGTGCGTTGGTCTCGTCGTTCGACAGCAGCGGCTGGTTCTGTATCGTGCGGCCGAGCATCCCCACCAGTTGTCGCAGTTCGCCAATCTGTTCTTTATGGATACGCTCATTGACGGCATAACCTTTGACGAGATAGTCTTTCAGCACCTTTCGTGCCCAGATGCGGAATGCGGTACCGCGCTGGCTCTTCACACGATAGCCGACGGAGATGATAACATCCAAATCATAATATTTCTGAAGGCGCTTTACCTTTCGATTACCCTCAAATCGAACTTGTAAGAATTCCTTACAAGTTGACGATTCATCCAATTCGCCCTCATTATAAGCATTGCGGATATGCATTGTAATGTTTTGCGGCGTTTTCTCAAAAAGCATGGCCATTTGTGCCTGTGTCAGCCACACAGTTTCGTTTTCCAGGCGGACATCAATCTGTGTCTGACCGTCGTCGGTTTGGTAGATTACTATCTTGTCATTGGTGTTCTCCATGTTTTTTATAACGTAAACAATTCATTTTTATTGCTAATACTCATTACTATATATAGTATGGAATAGTATGAGAAAAGCAGAAATGTTACATTCTTTCACCTCCGCAATCCTCAGGTGGTCGTTTTCATTCGTTTTCATTCCACATCATCAAAAAGAAAGAGCGTACATTTTAGAAAAAGTACGCTCTTCATTTCAATAGTTCAACACTACTTTATTTGAAACCTACTTGCTGCACTCGATATAGAAAACATAATTCTCTATGCGTTTTATCTTGTCTGGAGTTGATAGTGTTGAGATTGTATTATTTGTTTGGAAAGGTACATTAATACCTGCACTCTCAACAAGTATTTTGAGGTAAGATGTCTTTATGGCGTAGTTGGTGTTCTCAGTGATACGTGTACCTCCTACAATAATTCCAATCACGTTGCCTTTGCTGTCGAACATAGGACCGCCGCTACTGCCATGATCCACCTGTGCAGATATTTGGTAAGTATTTACCTCCCCTTGATATCCGGTACGTGAATTGATTTCTCCAGTAGTGTATTTTACCTCATCACCCAGTATTTGTGTATAGGGATATCCCATAACAAATATGGATTCGCCCTTATCTGCCATACGTGTAGAGATACCATATGGCACGGTTCCATATCCCGTAAAATTGGGGTCGTTTATTCTCAATACAGCAAGATCGTTTGTCTTGTCTGTTGCAACAACTGTCGCAGAATAGCCTTTTTCATGATTACCCTTAATACCCTTGATTGTAATTGCCTTTGCATCCTCTGCCACATGATAATTTGTTACCACATATCCATTACCCAATGCCCAACCTGTGCCTGACCATTGTGTATCTTCTGTTCCTTTTCCTTGAGGTTCTATAGTCGGAATCACAGCCTCATACATAGTTCCTGTTGGATATTTTTTTATTAAACTATATTCTACGCCCCCGCCTTTAAAATCATGGTTATTAGGAAAGTACGCCATCGGATATTCAACAGAAAACTCAAAAACATAATAATTCGACAATACAACTCGAGCAGATAAAGGAATATAGCCGACAGTTTTTTTACTACCATCAGGTTGATTTTCAAATTGGGACATTTTAGAAGTATACTTATAAACAGGAGTTTCTCCTAATCGCTCGAAACAAGCATCGATTCCAAAATTCCCACCTTCGTTCCCCCAAATATGCTTTATTTCATATATATTAGCCTTGCTTTTAATTATTGCCACAACAGCATCCATTGGAATATGAAAATCCTTTTTTCCATACAAATGGGTTATGCTATGAACATCATAAATACCCTCAATAGGATCCAGATCCTCAATATGTTTCTGAAAATAACGTTGACACCATTTTTCAGTGTACTTGCCTAATGGAGGCCTGTTTCCAATAGTATCTTGTTTTGTATTATTGCTTGGTCTACCCAAGAGGTCTCTTTGATTTTTTTCTGATATGAGATTGGATGATTTGTTATTTTGTGCTTCACCATTTTCACGCCTTAACCCATTAAGTGCCTTTGCTCCCCATGGTGATCCTTCAGCTTTCCCGGAATAACTCACATTTTTTACTTCGGTGAATGCCTTTTCTCCAATCGTAGTAACCTCTTTAGGGATATTTAGTATTTGTATTGCAGTACATTTCGAAAAGCAATACTTTCCTATCTTTTTGACAGAAGCCGGAATATCAATTCTGGAAAGATTTGAACACCCCCAGAAAGCATAGTCATCAATACGTGTTATCGTATTGGGAATAATCACAGATTCTAGACTTTCACAGCCAAGGAATGCTCTCTCCCCAATAGCAACTACTTCATATTCTTGACCACGATATATCACTTTATTAGGAATAACCAAATCACCTTGTAAGTTCCTATATCTAGGAGTACATGATTCCATGGGGACAATCTCGGCATTCTTATATACAATGTTGTAACATAACATATGACCACTCGGGGTTTTTGCCGTGAAATCATACGCATTAGCACAACAAATATTCCCAACTAACGCGATAAATAATAATATTGTTTTTCTCATTTTACTATGGTTTTAAGAAACATAAGGAGCATTTGATTTGCACATACTTGTTATTAATAATTTCCAATGTTCTGTCCAACCATTCAAATGATTGAAGAGCATTCTAGAAATTAAAAATTTTGTATTTCTATAATCTAGGCAAGGTCCGATTACTATCTGTCTTAATGCAGTCAATGGAATATTTATGATCTGATAAGTTGTGATCTTGTCGTTCTTGGCCATATAACATTCATCCAGATGTCTGCGAAAAGCAATTCGAAACTCGTTTTCGTCACGGAAAGATACATGTTTATATTTTAGGGATTGAGAATACAACCCAACCAACGGATTTAGAATGGTCGGATTATTCTGATATTCTAAAAAGAGTTCGTTTTTGATAATTTCTTTTTCTAAAGATTCTGCCGTAGTATATTCACATGCACCTAAATAATCGACCTCCTCTTTTTCTAAGCCTTCTGCAAGAGAAGATTCATCAAACCCAAGAGCTATGCCCCTGCCATTATTGGCATAAATACGCCACATGGTGAGATTATCATTATCCATAGAGAATGATAGTGAATAAGGCAAACCCACTACGCTGTCTATAGTAAATAATGACTCTATGGGAACACCCAAGTTCCGAAATACCGTAGGCAATAACTGATTTTCTTGAAAATCATTGAGAAACTGTACTCCCATTGCATGGAACTTAAGAAAAATTTTCCTGTTCCCTTTTATGTCCAAGCTATCATTTGGTGATAACAGGTGGTACAATGTTTCAAGCGATGTATAATGATATACCATTGCCTAACTTTGTTATCGCGGCTCGACAATAATTACAACAACGGAAGAAAGTGGAGCCATCCATTATGTCTCTCCTTTCAGATGTGGGGCTTCGACTCCCCGTAATGCAAAATGATTGATGTCCTGAACAGCCCCACATGTGGATATATTCGGGAATGAATATCATCCAATTGGAGCATCATCATTCACAATATCCTTTGCATTACTTTCAGTGAAGTGTCGAAGTTCACATCTGAGGATAAGGCGAAAATGCGCTTTCTTTCGGCAAACGGATTTCTCCCCGTTTGCGACTGCAAAGGTACGAAGTTTTTCCGAACTGACCAAAAATAATGTTAATGATATCTTAAAAAAAGCAACTGTAACAACTGTAACTGTAACGCTCCAAAAGCATAAAACCTTGTAGGGGAGACTTTAAGCCAAGACCCGTGACAGTTGGACAGTTGTGACAGTTAAAAATAGGTACCACCTATTCCTGATATTTCCCCTTATAATTCTTATAACTAATTAATAATAAGATATATATAGATAATAGATGGGTAAAAATGAAGAAAAGGATACCCTCTAAAAATAACTGTCACAACTGTCACACTGTCACACTTGAACGAATCGATTTATCTAAATGGCAAAGAAACAGTGGATTATGAAACTACGAAACGCACTTCACAAGCTTTTCCTGCCTTCAAAATGGGACAGATGGTATCAAAAACGGCTCTTTTTGGCCTCAAAATTGACGAAAAATGCCTTTTTCCGATGCATTTTTTCGCTCTTGGCTCGCGTCTCGGTGACACTACTTGAACCATACTTGAGGCATACTTTAGTCATACTTGAGGCAAAAGGGAAGAGAACGGGAGGGAAACGGCTTACTTACGGCTTACTTACGGCTTACTTACGGCTTACCTACGGGTTACCTACGGCTTAACAAGGGAGTAACAAGCGACCCCCGAAAAGGAGGCGGGAGTAAAAGCAACACAGGGGAAAATTATTACACCCGAGGACAATATTTTATTGTTTTCGGAGTTACCATAAAATAGAATCTTAAAAAGCGAAATTTATGGATATCAACAGTCTTCCTATCGACGAGAGCGCCAAGCTGAATGCGAAAGCATGGCTTGAAGGTGAATATGACGAGGCCACGAAGCAGGCCATCCGCGAGATGGCGGAGCAGAACCCCAACGAGCTCAACGAGAGCTTCTACCGCACGCTGGAGTTCGGCACCGGCGGCCTGCGCGGCATCATGGGTGTGGGCACCAACCGCATGAACAAATACACGGTGGCGATGGCTACCCAGGGATTGGCCAACTATGTGAGGAAAGTCGAAGAGTCGAAAGGTCAGAAAGTCAAAGAGCTGAGGGCTGCGGTGAGTCACGACAGCCGCAACCACAGCCGCGAGTTTGCGGAGATCACGGCCCATGTGCTGGCCGCCAACGGCTACAAGGTCTATCTCTTCGACGGCATGCGTCCCACGCCGGAGCTGAGTTTCGCCGTGCGCCACTTCAAGTGCCACACGGGCGTGATGGTCACGGCCTCGCACAATCCGAAGGAGTATAACGGCTACAAGGCCTACTGGAGCGACGGCTGCCAGCTTACCGCCCCGCACGACACGGCGGTCATCGACGAGGTGCTGAAGATCAAGAGCGTGGGCGATGTGAAAATGAGCGGAGGCGAGCAGAACATCACCATCATAGGCGAGGAGGTGGATAAGGCCTTCCTGGCCCGCGTGGAGGCCAACAGCCTCAATCCCGAGGTGATCAAGAAGCACCACGATGTGAAGATTGTCTATACCCCGCTGCACGGCACGGGCATCACCCTCATACCGAGGATGCTGAAGCAGCTGGGGTTCACCAACGTGAATGTGGTGGAGGCGCAGGCGGTGCCGGACGGCAACTTCCCCACCACGCCGAGCCCGAACCCGGAGGAGAAGGCGGCCATGAAGATGGCCGTGGATCTGGCCAAGGAGATCGACGCCGACATCGTCTTCGCCAGCGACCCCGACGCCGACCGCGTGGGTGTGGCGGTGAAGCGCCCCGACGGGGAGTGGATGCTGCTGAACGGCAACCAGACGATGAGCGTGCTGTTCTACTACATCGTCAAGCAATGGCAGGAGAAGCATCTGCTGACGGGCAACGAGTTCATGGTGAAGACCATCGTCACGAGCGAACTGCCCGCCGACATCGCCACGCGCGCCGGCATCAAGATCTACGATGTGCTGACGGGCTTCAAGTTTATCGGCGCCAAGATACTGGAGCTGGAGGGCGTGGAGCAGTTCATCGCCGGCGGCGAGGAGAGCTACGGCTATATGATCGGCGACTTTGTGCGCGACAAGGACGCTGTGGCCGCCTGCTCGATGATTGCCGAGATAGCCGCCTGGGCCCGCGAGCAGGGCAAGACCTTCTTCGACGTGCTGGTGGATATCTACAAGGAGTACGGCTTCTACAAGGAAGGCCTTGTGAGCGTGGTGCGCAAGGGCAAGAGCGGCGCCGAGGAGATACAGCAGATGATGCGCGACTACCGCAGCAACCCGCCCGCCGAGATTGACGGCGAGAAGGTGGTGTGCATCAAGGACTACCAGGTGCTTGAGAGCAAGGACCTCGTCAGCGGCAAGGTGACCAAGATCGACCTGCCGAAGAGCAACGTGCTGCAGTTCTTCACCGACAAGGGCAACAAGATCACCGTGCGCCCCAGCGGCACCGAGCCCAAGATTAAGTTCTACTTCGGTGTGAAGGGCGAGCTGTGCTGCAAGGACTGCTTCGACAAGACCAACGATGCGCTCGACGGCAAGATTGAGAGTATTAAGAAAAGCATGAATCTGATATGAAGAATCTCGGTTGGACCCTTTTCCTTGCCCTGTTGTTGGGTGACGTAGTGGCGCTGGTGATGCTGCGGTTGGGCGTGACGCTCAAGGTGGTGGTGACCGTCGCCGGATTGGTGGCCGTTATCCTGGCCGCGGTGATGTTCTTCGCCGGAAACGCCCGTCAGCGCAGCAAGAAGCGCGAGCAGGAGGCGGCGGCCAAACTCGCCGAACTGCAGGAGCAGGTGGAAGGAAGCCAAAAGACGGATGAACCTGCCAAGTAAGATACTGGAGCAGGCGGTCGAGCAACTCAGCACGCTGCCGGGCGTCGGCAAGCGTTCCGCGTTGCGCTATGCCCTGCACCTGATGCAGGAGGACGAGCGTTCGGTGCAGGACTTGGCCGAAGCGCTGGTCGCTTTGAAAACCCGTCTGTATCATTGCCGCCATTGCCATAACGTCAGCGACACCGAGGTGTGCCCCATCTGCTCGTCGGAGAAGCGGCAGAAAGGCATCGTCTGTGTGGTGGAGAATGTGCAGGACGTGATGGCTGTGGAGAACACGCAGCAGTACCGGGGGCTGTACCATGTGCTGGGCGGCGTCATCTCGCCCATCGACGGCATCGGTCCTTCCGACCTCGAGATAGCGTCGCTGGTGAAGCGTGTGGAGACGGGCGACCCTTATCCCGTCGAGGAGGTCATCCTGGCCCTGCCCACCACTATGGAAGGCGACACCACCAATTATTATATCCACAAACTGCTCCAGCCGTCGGGGGTGAAGATCACGACCTTGGCGCGCGGTGTCGCCGTGGGCGACAGCCTGGAGTATGCCGATGAAATCACCCTCGGCCGCAGCATCGTGGGCCGGATACCGTTTGAAGAAGCATAGCCCCGAAGGGGCGAACGAACACAGGCAGGGGTGTAACCCCTGCAATGAATTTACCAACCATTGAGCCCCAGAGGGGTGACATAGAAGAACGATAATGGCAAATACCCTCGTAAAGAATGACCTCCATATCATTTTCCACGTTAAGACAACCAGTCCCTGTATTGATGTCGATACCTTGCCGTTGTTGTTTAAATACATCGGGGGTATCATCAACCATCGCAATGGGATGGCACTTGAGATAGGCGGGATGCCGGACCATATCCACATTCTGACAGCCCTACCTAAAACAGTGTGTCTTGCAGACTATGTGCGTGACATCAAAGCAGGAAGTAGCAAATGGATAAAGATGCAAGGAGAACATTATAAGATGTTCGAGTGGCAAGAGGGATATGGGGCGTTTTCCGTAAGTCCGAGTGTGCTCGACAAAACGGTGGAATATATACGTAATCAAGCAGAACATCACAAGAAAAGGACTTTTGCCGAAGAATACAAACAGTTTTTGGATGCATACCATATAGATTATGATGAAAGGTATTTGTTTAATGACTGATAAGGGTCGCCCCTACGGGGCTCCTGATGGGATCGCCGTCCAGCGTGCAGGGGTTGACACCCCTGCCTGTGGTAGGAAGGCCCTACGGGCCTCCTCACAGCATTGTGATGGGACGCACCTCATGGGTAAGAAGGCCTTACGGGTCTCCTTGCAGCATTGTGATGGGACGCACCTCATGGGTAGGAAGGCCCTACGGGTCTCCTTGCAGTATTGTGATGGGACGCACCTCATGGGTAGGAAGGCCTCCTCACAGCATTGTGATGGAACACTCCTATTGGGGAGTTCTGTCTTTCGGACTTTCTGTACGCTCTTTATTTGCACTTTAATGCTGGTATCCTGCGGACAGGTACAGTCACAACGTGATGATAGCGTACCTCCCGATGTTGAAAGCATCCAATATACCCTCGACGAGAATATCGGCATGATGCTGCTGGTGGGCTTTCGTGGTACGGAGATAGATTCCGCCAAGAACCCCGATATCGTCAGCGCCATCCGTGACTACCATGTGGGCAGCGTGATACTGTTCGACTATGATGTGCCTACCGGTACCCGCGGACGCAACATCAAGGGTGCCGAACAGCTGAAACGCCTCTGTGCTCAGCTGCGGGCATTCAACGACAAACTGATTATCGGCATCGACCAGGAGGGTGGCTACGTGAGCCGCCTGAGTCCCCGCTACGGCTTCCCGGCCATTCCGTCGGCTCAGAAATGCGCCGCCATGGGGCCCGACAGCGTTCACCATTATGCCGATCTCACCGGCCAGATGCTCGAAGAGTTGGGTATCAACCTCGACTTCGCGCCGGTGGCCGACGTGAATGTCAATCCCAAGTGTCCCGTCATCGGCGCCATCGAGCGCAGCTTCTCGGCCGATCCCGACGTGGTGCGCCACTATTGTATGATGTGGAACTACGATCTGTCTAAGCACCATGTGATCAGCTGCTGGAAGCATTTCCCCGGTCACGGCAGCGCCACAGGCGACACCCACAAAGGACTGGTGGATGTCAGCGACACATGGAAACCGATAGAATTGGACCCCTACCGCGTCAATGGAGAGGACCTGCATGATAAAATTCCTTCTGGGGGATGGAACATTCCGGGCATGGTGATGACGGCGCACGTCATCAACCGCAAACTCGACCCCTCGGGCCTGCCGGCATCCCTCTCGCCCAAGATAACATCCTATCTGCGTGATACTTTAGGGTATGAAGGCGTGATTGTCACCGACGACCTCGCCATGGGCGCCATCGTGCAGCAGTATAGCTTCGAGAAGGCCATCCGCATGGCTGTATTGGCCGGTGCCGACCTGCTGTGCCTGAGCAACAACGGCGGCACATACGACGTCGACATGGTGCCGCGCGCCGTCAAGGTCATCAAGCAGATGGTGGAGGACGGAACCGTCAGCGAGGAACGTATCCGGCAGAGCGCTGAGAGGGTACGCAACCTGCTGCCCTAACAAAACAAGCCGCCGCCATGCACAAACAATTCTTCATACTGCTGCTAATTGCATCGTGGACACTCTCCAGCCATGCCCAGTCGGACTGTTCGCCACGCCAACTGCCCTTCACTGAAGATTTTGAAGGCTACTGGGAAAACTATACACCCATCTATGGGGCGCAGGGAACAGACCATTGCTGGACACTGTGGCAAAAGGTACCGACAGGCTGCAATATGTATCAAATCCTCTTTAATTATGGCAGTAATACAGCATTATGGGGATCCACGGGTTGGATGGTACTCATGTGCGGGTTTCAGCAGTGCGATAATAATCACGATGGGTGGGTGGATTCCTACACCCGGTTTCAGCAGACCGTCGTCAGCCCACCATTGGCAGAGACACCAGGGAAAGTAACTTTCAAGGCCGGAATACGTGGGATTTTTTGCAAACAGAAATTCGCATACCTTATCGTGGGATATGTGAGCGACACCACCCAAATAGGATACTCCTTTCATGCGCTCGACACCATCGTCGTCCAGCGTCGGCCCGACACCACCGACCTCACCGATGACGACGGCGTCTACTGGAACTACGACACTTTGCTTCTCGCCGACACCCTGCCGACGCCCTGCCATATCGCATTCCGGCTCGACTCCACCTTGCAACGACGCAACCATCCGCTCTCAGACACAACAAACTTGTTTTTTATACCATACAATCTTTTCAATGACTATGTATGGATTGACGACGTCACCTTCCATGCGAGAACACACATCTACACAGATTTTTACGACACCATATGTCAGGGCATGGGATATACGGGCTACGGCTTTGATATTGCGCCGGACGAAGTGGCCGAACTGCATCAGCGCGACTCGGTGAAGATTGACACCATCTGGCACTTCCGGCTGCACCTGAACATCGTAGAACCGACCACCCGGGAGATCTCAGTAACCCTGTTCTCCGGCGAAACCTACCAGATTGACACTACAGTGCTGACCGAAGCCGGCGATTACATTTTCTCGTATACCGACCGCTATGGCTGCGACTCAACGGTTATCGTCCATATCACATTCGACATACACCTCGACGCCTGGTTCCCCAACGTATTCACCCCTGGCGAGGAGACCAACACCCTCTTCAAAGGGTACTTCAACCTCACGCCGGAAGACTATCACCTGTACATTTACAACCGCCAGGGAATACTGGTCTTCAGCACCGAAAGATTTGACCAGGGATGGGACGGTACCTCGAACGACGTCGCCCAGCCACAAGGGACTTACGTGTACCTATACCGGTTTGTCGACTTGGACAACCGCCAGCGTTCGGGCATCGGAACGGTCACCCTTCTCCGCTGACGGCGGCATCGTATATGCCGGGCCGCTGGCTTGGTAAAATAAATTTTGCCGTGTCGGAATTATTCCGTAAATTTGCACTTTGGAATAAAAACAAGATTAATAATAACACATTAAACAATTGAACATTATGGCAAAAGAAACAACCGACGTCGATGCCTTGAAGTTGGAGAAGCTGAAAGTGCTCCAAAGCACGCTGGACAAGATAGAGAAGAGTTATGGCAAGGGTTCCATTATGAAACTGGGCGACCGCCCCAACGAGGAGTTGGAGGTCATCTCGACGGGCAGCATCAGCCTCGACAACGCCTTGGGTGTCGGAGGTTTGCCGCGTGGTCGCGTCATTGAGATTTACGGTCCTGAGAGCTCCGGTAAGACCACCTTGGCCATCCACGCCATCGCCGAGTGTCAGAAGAAAGGCGGCATCGCGGCCTTCATCGATGCCGAGCATGCCTTCGACAGCTTCTATGCCAAGAAGCTGGGCGTCGACATCGACAACCTGCTGGTGTCGCAGCCCGACAACGGCGAACAGGCCCTCGAGATTGCCGACAACCTCATCCGCTCCGGCGCCATCGACATCATCGTCATCGACTCGGTGGCGGCGCTGACCCCCAAGGCCGAGATCGACGGCGACATGGGCGACAGCAAGGTGGGCCTGCAGGCACGTCTGATGAGCCAGGCCATGCGCAAGCTGACGGCCACCATCAGCAAGACCAACTGCTGCTGCATCTTCATCAACCAGCTGCGTGAGAAGATTGGCGTCCTCTTCGGCAACCCCGAGACCACCACCGGCGGCAACGCCCTGAAGTTCTACGCCTCG
>JAGCYV010000068.1 GCA_017960605.1 Bacteroidales bacterium | reverse complement strand
TATCTGGGCGCACACCACCTTCTGTCCGGCGGCCACGTTGGGGGCGCCGCAGACGATGTTCAGCGGACGCTCGCCGCCCACATCGACGGTGGTCAGGTGCAGGTGGTCGCTGTCGGGGTGCGGCTCGCAGGTGAGCACCTGCGCAATCACCACATGCTCCAGACCGCCCTTGATGGTCTCCACCTTCTCCATGCTATCGACCTCCAAGCCGGAGAAAGTCAGCAGGTCGTCCAACTCTTGAGGAATCATATCCTCAATATCCACATACTCTTTAAGCCAATCAAATGAAATGTTCATATTGTTTCTGTTATTTGTTCATACAGTTTGTATTCTTTCGTCGGGAGCGTCACCTCGCGGTATTGCCCTTCCCATTCGCGCATTCCGAGGTCCGTGTCGGTCAGCAGGTGCCGGTGGGCGTTGTGCTGGTCGAGCGACACATGGCGGTAGAAATAATAGTAGCCGTGCAGGTTGTACTTGAACACCAGCGGGTCGGGAATGGTCACCGTCTCGCCGTTCTCCAGCAAAGGCATGATAATATTCATGTCCTCAATCATCGCCTTGTCGCGTCCGGGCTTTCCGTAGTGCATGCCGTTGAGCACCAATGCCGCCACCAGGACAACCAACGAGACAACCAAAGCCACACTCCCTTCCAATTGCTTTTGAAGGTGCTTGGCCAGAGGTTCGATGAGTACCGCCGCCGCCAGAGCCATAAACGGGAAGTCGGCCAGCAGGTAATGCGGGTACTGCTTGGGGCTGAGCATCATCGGCAGGCAGCCGCAAAGCGTAAGCACAAACAGCATCGCCGCCGTGCGCCAGTGCTGTCCGTCCATCTTCCAGGGACTACCCTTCCTCAGGCTCAGCAGCACCGCCACCACGGCCAGTCCAAGCACAATGGCCGAACGGCCGAAGAGCGCCCCGATGACATAGGTGCGGGAGGATTCCTCCTGCGCCAGACTTCTCACAATCTGCACATCATAGTATTTCCGCAGGTAGGAGGCGGCATCGGGCACCGCCACACACAACAGCCATATCACCCCCACAGCCGTAACGGCCACCAGCAGCGTCTCCCCCACCATCTTCCAGAAGCTCTCCTTGCGCAGGCCGAAAGCCCACAGCAGCAGCGGCAACACCAGCGGGAACAAGCCCGTAGGTCCCTTGGAGAGGAACGCCAGCGCCAGCATCAGCCCTCCAGCCGCATTCCACCAGCCTCCCTTCAGCATAAACCACACCAATGCCAGCACGAACACTAGCATCGTGCTCTCCAGAAAGTTATTGCACGACAGCAGCACCACATCGGAGATGAGAAACCACATCAGCAGCGGCAACCAGGCATTGCCGGGCACCAACCGCTTCCACACGGCCACCATCAGCAACGATGACAGCACCACCATCAGCAGTGCATACATCTTGGCGGCAAGCATACTGGTACCCGCCACCTTGAACCACAGCGCCATCAGCCATATAGCCAACGGCAGGTGACCGTAAAACGCCGTGTCGTTCGTCTGAGTATAAGTGAGGTGCCACAGCGAACCCTCGCCGTGGGCCAGATTGTCGGCCACCGACGAATAGATAAGTCCGTCCATGAACATGCCCTGCGTCAGCAAGTTGTTGCACGCCATCAGCAGGAACACGCCCGCCACAAACAGATATGGCACCGCCTTCTTCACCTCTATTTAATCTTCGCCCAGCTGTCTTTCAGGGTGCAGGTACGGTTGAAGACGAGGCGGGCGGGTGTATTGCCCTCAGCGGGCACGCTGTCGCGGTCGGCGCAGAAGTAGCCCATGCGCTCGAACTGATAACGCACGATACCGTCCTTCCACTTCCCACTCTCATCTTTCCACTCAGCTAGGGCAGGTTCACACTTGGCAGTGACCACCTTCAGCGAGTTGGGGTTGAGGTTCTCGAGGAAAGTATGGCCTTCTTCCACATCGTCGGGGGCCTCGACGGCGAAGAGACGATCGAAGAGGCGTACCTCGGCGTCGATGGCGTGCCGGGCACTGACCCAGTGGATGGTGCCCTTTACCTTGCGCCCGTCGGGGGCGTCGCCGCCGCGTGTGGCGGGGTCGTAGGTGCAGTGGATGCAGGTGATATTGCCCTCGGCGTCCTTCTCCACGCTCTGGGCCGTCACAAAGTAGGCGTAGCGCAGACGCACCTCCTGGCCGATGGCCATGCGGAAGTATTTCTTGGGCGCCACCTCCATGAAGTCCTCGCGCTCGATGTAGAGCTCGCGGCCGAAAGGCACCTGACGGGTTCCGTCGGCCTCGCACTCGGGATTATTCACGGCCGTCAGCATCTCGGTCTGTCCTTCGGGGTAGTTGTCGATGACCACCTTCACGGGGTCGAGAACAGCCATGCGGCGCTGGGCCACTTTGTTCAGGTGCTCGCGCAGCGAGAATTCCAGCAGACTGTAGTCGATGATATTGTCGCGCTTGGCCACGCCGATGCGGTCGCAGAAAGCGCGGATGCTCTCGGGCGTGTAGCCGCGGCGGCGGAAGCCGCAGATGGTCGGCATACGGGGATCGTCCCAGCCGCTGACATATCCCTCCTTCACCAGCTGCAGCAGCTTGCGCTTGCTCATCACCGTATAGTTGATGTTGAGGCGGGCGAACTCGTACTGATGGCTCGGCCAGATGCCCAGCTGTTCGATGAACCAGTCGTAGAGCGGACGGTGGATGTCGAATTCCAGCGTGCAGATACTGTGGGTGATATGCTCAATGCTGTCGCTCTGGCCATGGGCGTAGTCGTACATCGGGTAGATGCACCACTTGTCGCCCGTGCGGTGGTGGTGGGCATGGAGGATGCGGTACATGATGGGGTCGCGGAACATCATGTTGGGGTGCGCCATATCAATCTTGGCGCGCAGCACCTTGGCGCCGTCGGGGAACTCGCCGGCGCGCATGCGGCGGAAGAGGTCGAGGTTCTCCTCGACCGAGCGGTCGCGGTAGGGACTGTTCTTGCCGGGCGTGGTGACGGTGCCGCGTCCCTCGCGGATCTCGTCGAGGGTCTGGTCATCGACATAGGCGAGACCTTTCTGTATCAGCAGTTCGGCCCACTCGTAGAGCTGCTCGAAATAGTCGGAGGCGTAGTGCTTCTCGGCCCAGTCAAAGCCCAGCCAGTGGATGTCCTCCTGGATGGAATCGACATACTCGGTATCCTCCTTCACGGGGTTGGTGTCGTCGAAGCGGAGGTTGGTCTTGCCGCCGTACTTCTTCGCCAGTCCGAAATTAATGCAGATCGACTTGGCGTGGCCGATGTGCAGGTAGCCGTTGGGTTCCGGCGGGAAACGGGTCTGGATGGCACTGTACTTGCCCTCGTTCAATCCCGTCTCGATAATCTCCTCGAGAAAATTCAACTGTCTTTCCTGAGTGTTGTTCTCTTCCATAATAGTCTGATATATATAGCGGTTCTTTATTTTTAATAATCAAAAACAAACAGCAAAGGTACGCAAAAAAATCCGAACCGCTGCAAAAAACTTCATCATAGCAGTGTATTATCCTGATTTTCAGTTTTCAAACCCTTATAACCTAGTATTGACCTAGTATTGACCTAGTATTGACCTAGTATTGACTATAAAAAAAACACCATGTCATTATAGGGTGAAAGGCTATACAGGGCCTTGTCCGGATGGGGTCATCGGCACGGGAGGGAGATTCTTTGAATTGAAAATTGAAAGGTGAAAGTTGAAAATTATTTGCCGTGTCATTCTTTTTTTGTATATTTGCAGCATGAAAAAGATTACCCTTGCATTAGCGATGGCAGGATGTATCCTGCTGACTTCGTGCGACGTACTGCTTCAAGTCGCCAACCAAATGAGTAGCGTGGCCAACCTGGCAAACTGCGATTTCTCCCTGAAGAACGTCTCGAACGTGAGCGTGGCGGGGGTGAACGTGAAGAATCTGGCCAAAGGTCAGCTGCAAGCCACCGACGTGGTGAAGCTTGTGGCGGCCTACCAGACCAAGCAGGTGCCGCTGGCCATGGATGTGAACGTGGATATCACCAACCCCACGACGACGCAGGCCGCGATGACAGCCATGGACTGGATTCTGGCCATCGACGGCAGCGACATGGCCAACGGTGTCTCCACCAAGGCCTATACCATCTTGCCGAGCGCCACCACCACGGTGCCGCTGGGGGTAAACACGGACCTGGGCAACCTCTTCTCGAAGCAGGGCCTGGAGTCGCTTAAGACCTTCGCCAGCAGCTTCACGAACGAGGGCATCTCGTCGAAGGTGGGCCTCCGCGTGAAGCCCAGCATCAGCGTGGGCACCCAGCAGGTCCCCTTCCCCAACTACATCACCCTGGAGAAGAAGACGGGGAAGAGTTAAAGGGTTAGACGGAAGAAGAATTGGGCGGCGGGCTCGATAAGCTCGTCGGGGAAGTCGTAGGAGGGATGGTGCAGCTCGGGCTGGTGCTCACCGCTGCCGATGCCGAACATGGCTCCAGGAAACTTCATCAGATATTCAGCGAAGTCCTCACTCCAGCGATTGGGAATATCTTTATAGACTACATTGAGCGGCATATCATGTGCCGCTTTTTCTATGGTTTTTACGCAGTCGGGGTGGTTCTCCGTGGCCCGGAAGGGTTCGACCAACGAGCGGGAGACCGTCAATCCATATCGGCCGGCAATCTCATCCACCGCGTTGTTGGCATCGGCCAGAAGGCGCTCCATCGCGTCATTGGTGAAAGCACGGAGGGTGAACATCACCTCACCATGACCGGCGGAGGTGCCGAAGGCCGGCTGCCCCACCCTCACGCAAATAAGCGTTGATTGCCTGAATGACTGAATGCTTGATTGCTTGAGTGAATGTTCATTAAACCCATCAAACCTGTTGATGATCTCTGCTACTGCCAGTCCCGGATTGATACCCAGTTCGGGCGTGGAGGCATGGGTCTCGCGGCCGTCGAGACGATAGACCACACCGGTGGAGGCGGCGGCAAATGTATGAGGACATAGCACCACGGTGCCCAGCGGATAGCCCGGAAGGTTGTGGAGGGCATAGATGGCGCGGATGTCGTATTGCTGCAGGATGCCGGTGTCCAACACGGCACGTGAGCCGGTGCCGGTCTCCTCGGCAGGCTGAAAAAGCAGCAAAATTGAGGATTGAAAATTGGGAGCCCCAAAAGTTGAGCGCAGAGAAAGCTTGCTTTCTTTGCCGAAATGCAGGGGCGAAGACGAAGTCAAAGTTGAAATTTTCTCGTCAATCAATTCAGCCAATCGTAACAGTATGGTTGTGTGGCCGTCGTGTCCGCAACGGTGACCGATAGGCAACGCATCTATATCGGCACGGAAAGCGATGGTAGGAATGTTTGATTGCTTGATTGTCTGATTGCTTGAATCTTTTGTTTCCCAGACGGCGACCACACCGTAGCCGCCCACATGGGTATAGACCTTGGTCGGATGGAGCGACTGAAGGTGACGGACAATCAAATCGTGGGCAAACTGCTCGTTGCCGGCCGTCTGCGGATGTTCGTGCAGCTGGTGACGAATCTCTTTGTAGTCAATCATAGCTTGAGTATCTGTTCGCGGTAGAAGTCGCCGCGATGCTCGAAGTTCTTGAAAGCATCATAGCTGGCCGCCGCTGGAGAGAGGAGCACCACCCCACCCTGCGGGGTATGCCCGGCACACCAGGGGACTATCTTTGTGTAGTCATCCTCCACGAGAGTGACTGAGTGACTGAGTGGCTGAGCGGCTGAGTGTATCCGGCGGCCGGCGGCTCCCACAAACACAAGGTTCTTTATCGGGTTGGCCTTCAGGAATTCTACCAACGGCGAGTAGTCGATGCCGCGGTCGAAGCCGCCCAAGATGAGGGTGTCGACCCGACCGAGGGCACGCACGGCGGCGATGGCGGCGGCAGGGATAGTACTGATGCTGTCGTCGTACCAAGTGATGCCTGCCACGGTGCCAATTTTCTCCATACGATGCCGGAGGCCATGGAAAGTTGAAAGTTGAAAATTGAAAGTTGAGATAGGCTGACACATCACAAGGGCCGCAACCCGGCAGGCCACGAGGGCGTTGCTCCAGTTATGCTCACCCTCCAGCGGACAGGCCTTCATGAGTTTCCTCTCCTCATCGGTAATCTCATTTATCGAATACGGATGCAACTCACTGGCCACTGGCCACCGACCACTGGCCACTAAAGAACGCAGTTCCTCGTTGTCCGTGCAGTAGAAGAAGTGGTCGCCAGCCTGTTGCCTGAGGGCAATCTGCATCTTGGCCATCTTGTAGCCCATATAGTTTTCGTAGTGGTCGAGGTGCTCCTGAAAGAGATTGAGCAGCACGGCGATATGCGGACCGCGGTGGATATTCTCCAACTGGTGGCAGGAGAGTTCGGCCACCACGATGCTGTCCTCACGGATGTCGTCGAGGATGTCGAACAGCGGGATGCCGATGTTGCCGGCCAGGATGGAGCCCGGCAGCAGATGATGTATTAGACTGGCGGTGGTGCTCTTCCCTTTGGTGCCGGTGACACCGATCACTTTGTCGCCATAGACCTGCAAGAATAGGTCGGTCAGAGAGGTTAATTGAAAATTGAGAATTGAGAATTGAAAATTGGGGATGCCGGGGGATTTGATGACCATGTCGAAAGGCCAGTCCTCACGCCATTCGCCACCCAGTGTCTTCCACTTGCCGTTCTCAACTTGTGTGGCGATGGTGTAACGAGTCTTGGGCACGAGACGCTTTATCAGTCGCTCGGCACTCTGCCCTTCACGGCCGTAACCGGCTATCAGAATGCGGCGCCCTTCGAGGAGAGCCTTTAACTGTTCTTCTCTATACATTGCGACAGAATCTTGCGTTCTTCCTCGGTGAGGTTCCCTTCGGGCAACAGTCCATGCAGTCTCACACGCCGCTCCACAGGCACTGGACGGTAACCTTCCAGCAGTGCCGGCCGACGGTCGGCATACCACCGTTCCATTGTCATCGAGAGCGCCGTATTCACCTCATCCACAGTTCCTACACACTCGAAAGGCTTGGTCTCCGCCTGGCCGATGAGTTGCAAGAACTCGGTTCTCAGCGTGCCATCATCCAGCATCGACTTGCCGAAGATGGCATTGAGCCTCTCAGGCTCGATGAAGGGAGAGAGGATGATGTAGGCGAAGAGACATTTGGCGCAGTGACCGCACCAGATGTCCTGTTTGCTGCCAACATTACACGAACGGAACACATCGTGGTAATCCGTGAAACGGCTGAACAACATGGCTATCTGTAGCTCGGAGAGTGGCCTAAGGAAGCTGAAATAATTGAAAGTGGAAGCCTCTATATATTCCCGGAAATCGTTTTCGAACTCGAGGCTTTTTGAGTACTGATGGTTCACATAGGACCAACTATTCTCATTCGCTCCACATTGGTCGCGCACGAGAACAGTTGCCTCGTTGGCTGAGCTTTCGTTGCTCAACGCCACATTGGGGATGCTGCTCAGCACTGACGCCAGACGGGTATAGAAGGCCAGCATCGCCGAGAAGGGCGTGTGTCCGTTCAGATAGCCTTGTTTATTGAGTTCAAGGAGCGTAGGGTCGATAGTGCGGCGTATCACAAACACCTCTTCCATCGGGAAGCCGGCCACTCGGGCACATTCCACGGTGGCGCCGCGGGGATTCATGATGAGAGGTCTTATCTGTTTGCCTGCACGACGCAGCAGCTCGAGCGTCACCACCGAGTCTTTGCCGCCCCCCACTGGCACCAGGTAATGAGTGGGTAGTGGGTAGTGGGTAGTGGATAGCATTTGTTCACGTAAGTCATCCAATTTCCACACTCCGCTTTCCACTACCATAAAAGCCTCTGGCGTTTCTTCAATGCCGTTGGTATAGAAAAACTCGCCGAGGCCGTTCCAATAAAGTTTCTTCCAAAAAGCAACTTGCTCGTTGGTGAGGCTCCCGCACAGCACCTTTACCGTCGGCGGACAGGCACACTTCCAGTAGCTCACCAGCTCAATCATACCGATGTCGAAAACCAGACGGTCCAATTCAGAGGCCGGAACCTGGAAATCCAGAAATGGCCTGCGTTCCACCAAGGCTGTGGGGTGAAACTCGATGTCGTTCATCCGGAAGTCGAACCATAGCCGTAATCCCGCCTCCTCCACCTTCCAGTGGTAGGCTTTGTATTCAAACACGGGATACCGGTTTCTCAAAGACTGATAATCCATAACGCCCTCACTGCTTGGTCCGATGGCGGAAGAAGATAATCAGACCCACCACCATGAGCACCATCACGCCGACGATCACCCAGAAAGCTGTCGTGTTGGGCATGAAGGGGAAATCAACGTTCATGCCGAAGAAACCGGTCACCACCGTCAATGGGAGCATGATGGTCGAGAAGTAGGTAAGCACCCGCATAATCTCGTTCGTGCGGTTGGTCAGCAACGAGTCGAACGTCTGCGACAGGCCTTCAATCAACTCACCGTAGTCCTCGATGGAGTCGAACATCTTCTGGTACTGATCCAGGATGTTGCCCCAGTAGTCTTCCATATCCAGCACCTCCGGATCCACAAAACCCTTGATGCCGCCGCTCTCGAACATGTGCAGCACCCGCAATTGGGGCCGGAAGGTGGTGTTTAGCATAATGATGTTGCGCCTCGTGATGGAAATCTGCTCGATGATGTTCCTTGCCCGACGGTTGAAGATATCGTAGTTGATCAAGTCCACCTCTGCACCCACGCGCTGCACCAGCGTGTTGGTTTCCAGCATCAAGCGGTTCAGGATGTGATACAGCAACTGGTCGCTGGTGGCCATCATTTCCTGTGTCTCCTCGTCGGCTTCAGCCAAATCCTCCTCCATCTCGTCAAAGAATTTCTTCACCACCCAGTGTGCCTTACCGACGGTGATGATATAATCCTTGCCCCAGAACAACTTCACCTCGCGGATGCGTACATTCTTGTTGTCCTTGTCGAAATAAGGAAAATGAAGGATGAGGAAATAATAGTCGTCGTATTCGTCAATCTTCGGACGCTGCGTCGTACCCCGACAGTCTTCGATGTCCAAGGGGTGGAAATGGTAGTCCTCCAACAACAGGCGGAAATCCTCTTCGCTGGGGTTCGTCACATCGAGCCACTGCAGCGCTCCATACTGGATTTTTTCTATCATAAAGCACCTCCTTTCTAGACAAAAATGTCTGATAAACAACGTTCTACATTCGATTAAAGATATTAATTGACCATTGCAAAGATACACTTTTTTTTCAACTACGTCAAAAAAATCCACTTCACTCCCTCCCTAGCGCCTAACAAAGGCTTACCTACGGCCTAACAAGGGAGTAACAAGGGAGTATTGGTCGGTCGCTTCCAGGAGACCTTACCCATACTTGAGTCATACTTGAGTCATACTTTAGTCATACTTGAGTCATACTTGAGTCATACTTGAGGGAAACCGAAGCATGACCAAAGATTTTTTTTGCCAATCCAATGCTTTTTTGTATCTTTGCATCCGAAGGAAAGAATATAGAAAACAATAATACATACAGATTATGAAAAGATTAGGACTTCTTTTGATGTGCGTCGCCGCATTGGCGATGACTTCGTGCAGCCTTTTCTCGGCGGCTGCGAGCAGCAACACGGTGGCCCAGGCTTCGGGGCAGACTTGCGGCACGGCGGTGCAGGGATTGTATGGTGCCTACAAGAGCACGGGGACGGTGGATTTGAGCAATCCGACCAACCTGAACAACGCGCTGGCTCTGGCGACGTCGTACAGCAACTTGAAACAGAACAAGGACAACAGCGACTACCGGAAGGCTTTTACCTCGGGTCTGATTGCCAGTTCGGCCGGCCTGATCACGTCGGCCAACGCGACGCAGTTTGTGGATCAGCTACTTGCTTCAAGTGGCCTGTCGAATATCAACACGCAGAATATCACCCAGACGGCTGCCACCGCTGCCGCCATCATCACTATTCTGAACACGGTGAGACAGTAGGACAATGACAAACAACGTAATAGAATGCATGAAGGCACGGCGCAGTTGTCGTGCCTTTTCCGACCGTATGCCGGAACGCGAATTGATAGAGGCCGTCTGCGAAGCGGGCACCTATGCTCCCACGGGCCACGGGAAGCAGAGTCCGCTGATTGTGGCAATTACCAACCGTGAAGTGCGTGACCGCCTGTCGAGGATGAATGCTCAGATTTGGAACGACCTGACCGTGAAACGCGGTGGAACGCCCAATCCCGACATTGACCCCTTCTATGGGGCGCCGGTGGTGTTGCTGGTGCTGGCGGATGCGGATGTGGTGACGGCGGAGTACGACGGCTGTGCGGTGCTGACCAATCTGCTGAACGCCGCCCATTCGGTAGGTCTGGCCTCATGCTGGATACACCGGGCGAAGGAGGAGTTTGAGAGCGAAGAAGGCCGTCAACTGCTCAAGGAACTGGGCATTGACGGCCATTACATAGGCATCGATCACTGCGTGCTGGGATATGCGGCCAAGGAAACGGCGCCTGCACTACCCCGCAAGAAGGATTACATCCGTTGGGTTCGTTGAGCGCTCGACTTACGCCATGTTTGCTGCGCAGACACGGCTGCATCTCAGCATCAAAAGCGAACTTTCGTGCGCTCGACTTACGCCATGTTGTGGAAGACATTGACGACGTCGTCGTCGTTTTCCAGGCGCTCTAACAAGCCATTCACATCCTCCTGCTCTTCTTCGGAGAGTTCGCGCGTGGTGAGGGGGATACGTTCGAATTTGAAACTCTTGATTTCAAGTCCTTTGTCCTCGAGGAACTTGGAAATGGGGCCGTAGTTGGCGAAGTCGGCATAGATGAGGATCTCGTCTTCGTCGCGGAAGACTTCGTCGATATCGCAGTCGATGAGTTCGAGTTCAAGTTCGTCCATATCAATGTCATCACGCCAAGCGACGACAAAGGAGCACTTGCGCTCGAAGAGGAAGTCGTTCATTCCCATGGTGCCCAGCTCTCCCTTGCCTCGCACGAAGGCTGCGCGAAGATTGGCGACGGTACGCGTAGGGTTGTCGGTGGCTGTCTCAACAACAACAGCAACACCGTGAGGGCCTTTGCCGTCATAGACGACCTCTTTGTAGGCCGATTTGTCTTTCTCGGTGGCGCGCTTGATGGCACGTTCCACATTTTCCTTAGGCATCGACTCACTCTTGGCGGTCTGCATGAGGAGCCGGAGACGGAGGTTGGCCGAAGGATCGGGACCACCAGCGATAACGGCAAGCTCGATTTCCTTGCCAATCTTGGTAAAGGTACGGGCCATGTGGCCCCAGCGTTTCAGTTTTCTTGCTTTGCGGTATTCAAATGCTCTTCCCATAGTATTATTTATTTTCTAATTGATTGCGAAGATATTCAGTACAATCCTCAAATGTCTTGAAGGTGTGGTCTTCGGACACCACACCGGGGATTACCTTGTGGGTGGTCAGCATGTACATGGGCTGTGGCTGAATGATGGTCATCAGGACCTGGGTGCCACGAGACTGCAGATCTTTGATGGCTTCCTCCATAGCGTAGAGTCCGCTCTGATCCATGAAAGAGACGAGCCGCATGCGGATGATGACTATCTTGGCATCGATGGGGACAGTCTGCATGACCTCTTTGAACTTGTTGATGGTGCCGAAGAAGATGGGTCCGTTGAGGCGTTGGATATATATCTTATGTGCCACGGTGTCGGGCATTCCTCCCTCGTCGGCCCAGGGGCTTTCTTTGTCGAAATTGGTCATTTCCTGACTGCTATAGCCACCCTCGACGAGGTCGGAGGCTCGCTTCATGAAGAGGACACAGGCGATCACCATGCCAATGCCGACAGCGGTAAGGAGATCAACAAAGACGGTGACGAGGAAGACGACGATGAGTACGACGGCATCGGCACGAGGAATCTTGGGCAGATCCTTGAAGCCACGAATGTCGATGATGCCTACCCCTACGGTGATAAGGATGCCGGCGAGTACAGAGAGCGGTACATACTTGACCACGGAACTGAGACCGAGCATGATGGCCAGCAAAAGAAGGGCATGAACCATACCGGAGAGCTGGGTACGGCCGCCAGATTTGACATTGACGACGGTACGCATGGTGGCACCGGCACCGGGAAGACCGCAGAAAAGGCCCGCAATGGCATTGCCTATACCCTGCCCTATGAGTTCACGGTTGGAGTTGTGCTTGGTCTTGGTGATATTGTCGGCCACTACCGAGGTGAGCAGTGTGTCTATGCTTCCAAGGCCGGCAAGAGTTAATCCCGGGATGAGGGCCGCTACAAGGACAGTGCCCCAGTTAATTCCAGCAAGGCTGACACCCTCCTTAGCGAAGAAAGGCATAGGAAGTCCCGAAGGTATCTGGCCAATAGTGGAGCCTTCCGGCATATGGATGAACAGCGAAACGACGGTCATCACAATCAGTGCCACGAGGGTCGAGGGAACTTTCTTGGTGATCAAAGGGAAGAGGTAGATTATAAGGACTGTGCCGAGTCCAAGAAGCAATGCAGTGATGCTGGTGTGAGCCACCGCTTCCGGAAGACCGACGAGAAGGTCGATCATGGAGCCGCCTTTGCTTTTGCCCACCAGGGGGTAAAGTTGTTGCAGGATGATGATAACACCGATGCCGCTCATGAAACCGCTGAGGACGGGGTAAGGAATGTAGCGGACATACTTGCCGATCCTGATGAGGCCGAACAATATCTGGAAGAGGCCGCAGAAGATGGCCGCAAGGGCCATCGAGAGCATCACCTCGGAGATACTGCCGTTACTGGCCGTCCATGCACCAGTGACAAGAGTGGCGGTGACAACGGTCATAGGGCCCGTAGGACCGGAAATCTGACTGTGGGTGCCGCCAAAGAGAGCAGCAAAGAAACCGAGCAACATGGCACCGGTAAGGCCCACGTAGGCACCTATAGAAGCTGTCGAAGGGTCGCTGACACCGCTAAAGGCCTGTATGCCGAAAGCAAGGGCTAATGGGAGCGCCACGATACCGGCAGTGACACCGCCGAAGACATCTCCTTTCAAATTGTTGAATTTTATCATAGTCGCATAGTTTGTTAATCGAACAACCAATATACAGCGCTGGCGCTCAAGATACCCAGACCGGCACCGGCCAGCACGTCGCCCGCCCAATGGCGGTTGTTGTATATCCTCATGGCACCGATGAAAGTGGCTACCGCATAGCCGGCAACGGCAATCCAGGGATACTCTTCGCCGTATTCACGGCGCAACACTTCGGCCCCAGTGAAGGCGGTGAAGGTATGCCCGCTGGGAAAACTGGTGGTGTTGGCACCGTCGGGACGTTCCACCCTGATGCCATACTTCCCTACTTCGAGAAACGCCACCCCAAGAAGATAGCTTCCTCCTTCAAGCAGTACAAGCTTCTTGAAATCATGACGGCCTTTCACTCCACAGAGGTTCAGCATCACCGGTGCCGCCCCAGGGGCATATTGCAGATAATCATCGAAGCGGAGCCGAGGGTGACCGTCGGCCTGCACCGCATCCCGCAAACTTACCGCCTGGCTTTTCAAATAAGGATTGAAGGTAAAAAGCGATCCAGTGGTCAGCAACACCGTTCCTGCTGCGGGTACCCACAATGACTGTTGTCGCACAGAGGATGTGTCGTACTGAGCCTGTGCGGAGAGCACAGAGATGACTGTCAATATGAACACCAGTCGCTTCATAGGGTTAGAACGCCGTTTTTTAGTATGGGGACCACTTGAGCAGTGTCCTGCTGAAAAGCAAAACGCACATCTTCCGCTGCCCCTAAACGGTAGAGGCGATGTACATGTGTGCACCGTTGGCAGTACTCGTATGGATTGTCCTTGGCCAAAGTCCAAAGGGCAAGAGCCATGTTGGCTGCGTCGCCACAGGGTTCAGCCACATCGGCAAGTTTCTCAATGACAGCTCCGGCCACGAGGGTATCTTCGATGCAGAAGTCGTTCTTCCATCCACTGCACAGCAAAATCACATCACGTTGCTCTTCTCTGAGACGTTGTGACAAAGTGGAAAGATTGGAGAAAGAGCCCACAAGCGTAAGGTCGGCATCGGCCGCCTTAAGGATACACACCGTGCCATTGGTGGTGCTGTAAGCCAAGCGGATACCGCTCATATCATTTCGCAGATATTCCGTGGGAGAGTTTCCGAACTCGGCATCCCCCACTTTGCTTCCGTTTCGCTCAGCGGCCAGTTGGTACCCCTGTTTGCGATAGGCTGGCAAGCATTCGAGGCTGTCCAACGGCACCACCTCGGTGCATCCTGCCTGGAAAGCAGCACATACAGCCGTAGTGGCACGCAAAAGGTCAATGGCCACAGTCACATGGCCGGAAATCAGAGTACGGTAAGGATAGAGCGCCGGAGAGAGTGAGACTTCAATTTTCATTCGACCTGATCAGTTCGACCCCTCCATTGGGGTTGATGTTGAGATTGAAGTATTCAGGATGAGAGACCACATAACGCTCGATGGAGTTTCCTCGACTGCGACGGCCCGACGGCAGGTCTTTCAGCACATACTGGTTGGTCACCTCCACCAGGCGGCAGCGTTGGGCTGTCTCCAAGTCACAGCCGTATTTCTTGGCGAAATCCTGCTCCACTCCCAAGGGTTTCGGATTACCTTTGAAATCGGTCTGCAACTGCTTGGACGCTTTTACAATGACATGCATCACCTCGTTGCCGGTGTGGGTCGAACGAAGGGTATATTCTATCTCGGCCTTCCACGAAACCGGAGTCTCGCTCCAATTGTGCAGTGTGATGAAGAGCACTGCGTCGATTCCCAGTTCGGAATGGTAGTCGCTGATATTGTCATTCCGCAATTGCCGACCTGTACGGGTTTCGGTGGCGGCCAATTGGGCCGATGCTAATGGACCGAGTACATAGTAGCCGTTGAAAACCAGCGGGTCGGAAGCGGTGAGGTAGAGTTGCTTGGTGGCGATATTGAGCGAAGCGTTATAGATGGAGTCGTCGAGAGTACGCATCGGGCGCCGTTCCGAACGGTCGTCCAACGGTGCTATGTATATCGTTGCAGGTCGTTCCTTATAAACCTCGTCGTATAACGACATTTTCTTCTGTCCCTTGCATCCCGTCAGCAACAACGGGAGCATCACCAGCCACAGGTATTTCCTCATTGGTCGCCTCCTTTCTTGTGTTTGCGTTGGGCTTCTTTCTCGGCTGCCTGCTGCTTGCGCTGGGCCTCCTTCTCTGCGGCCTGCTGTTTACGTTGAGCCTCTTTCTCGGCTGCCTGCTGCTTGCGCTGGGACTCCTTTTCAGCAGCCTGCTGCTGTCTCTGTTGCTCCTTCTCTATTGCCTGTTGTTTCTTCTGACGTTCTTTCTCGGCAGCCTGTTGCTTCTGTTGTTTCTTTTTCTCCGCAGCCAACTGTTCACGCTCTTTCTTCTTCTGTTTTTCCAACTGTTTCTTTTTCTTGTCGGATTGCTTCTTGGCTTTCACCTTCTCCTTTTTGGCCTTTTCTTTGTCCGTTTTGGCCTGTTTGCGGGCATCTATCTTGGCCTGCTTGGCAGCGGCAATCGAATCTTCTCTGGCTTTGCGCAGACGTGCGGCTTCCTGCTGTTGCTGCTCCAGCATTTCACGTTTCTGGTTGGCGGAAAGGCGGATGGGTATCTCCACCGAATCGGTGGGCGTCTGTCGGCTAATCCACTCTCGGTCGGTGCTGTCGATGACGGAAGCGACAGATGCCAGCGGACGTAAGGCGCTGATTGAGTCGTAGGCCCACAGGGCAAGTTGTGCGGTATCGGCAGCGAAGGAGAAGAGGGTGTCACTCATGAGGTCGGGCATCAGATGACGCTTGATGCGATTCACCATCCCGCGGCTTTCAGGGAATGCCTTCATCTCGGCATTGAGCATGCGGCATGCTTCGGCACGATGGCCCATCAGAGCCAGCGTGACGCCGTAGTCGGCATACATGCCCGGATGCAACGTGTCGTCCTTCACGGCGGCATTGATGGATTGGGCATAGGCCTCTGCCAGCGAATAGAGCTCTCCATAGGTGGAGTTGGTCTGATAGGCCAACACTTCTTCGCGGGGCATTCCTTTGTACTGCCCCGAACAGGCCGCCAGGACAAGGGCGGCCGTCAGCATGAGGATGTGTATCTTTTTCACGTTTCTATGTTTCTAAAGCAAAATAGCGAAAGTCTGTAAGCCGGGTTCTGTCGCGTTCTATCATTCATCTTGGACCGCCGTCGCCGACGGCCTCAATCGACCTACCCTCCGGCATCTCTACTCAGGCGAGCCTGCCTTTAAAACTGCCGGTCTATATGGTCTTTCAGCCCATGAGGCTTGCCATTCGGCGAGGTCGCTACATCTCGGCAAAACAAGCAAACTTGCTCTGCGCTCGACTTACGCTCCCGTGCCATTCGGCCAGGTCGCTACATCTCGGCAAAACAAGCAGACTTGCTCTGCACTCGACTTACGCTCCCGTGCCATCGTGCCTGTCACCAAGTCACGTCGTGGGCTCTTACCCCGCGTTTTCACCCTTACCGTGCCCTCGCCTGAAGTTAGCACCTTGGCGACGGAACGGCGGTTTGTTTTCTGTGGCGCTTTCTGTTACCTTGTCCTTAAGGACAAAGCCCCTTCCTGTTAGGAAGCATGGTGGCTCGTGCTGCCCGGACTTTCCTCTCAGCCCTTCGGCTCAGCGATAGAATAACCCTCGCTATTTCGAAGTGCAAAAGTACAACTTTTTTTTAAACAAAAGAACAAAATATAAAATGCCGGTTGTTCAAGCAGAACATAACCTGCTAAAAACAATCGGATTAGGTATTGTGAAGATGGGTATTTTTTTGTTTATCGGATGACTGTCACCGTACCTTTTTCCTGGCGAAGATTTCCTTCGGTGTCACGGAACTTGGCCACCCAGACGTAGGTTCCCTGGGGCAGCGGACGGCCTTCGAAGGTGGCGTCCCATTTCTGGTTGATGTCGTTGGTGACGAAGACCTGACGGCCTCCCCGGTTGAAGATGAACATCTGGAAATGGGTGATTTCGCTGGTGGCGACGACTCCGAACTCGCGGTTGCGTTCGTCGTCGGACAGGGGGGCAATGGCGTTGGGAGCCCAAAGGATGTTGTCATAGTGTGCCTGACTGCCGGATGGCTGGTTGGCTTTGCTTTTGGGGACTGACTCTGTCTGAGCCGACTGGTTGCCAGCTTTTTCGACTTCCGCTTCGGCGACCCCGCTGTTTTCCAGAGGCACATCCCTGGGTGAAGGAGGGGTCTCGAGACCTGCGGCAATCGGGACTTCCTGCACCGAGATCGGTTTTGTTTCTTCTTCGGCAGCCATAACCAAGCTGTTGGGATCAGGGAGGCTCTCTTCCATCGTGGCGGAAGGCACGAGGGCGATTGTCGATGTCTCTTCGGCGACAGGGGATTTCCCAGCGGGCAGGTTGATCGGCGAATCATCGACGACCGTCGTTGCCAGCTGACTCACGGATTCGGGGCGGTCGGCCGCAAGGTACCACACTCCCACTCCCGAAATGGCAGCGACTGCGGCGACCACTCCAGCCACTTTCCATGCACGGCGCACAGCCAGCCGCCGTTCTATCTTCTCGAACAGCCCCGCATCGGGTGCCTCTCTGTAGTCTTTCAGGTTCATATCTGTGTTCAGTTTCAAGTTTCAGGTTTCCGGTTTTTCAATTTTGACTTCGTCTTCACCCCTGCATTTCGGCAAAGAAAGCAAGCTTTCTGTGCGCTCAACTTTCGGGGCTCCCAGGTTTCAGGATTTCTCTCAGTCGGCTTTTGGCTCTCGAATAGAGTGCCCTCACGTTGGCCTCGGAGCATTTCAGCTCGTGTGCCGCCTCCTGATAGCTGTATTCTTCCACGGCCATCAGGTTGAATACGACACGTTGTTGCGGAGCTATCTGCTGCAATGCCAGCACCACTTCTTCGTTGGCGAACGGGTCGGTCGGGAACTCCGCCAGTTCCGGTTCCTCTCCATCACCCGCCATCGGCAGCCGTTGTTTGCGCCACTGCTTGATGCACACGTGCATCACGACGCTGTATATCCAAGCTCCGAGTTGCTCGGGGGCTCTCACCTGCCCTATTTTCTCAAAGACTCTCACAAAGCCGTCCTGGAGCCAGTCTTCGGCTTCGGCTCGGTTGCGTGCGTATCGCATGCAGAGACCCATGGCCATCGGGGCGAAGGTGTCGTATAGGGCTTTCTGTGCCTGCCGGTTACGACGGCGGCAACCTTCGAGCATCTCTGTGTAGTCGGTCGGCATTACGTGGATATAGATACTGTGCAGGATGTTTTTGTTGTCGTGTTAAGATTATTTAACACTGACTACCGAACATTGGCTCCCGTTCACGCGGAATCGGACTTCCCATCGGTCGAAGGGCATCGCATAGACCCGTCGGGCATCGTGCTGGTAGTGAGGTCTCGGATCTTGACGCAAACATTCTACCAACGCTTGTCGGCTCTCCTCGGGCAGTTGCAGCAACTCTCCGTGGCCATCAACCACTTCAAGTGTTGCCGCAGGGGCCTCTTGCGCGAATCCGCATCGAGCTTCAGGATGGCTGTCGGCATAAGCAATATAGGGCTTGATGTCCCATATCGGAGTTCCATCCACCAAGTCGGCTCCCGACACGACCAGTACCGGCCCCGGTTCAACCTTGAGCAACCTGACACATGACAATCCTATCGGGTTCGGTCTGAACGGGCTGCGGGTGGCAAAGACACCCATCCGTTGGTTCCCGCCCAATCTTGGGGGGCGGACTGTGAGGTGAGAGGTGAGAGGTGAAAGATGAAAGAACCACAGCAACCAGATGTAGTCAAACTCCTCGAGTCCACGGACGGCTTCCGCCACACGGTAGGATGGCTCAAATACCACACGGGCCTCATAATCAATCAATCCCGCCTGACGCGGCACCCCGAACTTGTCCCTGAAGGGAGTCTCGATATGTGCTATCGGATTCAAGTTGAAAGTTAAAAGTTAAAAGTTAAAAGTAAAACGCCATACTTTAAAAGTTAAAGGCAGTTCCACACGCGGTCGAAGTCGGCTTTGTTTTTAACGAGGAGGTTGGGGATATCGAGGCCGTAGGGGCAGCGACTCTTGCAGAGGTCGCAGTTTAAACAGAGGTCAATCTTGTCCATTTCCTTCCTCCACTCCTCTGTGACATAGACGCTATGGGGCGCCCGTTGCAGGAAGAGGCTCATGCGGTTGCAGTCTTGGATCTGGATGCCAACGGTGCAGGGCTGGCAGTAGCCGCACCCGCGACAAAACTCGCCACAGAGCTCACGGCGGTCTTTCTCTATCTGTGCCCGCATCTCGTCGGTCAGCACCGGCGGATTATTCTGATAACTAAGCCATTCGTCCAGCTCGCTTTCTTTCTGGATGCCCCAGATGGGAGCCACCTCGTACTGTGCCAGCCAGGCATAGGCCGCTGCCGAATGGGTGATGAGTCCGCCGCTGAGGCCTTTCATGCAGATGAAGCCCATACCAGCTTTCAGGCAGCGCTCCACAATGTTGATGTCGGCCTCCGTGGCCAGATAGCTGAAGGGATACTGGAGCGTCTCATACAGGCCTGACTCAATGGCCTCTATCGCCACCCGTTGACGGTGGTTCGTAATGCCGATATGGAGCACCTTCCCCTGCCGCTGCGCCTCCAGCATCGCCTCATAAAGTCGAACAGACTGTTCCGCCTCTTTGTCATTCCCCGCCGCGGGGACGCGGGGGCAGAAGGGCAGGTTGTGGAACTGATAGAGGTCGATATAGTCGGTCTTAAGCAGGCGCAGGCTCGTCTCCAGGTCTTTCCAGAAGCCCTCCACCGTGGTGGCACCCGTCTTGGTGCTGATGATCACATCGTGGCGGCGTCCTTCAAGAGCCACACCCAATTTCTCCTCGCTGTCGGTATAGAAACGGGCGGTGTCGAAGTAGTACATGCCGCCGTCCAGAGCGCGTCGTATCAACCATACGGCATCCTCCATCGGAATGCGCTGTATGGGCAACGCCCCGAATCCGTTGCGCGGCACCACAAGTCCACTGCGACCTAGTCTTACTTTCTGCATAGTTCCTCTTTTAATACATTGACAAATGAGCGAATATCATCTTCGGTTGTGTCAAACGAACACATCCAGCGCACCACGTCGGCGGCCTCGTCCCAGTCGTAGAAGAAGTAGCATCCCTGCAGCCGTTTCCACACCTTGCGGGGCAACTGCACAAAGACACTGTTTACCTGCACAGGGTACATAATCTTCACCCCTTCGACCTTCTCCACCTCGGCCCGCAGCAGCTGCGCCATACGGTTGCTGTGCTCGGCATTTCTGCGCCAGATGCCAGTCTCTAAATAGCACTCCATCTGGGCCGCCATGAAGCGCATCTTGCTACCCAGCTGGGTCATCTGCTTGCGTCGGTAGAGCATATCGTTGTCTAATGCCGGATTGAGCAGCACACAACTCTCACCCATCAGCAGGCCGTTCTTGGTGCCTCCGAAGCTAAGGGCATCGACGCCGAGGTCGGTGGTCATCTCTCTGAACGAGCAGCCGAGGGCGACAGCAGCATTCGCCAAGCGGGCACCGTCGATGTGCAGGTACATGTCGTATGAGTGCGCGAGGTCGGCCAACGCCTTTATCTCTTCCAGCGTATAGAGCGTGCCCAGCTCGGTAGGTTGGCTGATGCTGATGGCCTTGGGCTGCGAATGGTGCTCGAATCCAAAGCCATGCAGACGCGTCTTTACCAGTTGGGGAGTAAGCTTGCCGTCGGGGATATCGACTGTTAAAAGACGACAGCCCACCACCCGTTGCGGGGCACCACACTCATCGACGTTGATATGCGCCGTCTCGGCACACACCACCGCCTCGTGCGAGCGGCACATGGCATCGATGCACAGCACGTTGGCTCCGGTGCCGTTGAACACCAGATAGACCCGTGCCTCCGGGCCGAAGGTCTCCTTGAAGAGACTCTCCAAGCGCTTCGTATATTCGTCGTCGCCATAGGCTAACGCGTGGTCTGTATTGGCCCTCGCGATGGCCTCCAGCACCTCGGGACTGATGCCCGAATGGTTGTCGCTTCCAAATCCTCGTTTCATTTGTCAATCAAACAAATATATATAATAAGTGCGTATATTCGCTTTTGCAAATATACGCACTTTTTCGGTTACAGACAAACTATTATTTGTTTGAGGGATTATAGAACACGAACTGGCCGTCGATGACATCGATGATGATGGTCTCGTTGCTGTGTATTTTGCCCTCCAGCAGCTGACGGCTCATCTCGTTGAGTATCTCGCGCTGAATGACACGCTTCACCGGGCGGGCACCCATGGCGGGGTCGTAGCCCACTTCGGCCAGACGGTTGACGGCCTCGTCGGTGGCGGAGATGGTGATCTCGTTCTGCTCGAGCATCTTGGCCACAAAGCGCAACTGAATGCGTACGATATCGCGTATCTGGCTCTGGCTCAACGGCTGGAACATGATAATCTCGTCGATACGGTTCAGGAACTCGGGACGTATCCTCTGCTTCAGCAACTCCATCACGGCGTTCTTGGTCTCGTCGAGGTCGTACTGGCTGGGCATGGTGCTGCCTTCCAGTTTCTCACGGATGATGTCGGAACCCATGTTCGAGGTCATGATGATGATGGTGTTTTTGAAGTCGCACGTGCGGCCCTTGTTGTCGGTCAGACGGCCGTCTTCCAGCACCTGCAGCAGGATATTGAACACGTCGGGGTGAGCCTTCTCTATCTCGTCGAACAGCACGATGCTGTAGGGTTTGCGACGCACGGCCTCGGTGAGTTGACCACTCTCGTCGTAACCGACATACCCTGGAGGCGCTCCAATGAGCCTACTGACGCTGTGGCGCTCCTGGTACTCAGACATATCGATACGCACCATCATATTCTCGTCGTCGAAGAGCACTTCGGCGAGGGCCTTCGCCAACTCGGTCTTGCCGACACCGGTGGTGCCGAGGAAGATGAAGCTGCCGATGGGGCGCTTTCCGTCGGAGAGGCCTGCACGGCTGCGGCGCACGGCGTTGGCAATGACGCTGATGGCCTCCTCCTGACCCACCACACGCTTGTGCAGCTCGTCCTCGAGGTGCAGCAGGCGTTCGCGTTCGCTCTGCAACATACGCGTCACGGGGATGCCAGTCCACTTGGAGACCACCTCGGCAATCTGCTCACCATCCACCTCCTCATTGATCATCGCATTGTCGGCCTGCATCTCCTTGAGGCGGGCCTTGAGGTCCTCGACCTTCTTCTCGGCCTCCTTGATGCGGCCGTAGCGCAACTCAGCCACCTTGCCGTAATCGCCGGCACGTTCGGCCTGCTCGGCCTCGAACTTGTAACTCTCGATATTCTTCACCTCGGCCTGTATCTCCTCCACGATGCTCTTCTCGTTCTGCCAGCGGGCCTTCATCTGGTCGCGCTGCTCGCGGAGGGAGCCGAGCTCCTTGTCTATCTGGGCGATTTTGTCCTGGTCGTTTTCGCGTTTGATGGCCTCTCTCTCAATCTCGAGCTGTCGGATACGACGTTCGATCTCATCAAGCTCTTCTGGTACTGAATCAATCTCCAGTCGCAGCTTGGCGGCGGCTTCGTCGATGAGGTCAATGGCTTTGTCGGGCAGGAAACGGTCGGAGATGTAGCGGTGCGAGAGCTCGGCGGCAGCGATGATAGCCTCGTCCTTGATACGCACGCGGTGGTGCACTTCGTAGCGCTCCTTAAGGCCACGCAGGATGGAGATGGTGTCGGGCACCGAGGGCTCGTCGATGAGCACGCTTTGGAAACGACGCTCGAGGGCCTTGTCCTTCTCGAAGTACTTCTGATACTCGGCCAAGGTGGTGGCACCGATGGCACGCAGTTCGCCACGGGCCAGTGCCGGCTTGAGGATGTTGGCAGCATCCATGGCGCCTTCTCCCCCACCCGCACCCACGAGGGTGTGAATTTCGTCGATAAAGAGGATAATCTCGCCATCGGCTTCGTTGATTTCACGGATGACGCTCTTCAGTCGCTCCTCGAACTCGCCCTTGTACTTGGCGCCGGCGATCAAGGCACCCATGTCGAGCGAGTAGATGGTTTTACTCTTCAGGTTCTCGGCCACATCTCCGCTGACGATACGCTGTGCCAGGCCTTCGGCGATGGCCGTCTTACCCACACCTGGCTCACCGATGAGGATGGGGTTGTTCTTGGT
>JAGCYV010000067.1 GCA_017960605.1 Bacteroidales bacterium | reverse complement strand
GAAGGCGTCTTTTTTTATCGGGATATAGCGAAGTCCGGTTATCGCGCCTGCTTTGGGAGCAGGAGATCCCCAGTTCGAATCTGGGTGTCCCGACAAGGTAAAGGTTATAGGTTATGGGTTATTGACATCAGCCTCACTAAACACTGACCACTAACCACCAAATGGCCCTGTAGCTCAGCTGGATAGAGCGAGAGTCTTCTAAACTCTAGGTCCTGCGTTCGAGTCGCAGCAGGGTCACTTCAAACGAAGAAGCCGATACATCAGGTATCGGCTTCTTTTTTATTGCAATCCCCTTTGTATGGGCAACTGTCACAGCCGCATCCGCAGCCCCCCTTGCCCTTGACGGTACGCGTGATTCGCCGGCCGGCAAAGAACAATGCCGTCGCCACAATAACTCCTACAATGACTGTCTGTATCATAGTAATAAGGATCCTATTTGGTAGAACAACGTGCTGACTATCCATGCCAGGCCGATGGTGTAGGCCACGGTGAAGAGTGCCCATTTCCATTTGCCGCTCTCGTTCTTGATGGCCACGATGGTACTCACGCAGGGCATGTAGAGCAGGATGAAGAGCAGCATCGACATGGCGCTCATGGGTGTCATGTTGTTGCGTATCAGCTCACTGATGCGGCTCTCACCCTCAGCGCTTTCAAAATCCTCCTCCAATAGTTCGGCCTCGTCGCTGCTCGTGGCATATACCACGGCCATTGTGCTGGCCACCACCTCCTTGGCTCCCACACCGGCCAGCAGCGACACGCTCTGCCGCCAGTCGAATCCGCAAGGGCGCATGGCGGGCTCTATGGTCTTGCCTATCTTGGCCATGTACGAGTTCTCGGCCTGCACACGGCGGTCCTCATGCGTGGGGTAGTAGCTCAGCGCCCATACGATGATGCTGGCTCCGAGGATGATGGTACCCATCTTCTTGAGGTATTCCTTGCCTTTCTCCCAGGTGTGGCGCAGCACCGCTTTGGCCGTCGGCATACGGTAGGGCGGCAACTCCATAACGAAGGGCAGGCTCTCGCCTTTGACGAAGAAGCGGCTGAAGAGCTTGGCCATCAGCACCGCCATCACCATGCCCAGCAGGTAGAGCCCCATGAGCACAAAAGCAGCCCATTGTGAGAAGAATGCCGATACAAGGATGACGTACACCGGGATCCTCGCCGAGCAGCTCATCATCGGGATGACCAGCATGGTGAGCAGGCGGCTCTTGCGGTCCTCGATGGTGCGGGTAGCCATAACGGCCGGCACATTGCAGCCGAAGCCCATAATCATCGGGATGAAACTCTTGCCGTGCAGCCCCATCTTGTGCATCAGCTTGTCCATGATAAAGGCGGCGCGGGCCATATAGCCGCTGTCCTCCATAAAGGAGATGAAGAGATACAGAATCAGGATGTTGGGCAGGAAAACGAGCACCGAGCCCACGCCGGCGATGATGCCGTCGCAGACGAGGCTCTTCAGCGGTCCGTCGCTCATGACGCTTCCCACCACGTCGCCCAGCCAGCCGAACAGCGCCTCCAGCCAATCCATCGGGTACTGTCCCACGGCGAAGGTGCAGAAGAAGGTGATGAACATCACCACGAGGAAGACCGGATAGCCCAGCCAGCGGTGCGTCACCACGGCGTCAATCTTGTCCGTCAGGTGGTGCAGCGTACTCTTCTCGTTGCGTTGGTAGCATTCGGCCAGTGCACCGCGCACGAAAGCGTATTTGGCGTCGGTGATGGCGCTCTCGATGTCCTGGTGCGGATGGGCCTCGCCCGCATGGGCTTCACGCACATGCTCCGTGTCATCCACCGTATGGCGGTTGTCTTTCAAGTACTTGTCGGCAATCTGGTCGCGCATCTTCAGCACGCTGCCGTCAGGGTCGCGCTGCTGCACATACTGTTCCAGTTGCTTGTCGTTCTCCAGCAGTTTGATGGCCAGGAAGCGGGTGGAAAGCGAGTCGCTGAAGCCGTGTTCGTAGAGCTCGGTACGTAGCTGCCGTATGCTCTCTTCCAGCACCTTGCCGTGATTCACATGGATGTGGCGGGTCACTTCGTCGCGCCCTTCGAACACTTCGATAATCTTGTCGAACAACTTGCCGATACCGTCGCCGTTGCGGCCTGTGGTGGGCACGATGGGCATGCCCAGCAGGGTGCTCAGCTGCCCGATGTCCAGCCGGTCGCCGCTCCGCTGCAACTCGTCGTACATGTTCAGCGCCATCACCATCGTGATGTCCATGTCGATCAGCTGGCTGGTGAGATAGAGGTTGCGTTCCAGGTTGCTGCCATCCACCACGTTGAGGATGATGTCGGGGTCTTTCTCGATGATGTGCTTGCGCACGTAAAGTTCCTCGGGCGAGTAGGCGCTGAGGCTGTAGGTGCCCGGCAGATCCACCAGATGGAAGGTGTAGCCGCCATGCTGGAAGGTGCCCACTTTCTCATCCACCGTCACACCGCTGTAGTTGCCCACCCGCTCGTGGGCGTGGGCGGCGATGTTGAAGATGCTGGTCTTGCCGCAGTTGGGGTTGCCCACCAAGGCCACGCGGATGGTCTTTCCGCGCTCCTCGGCAATGTGGTGCATGGCGTCACATTCTGGGGCATCCAACGGCTTGTAGTCGTCGTGATGGACAATCTCCTGCTCGGCCTCCTTCTCGCTGACAATCTCCACCTTCATGGCATCGCTGCGACGCAGCGACACCTCGAAGTTCATGATCCTGTATTTGATGGGGTCTTTCAGCGGCGCGTTCAGCACGGCCTCCACCGTCACCCCCTTGATGAAGCCCATCTCGATGATGCGCTTGCGGAAGGCTCCGTGACCCGCCACACGCACCACCACGGCCTTCTCACCGGTCTGTAGTTCAGATAGTAGCATGATTTGTAGTCTTGTTAAATGTGTTGCAAAGATACAATAATTCGTGCATGTGCGCAATCACCATTATTGGTGATATTCAAAAAAATAAATCCCCGTCATGTCGAGATTTTTGTGTATTTTTGCAGACGATTATTTATTGATGAAATGACGTTACTTATTGTCTTTCTGTTAGGTGCGATGTCCATATCGTTCCTGTGCTCCATACTGGAATCGGTTCTGATGTCCACGCCGCTCTCTTTCATCACCATGAAAGAGGATGAAGGATACCGCCCTGCCAAAGTCTTCAAGAAGTACAAACTCGACAACGCCCGCGCCATCGCGGCTATCTTGAGTCTCAATACCATAGCCAACACCATCGGTGCCGCCGGCGTAGGCCGTCAGGCCGCCCTGGTGCTCGGCAGCATCCCCTTCGGCGTGGTGAGTGCCGTGGTCACGATACTCATCCTCGTCTTCTCCGAAATCATCCCCAAGACCATCGGCACCGGCCAGTGGCGCCGTCTCATGGGCTTCACGGCCTATACCATCCGTGCCCTCATCTTCATCCTCTATCCCATCGTGATGCTCGTCGAAGGCCTCACCAAACTCATCGCCCGCAAGGACGAGGAGGAGGCTGCCGTCAGCCGCGAGGAAGTGGCCGCTATGGCCGACATGGGCGAGGATGAAGGCGTCATCGACGAAGACGAGAACAAGATTATCCAGAACGTCATCAAGCTGGGCGATGTCAAAGCCTACGACGTGATGACCCCCCGTGTGGTCGCCGCCACGGCCCCCGAGAGCATGACCCTCAAGCAGTTCTACCGCTCCGACGACTACGGCCACTTCTCCCGCATCCCCGTCTATGCCGAGGAGGAGGACTTCATCACCGGCTACGTGCTCCGCAGCGAGGCCCTCGAGGAACTGGCCGAAGACCATTTCAGCAAGACCCTCGGCGACATCAAGCGCACCATCCCCCTCTTCAACGAGGAGATGTCGGTGGCCGACATCTGGGACAACCTGCTGCGCCACAAGGAGCAGATTGCCGGCATCATCGACGAGTTCGGTTCCTTCCAGGGCATCATCACCCTGGAGGACATCATCGAGACCATCTTCGGCCTCGAGATTATCGACGAGAGCGACGAGGTGGCCGACATGCAGCAGTATGCCCGCGAGCGCTGGGAACAGCGGCAGCGGCGCTTCAAATCCATCACCCTCCCCGAAGAGAAATAAAAAAGCCCCTAATCGGGGGCTCTTTCTTTTTATCCCAGCACGGCGTCGCGTTCCGCGTCGTCCCAGTAGGTCATGTTGCGGAAGGGGTTCACCTCGTCCTTGTGACGGCTCGTCTTCTTCTGCTCCTCGATGTATTGCTGTATCTCGGCGTAGCGCTTCTGGTATTGCTGCCACAGGTCGTCGGTGAGCGTCTCCACGCCGGCCAGACGGCACAGCACGCCGTAGGCGTGGGCCTCGCGCTGGGCGGGATAGGCCTCCCAGAGGGCGTCGAAACGGGCGCGGATGGACTTCCAGCTGTCCAGCTTGCCGCTCTCCACGTCGGCAATCAGCTGCTCCATATCCTGTTTGGCCACCAGCTGCCCACCGATGTTGACCCAGTCGGTTGATACGTTGATAGGTTGATAGGTTGATACGTTTTCGCTGCAGTTCTCCAGGTTTTTCATGGCGTAGAACACCAGCATGTCCTCGTAGGCTTTGAGGCCTTCGGCGGCCTTGAGCACCACCGTCTTGCGCTTGCCTTTCTCCTGGCCTTGGGCATATACGGTGTCGGTGGTTTCCAATCCTCTGCGGGAGGACCCGCCGGCCATCCAAGCTCTCAATTGCTTCATGCCGTGCAGGATTTCCTCGGCGGTGTCGGGCGCCAGGTTGTCGAACTCGATGTGCTGGGCCTTCACCACGCGCTTGTCGCGTTTGGCGAACTTCTTGCTGTTGCGGTCCATGGCGTACATGTTGTACATCCACCAGTAGGCCGGCATCACCTCCAGCTGGTCCTTGCTGGTGTTGTTGTTCACCAGGGCGAAGGGCAGCGTGATGTCGAGCTCGGCGGGGTAGTCGCCCTTGGCCAGCAGGCAGTAGGAGGCGAAGCGCGAGGAGTGCTTGAACGAGCAGCAGAGGCCCGGCCAGAAGCCGCG